>NZ_BCSN01000061.1 GCF_001570885.1 Micrococcus lylae NBRC 15355 | reverse complement strand
AAAGACCGGTGGTGGATTCTGGGCGGCGCCGTCCCTCTCGCGGCCATATGGGCAGTGTGCTCGCTGCGAGAGAAGGACCCTGAGCAGCAGTTCCCATCTGAAAACGTCACGATCCGGCTAGTCGAAGGAGATTTGTTCGCGCAAAACGCGTCAGCTCTGATCGGGATGACGACGACGTTCGACACCGAGCCGGGGATCATCGACAGCAGCAGCGTTCAGGGGAACCTGCTTCAGATGATCTATGGCGGATCGCAGCGGCAGCTCGATGCCGCGCTCACAACAGCCCTTACAGAAGTCAGGACCGTAGGTACTATCACGAAGCCCGGTAAGCAAGAGGTCTACCCGATCGGCACCGTCGCCGTGCTTCCCGGCCAGGGCACCACGCACTACTATTGCGTCGCCTACACCGACATGGACGAGCACAACCGGGCCAAGGGCACCATAAGGGGCATCCTGAACAGCCTCGACAGCGTCTGGGATGCCGCCGACCGCACCGGCAACGGGGAACCCATCTGTGTCCCACTGCTCGGCCAAGGACAGTCCCGCATCCCCGAGCTCACCGCCGAGGTCGCCGTCCGGCTGATCGCGTTCTCGTTCCTGCTCCGCACCCGACGCGGGCGATTCTCCAAAGAGCTCCGCATCGTCGTGCATCCCAACGAGATCGGGAAGATCGACCGCACCGAGTTCCAAGCGTTCCTCCGCTCCCTGGTCGCTGGATGAACTACGCCGACAGCAGTCTCGACATTCCCGAGCAGGAGCCTTGCGCGTTCTGCGACTACCTCAGCGGGGCACGCCCCTTCACTATCCTCTGTCGCAACGATCTGGTGGCGGTGCTTGTCACGAGAGAACAACGGGGTATCGGGCACCTGCTCATCCTCCCCGTGCGGCACTACCCGACCTTGTTGGAGTCCGAGTCCCACGAACGTCACGCGATGATGGACACTCTCGCATGGGCGGCCTCAGCAATCGACGCCGCATTCGAGCGCCCAGGAATCGCGGTCTGGCAGAACAACGGGACAACAGCACACCAAGCCATCCCGCACCTCCACTTCCACATCGCTGGCACCCTCCCCGATGGAGGCACAGACTTCGACGACGTCCCCGAACTTACCGTGGAACAAACCGGCCACATTGCCGAGCAAATCCTGGCAGCAGCACCCCCGAACGGGCCCTGCTCCCCGGCCTCCTGAGGACCCGCTCGAGTTCCGGTACACCGCAGACGCGTCCGGCGAGCTCCACGGGATAATCCTCCGGCACGCTCAGGCCGGTTTGCGTTTGCCACGGAGCCCATCAAGAAGTGCGGCGAGCCGGCCGGCCCCTTCGGTCCCTTCTCTCTCAGCTCCCCTCGGGAGGCTGCTTAGAAGAGGCGCACGTGGGTGTTGTCAGTTGCTGAGGCGAAGGGGCGGCCGGGGGTGGGGGCGACGTGAGCGCAATCGAGGGCATGTTTGCAGACCTGCCGGGCGTCCAGGCCGGTGTCCGAGACGTGGAAGTAGACCCAGGTACTCACCGCGCGCGGTGAGTTTGGGACGCAGCAGGTCTCGTTCCCATGTCCTCATGGCGGTGATGTGGCCGCTTTCCTGGAGACGGGATGCAGCGCGATGGAACTCGTCCTGGGAAATTCGCGCGCTGTCGGCCCGAGTCGAGAGGGTGGCCTCGTAGGAGGCATGAGAGTCGGGTTGCTGGCAGATCGAGGTGAGCCCCTGCCATTCGATCTCGGCCCGCCGGTACTGGCGGGCCAGACGGGTCGCCTGAGCGCGTTTGGGGCCATCAAGTGGGAATGGAGTGTCGCCGATGGACCGCTTCTGCTGCGGGATGAACTCCAGCTGTTCGAGCTGTTCGAGCTGTTCGAGCTGGTCGTGAACCTCATCGCGGAGCTCATCCGGACATACCTCGGTTGGGAAAAGCCAATGAGCGTGTCGAAGAGGTCCTCGCGAACGACGTGTGGATAACCCGGCTCCCTGGGGGCCAAGCCGTCACGGTCGGTCCATTCAGTGGTCATCCTACTTCGGGAGGCTCGAGCTGGCGGTCCAGGTTCTACTCCGTCGAGCTCACCCGCACGTAGGCCACCGTCTGTCCAACCACGTCTTTGACCCTCCGACATTTCTGTCCAACAGCCCGATTTGGGACCGCCTCTGACGTGATGGCCTCGTGGACGGGCAGGGTGTGTAAGGGGTATACCCGATTGGACGCACCGCCCCACCCCGCCAAGATCACCGTGTGGTCTCGTACGGCGCCGGCAGGTTGACTCCCTAGGGGGGACCGACTGCAGCGGGCCGCGGAGGGGAGTCCTAGTAGTGGTTATCGCGCGGCGTCGACGGTGCCCCGGTCGGGCACCGTGGCGGTCAGGAGGACCGCGGCCAGCGCCCCGCCGACAATGAAGATGTCCGCGATGTTGCCGATGAACCAGTTCCCGTAGGCGAGGAAGTCCACCACGTGGCCTTGCCCGAATGACGGTGGGCGCAGGAGCCGGTCACCCAGGTGGGAAGTCACCGCGCCGCCGAGACACCCGATCACGATCGCCCAGGACACGGTACGGACCCGGAGGGTGAACCAGATCGCCGCGGCGACCGCCACCGCCGAGATGATGGTGAAGATCCAGGTCGAGTTGGCCCCGAACGAGAAGGCCGCCCCGGGGTTGTAGGCCAGCTGGAGCCCGAGCAGCTCACCCAGGAGCGGGACTCGCTCGCCCGTGGACAGGCTGTTCTCCGCCCACCACTTGGTCACCTGGTCCAGGACCACTACGCCGGCCCCGATCGCAATGGTCAAGAGCACCAGGGGGTACCTGCGCCGGTGGTTCATTCGTGTCCTTTCGCGATGCGCCCGTTTCCCGGCGCCTCAGTGGATCTGCTGACCCCGGCGCGACCTGTGAAATCGCCGGCAGGTACCGGATGGACCGGACAGGTCGGGTCTCACCGGGCCTGGGCGTCTCTGTCCCGCAGGCACGGTAGGAGCTCATCCCGTGGTGGCGGGTTGGGCTTGCCGGTCGGTGAGGGGTTCCAGGGCGGTGCGTCGGGTGGTGGCGGCGCGCAGGCCGTTGCCGATGACGATGACCTCGGCGACCTCGTGGACCAGGACCACGGCGGCCAGGCCGAGGACGCCGGTGATGGCCAGCGGCAGCAGCACGGCGATGATCAGCAGCGAGAGAATGATGTTCTGATTGATGATGGCCCGGCCGCGGCGGGCGTGGGCCAGAGCTTGGGGGATCAGGCGCAGGTCGTGGCCGGTGAAGGCGACATCGGCGGATTCGATGGCTGCGTCCGAGCCGGTGGCGCCCATGGCGATGCCGACCTCGGCGGCGGCCAGGGCGGGAGAGTCGTTGATGCCGTCACCGATCATCGCGGTGGGCCGGGTGCCGGTCAACTGGTGGACGGCGGTGGCCTTGTCCTCGGGGCGCAACTCGGCGCGCACGTCGTCGATGCCGGCCTGGTCGGCGATCGCCCGGGCGGTGCGGGCGTTGTCCCCGGTGAGCATGGTCAGGTCGATGCCCTGGCCGGTCAGGGTGGTCACGACGGTGGGGACCTCAGGGCGCAGTTCGTCACGGACCCCGATGGCCCCGGCGACCGCCCCGTCGCGGTGGATGATGACCACGGTCATGCCCTGGTCCTCCAGCCCCTGGACCTGGGCCGCCAGGGGGCCGGGGGCCAGCCAGCGGGGGCTGCCGACGGTGACGGTAGCCCCGTCCAGGCGGCCGGTGATCCCGTGCCCGGCGGTCTCGGTGACGCCCTCGGCCGCGGGCGTGTCCGGGGTGGCGGCGGTGATGGCCGCGGCCAACGGGTGGGTGCTGTGCTGTTCCAGTGCCGCGGCCCAGCCCAGCACTTGGTCCTCGGTGATGCCGGGGGCGGCGAGCACGGCGGTGACGGTGGGCTGGTTGCGGGTCAGGGTCCCGGTCTTGTCCACCGCCAGGTGGCGGATCCCGCCGAGGCGCTCGAAGGCGGCCCCGGATTTGATGACCACCCCGAACCGGCTGGCCGCGCCGATCGCCGAGACCACGGTGACCGGCACCGCGATGGCCAGCGCGCAGGGCGAGGCGGCCACCAACACCACCAGGGCGCGGGTGATCCACAGTTCCGGGTCCCCGAGCAGGGACCCGAGGGCCGCGACGAGCACGGCCAGGATGAGCACCCCGGGCACCAGGGGCTTCGCGATCCGGTCGGCCAGCCGGGCCCGGTCCCCCTTCTCGGCCTGGGCCTGTTCGACCAGGTGCACGATGGTGGTCAGGGAGTTGTCGGTGCCGGCGGCGGTGGCGTCAATCTCCAGGGCCCCGGCGGTATTGATCGACCCGGCCGAGACGGTGTCTCCCGGGCCGACCTCGACCGGGATGGACTCGCCGGTGATCGCCGAGGTGTCCAGGGAACTGCGCCCGGTACGCACGATCCCGTCGGTGGCGACCCGTTCCCCGGGCCGGACCACGAGCACCTGCCCGGGTCGCAGGTCCTTGGCCTCGACCTCCACCGTGGCCCCGCCGGCCCGGATGGTCGCGGTCTCGGGCACCAGTTTCAGCAGGGCGCGCAGGCCCGCCCGGGCCCGGTCCATGGCCTTGTCTTCCAGGGCCTCGGCGATGGAGTACAGGAACGCCAGGGCGGCGGCCTCCTCGATGTAGCCCAGGATCACCGCGCCGATGGCGCTGATCGTCATCAGCAGTCCGATCCCGAGCCGGCCCCGGGTGAACAATCCGCGCAGCGCCCCGGGCACGAAGGTCCAGGCGCCCAGCACCAGCCCGACCCAGAACACCACCGTGGCCACGAGACCGGCCCCGGACCATTCCAGGACCAGCCCGGTGAGGAACGCCAGCCCGGAGAGCGCCGGGAGCAGGATGGCTGCATCGCGCCACCACGGCCGGTGCTCCTCGTGCTCCTCGGGTGCACCGGGAGTGGGGGTCGGGGCCTCGCAGCCGCAGGCGGCGCTCACGAGGCCACCTCCGCCGTGTCGCAGCACCCGGGTACCGGGCAGCCCGGGTCCAGGCAGGGCGCGGAGGCATCCACCGCGAGGGTCACCTCGAGCAGACTGCTCAGCGCCCGGGCCAGGTGCGCATCGACGATCGCGTACCGGGTGCGGCGGCCCTGGTGCTCGACGGCCACGATCCCGCAGTCCCGCAGGCAGGCCAGGTGGTTCGACACGTTCGACCGGCTCAGCCCCAGAGCCTGGGCCAGCTCGGCCGGATACCCGGGGCCCTCCAGCAGGGACAGCAGGATCCGGGATCGGGTGGGGTCGGCCATCGCCCGGCCCAGTCGGTTCATCACGTCCAACCGTGTCGCAATCGTCAGCATGTGGTGAACTATACAGCCTGTGCTGTAGTCTCTTGCGCGGTTTCGCCCGGGCCGGGCGACCCCGATCGATTGAATCAGTGAGGACCCTCCGTGACTGCCCGTTGCTGCCCCACCTTCCCGCATCGCCGCTGCCGGGGCCGAGGAGGACGGCCATGAGCCTGGGTGGGTTCTTCGCCGAGATGGTCCAGTCCGGGGCACTGCTGGTGGCGATGCCGCTGGCCGTGGTCGCCGGGCTGGTGTCCTTCCTCTCCCCGTGCATCTTGCCGCTGGTGCCCGGATACCTGGGGTATGTCTCCGGGCTGGCCGACCCGCGCCGGGCGGACAACCGGCGCCGGGTGATGACCGGGGTGGGACTGTTCATTATGGGCTTCGCCGCGGTGTTCACCCTCTACGGGGCCGCCTTCGGGGTGATCGGCGGGTGGCTGTTGCAGTGGCAGGACGCGCTGATCCGGGCCTTGGGGGTGTTCGTGATCCTGATGGGCCTGGTGCTCATCGGCTGGCTGCCGTTCCTGCAGAACACCCGGCGGATGTCCTTCCAGCCCAGGACCGGGATCGCCGGGGCCCCGCTGCTCGGGGTGGTCTTCGGCCTGGGCTGGACCCCGTGTATGGGCCCGACCCTCAGCGCCGTGCTGGCGTTGAGCACCACCACCGGGGACCCCTGGCGCGGGGCCCTGCTGGGCTTCCTCTACTGTCTGGGCCTGGGCATCCCCTTCGTGCTGGTGGCGATGGGCCTGGACTGGGTCACCCGAACGCTGGGCTTCGTCCGCCGCCACATCCGCGCCTTCAACATCATCGGCGGGGTACTGCTGGTGCTCGTCGGGGTGCTGATGGTCACCGGGATCTGGACCCTGTGGATCTACCAGCTGCAGAACCTGGCCGGCACCTTCACCACCCCCGTCTAACCCCGCCCGCACACGCCCCCCACCTCACGGATTGGACCGCTCGTGACTTCCCCTGACCCCACCGCTTCCACCCCGTCTTCTCCCACCCCGTCCCGGCAGCGCCGGGCCAAGATCGTGGTCTGGGTGCTGCTGGGCCTGGTCGTGGCCGCCGCCCTCATCGGTTACCTTGTGGCCCGCGGGACCGCCACCGCCCAGCAGCAGGACCCCAACCAGTCCACCGCCCAGTCCACCGGGCAGTCGACTGGGTCTGCCGGTCAGTTGGTGCGGGAGAATAGCCGGGTGCTCTCGCAGGCCCCCAATGAGAAGGCCGTGCTGGTGGAGTTCCTGGACTTCGAGTGCGAGGCCTGCGCGGCGGCTTACCCCTTCGTGGAGGACCTGCGCGCCGAGTATGCGGACACCGTGACCTTCGTGCACCGGTACTTCCCGCTGCCGGGCCACCCGAACTCGGTCACCGCGGCCATCGCCGTGGAGGCCGCTGCCCAGCAGGGCGCCTACGAGTCGATGTACCAGAAGATGTTCGAGACCCAGACCGAGTGGAGCCACACCACGGAGGACCGCAGCCCGGTCTTCCGGGCCTACGCCGAAGAGTTGGGCCTGGACATGGCCGCCTACGATGCCGCGGTGGCCGACCCGGCCACCCGGGACCGGGTCGAGCTGGACGTGGCCGACGGCACCGCCCTGGGCATGGCCGGGACCCCGACCTTCTACCTCGACGGTGAGCCGCTCACCGTGAACAGCCTGGAAGAGTTCACCGCCGCCGTCGAGGCCGCCACCCAGGACTGACCGCCCGGACCATCCGCGGCCACCCGGGCCAGAGCAGAGGACCGAGAGCAAAGGACTTCCCATGACCGACCGGCTCACCGAGCCCACCGCCCCGAGCGCCGCCTCCCCAGTATCGGCAGCCGGCCCGGCGCCGGCCCCGGCGTGGTTCACCGGGCGCCGGGCCTTCGGCCTGGTGCTGCTCGTCACCGGCGCCGTCGGCTGGATCGCCTCGGCGACCCTGGTCCTCGAACGCCTCGCCCTCTACGAGAACCCCGGCCACACCACCAGCTGTGACATCAACCCCTGGGTGTCCTGCGGACGGGTCATGGGCACCTGGCAGTCCGAGCTGTTCGGCTTCCCCAACCCGCTGATCGGCATCGTCGCCTTCGCCGTGGTGATCTCCACCGCGATGGTCGTGCTCTCCGGGGCCCGGCCCGGCCGCGGGTACTGGCTCGGGCTGCAGGCCGGGGTCACCCTCGGGATAGGGTTCGTGGCCTGGCTGTGGTTCCAGGCCCTGTACGAGATCTACATCCTCTGCCTGTACTGCATGATCGTCTGGGCGGCCATGATCCCCCTGTTCCTCCTGCTCACCGCCCGCAACCTCGCCCACGGCGTGATCCCCGCCCCGCCGGGGGTGGTCCGGTTCGCCACCGGCTGGGCCGGGACCCTCATCGCCGTCGCCTACGTCGCCGTCGCCGGCTCGGTCTTCGTCCAGTTCCTCCCCGCCTTCACCGGCTTCTGACCGGTCCTGGGGCGCGACCTCGCCATTATCGACTGAAGGCGCTATCATCGTCGTATGACGATGATTAAGGAGCCGGGGGTGTCCCCGGCGGCGGGCCTGGGCCCGGCGGCGGCGCTGTTCCACGGGTTCTCCGACCCCACCCGGTTGGCGATCCTGCGGCACCTGGCCACCGGGGAGCACAAAGTGCGCGAGCTGACCGAGCACCTCGGGTTGGCCCAGTCCACGGTCAGTGCGCACCTGGCCTGCCTGGCCGGCTGCGGGTTGGTGGCCTCCCGGCCGGCGGGCCGGGCCTCGCTGTACGCCCTGGCCGCCGAGCCCGAGCTGCTTCAGGTGCTGGCCGCCGCCGAGCGGCTGCTGACGGTCACCGGGCACGCGGTCGAGCTCTGCCCACACTCCGGCACCCCGGGCCCCGACGGCCCCGCCGCGGCCTGAGCCCGGTCCCGGAGAAGGAGGACACAGTTAATGGGTGCACACCACCACGCCTCGCCGGCGCACCGCTGGCGGCTGGCGGTCGCTTTCGCCATCACCACGGCGGTGCTGCTGGCCGAGGTGGCCGGGGCGCTGATCACCGGCAGCCTGGCCCTACTGGTGGACGCGGCGCACATGCTCACCGACGCTGGCGGGTTGCTGATGGCCCTGCTGGCCTCCACCCTGATGGCTCGGCCGCCCACGGCCCGGCGCACCTGGGGGTTCCTGCGCGCCGAGGTGTTGGCCGCCCTGGCCCAGGCCGCCATCCTGCTGGCCGTGGGTCTCTACGCCTTCATCGAGGGCCTGCAGCGACTGTTTGCCCCGCCCGAGGTAGCCTCCGGCCCTCTGCTGCTGTTCGGGATCCTCGGCTTGGCCGGTAACCTCGCCTCGCTGGCCGTCCTCGGCTCCGGCCGCGGGGCCAACCTGAACATGCGCGCCGCGTTCCTGGAGGTCCTCAACGATGCGCTGGGCTCGGTGGCCGTGATCGCCAGCGCCCTGGTCATCGCCACCACCGGCTGGGCGCAGGCCGACGCCGTGGCCGGGATGCTCATCGCCGTGTTGATTGTGCCCCGCACCCTGAAGATCCTGGCCGAGGCCGCGCACATCCTGCTCGAATCCACCCCCCGGGACCTGGACCTCGCCGAGGTTCGGGACCACCTTGAAGCGGTGCCGCACGTGGTGTCCGTGCACGACCTGCACGCCTCCCAGATCGCCACCGGGGTCCCCGTGCTCAGCGCCCACGTCGTCGTCGAGGACCACTGCTTCCACGACGGGCACGCCCCCCAGATCCTGGACCAGCTCCAACACTGCGTCGCCGAGCACTTCGACGTGGCGATCGACCACTCCACCTTCCAACTCGAACCCGCCGCCCACGCCCACCACGAACACCCCACCCACCACTGACCCAGTGGGGCTGGTTGAGCAATAGACGCGTCCGCAGGAGGAACCCCCCACCGGACACACCCGCAGCCGACATGGATGAACAGTGGCACGCCACTAGGGACATCCCGCATGACCCGTCCGGTGGTCCGTCCCGCGACGGCACGTCATACGACACGCCCCCGGGTGGGTCACCATCGGCGGCACACAGCTCCGCAGCCCGCGGTGGTCATCGGCGTTGGGCCAGCACCTTCTGTCCGGCTTCGCGCAGTTCCCCCGTGGGTGAGACGTGGCGGTAGAGGGTCTGGCGGGTGATGCCCAGTTCCTTACACAGGGCACCGACGTTGGTGTCCTTGTTCCCCATCGAGGCCATCGCCAGGCGGATCTTGGCCGGGGTCATCTTGTAGGGCCGGCCGCCCTTGCGGCCTCGGGCCCGGGCCGAGGCCAGGCCGGCCTTGGTGCGTTCGGAGATCAGCTCGCGTTCGAACTCGGCCAGGGCGGCGAAGATCCCGAACACCAGCTTGCCGGAGGCGGTCGTGGTGTCAATCGCCGCCCCCTGGCCGGTGAGCACCTTCAGGCCCACGCCCCGCTCGGTGAGCTCGTGCACGATGTTGACCAGGTGGCGCAGGTCCCGGCCGAGTCGGTCCAGCTTCCACACCAGCAGGGTATCCCCGGCCCGCAGCGCTTTCAGGCACGCGGCCAGATGGGGACGGTCATCGCTCTTGCCGGAGGCCTTGTCCTCGTACAGAGCCTCCGGTTCCACGCCGGCTTCGAGCAGGGCGTCGCGTTGCAGGTCGGTGGCCTGGGAGCCGTCAGCCTTAGACACCCGCATGTACCCCACGAGCACCGCCCACCACCCCTGTCATTTATTCGATCGTTTATGTGACACGAGGCCCGCAGAGCGAAGTGTTGAGAAATATTGTCACGTAACCGGTCATTTATTCTACGTCTCGCAGACGGTCACGGCGCAGCTATGGTGACAGGTAGTCCGAAGGGATGCCGAGCTCGGTGAAATTGCTCCGGACGCCTTGGATCACTTCGTCGTTGTCGCGGCGGTACATCGTGCAGAAGTTGAAGAGTTGGCGGGCGGTCTCGGGGGTGGTCCGGGCTTCCTCGACGACGGCCTGAAAGTTCTTTTTGATCTCCTACCAACGGATGGCGGTGGGGTCCGTGGTTTGTTCGGTGCTGCCGGGGTCGCGGGAAATGTCCGGTTGGGGCAGGAACACCTCGGCTTCGCGTCCGGGGCAGGTCATGGCCCGGGTTTCGAGCAGGTGTATCGCGGTGGCGGCGGCTTCCAGGGACTGGAGTTGGCGCTGATCGGAGAGTTCCTCGTAGGGGCGCCACGGGCCCTGTCCGGCGCGGACCGGGTGGCCGGTGCGGTCCCACACCTGTCGTGTCAGCCGGCCGGGTGCGCCGCATTCGATGATGGTCGCGCCGAGCTCGTCGAGCAGCGTCCTGAGTAGTCGGAACCAGAGGCCTGCGTGCACCCGGTGTCGGGGAAGGGCGACGGATCCTGTGGTCAGGGCCTGCCAGGTCCGCTGGTCCATGCTCCGGATCGCCGCCCCGACCGGTCGCGGCTCGGGCCTACCCGGCGAGACGTGCCAGAAGTCGTGGTAGCCCACCGGGCCGTTGTGGCGTTCGAGTCGGCAGTGGTGGACGGGGCAGGAGAGCAATAGGGGCACCAGCCACGCCAGTTGGTAGGGGCAGGGAGGGGTGGATTCCATGGTGCAGCGCGGACAGGCCCGGTGTTGCCAGCCGGCATCCGTGGGCAACCAGGCCCGCCAGTCCTCCACGGTACGGTCGCGTCTCCTTCCCCGGGGCAGCAGTACCGCCAGCTGGCGGGTATAGGTGGTGTAGGCCTCCGCCGCTGGCTCGAGTTGGTCCAGCAGCCAGGGGGTCTGCCCGCCGAGAGTCATGGCCCGTATGGTGTCGGTTCCGGTTCTGGTGCGGCCGGCTAGCTGGTTGATGAATTCCTCCGGGGCGGCCACGTCCAGGTCCCCGGGGCGGGAGATGCAGAACCCGGTATCGAGAACGAGGTCCTCGACCTCGGCCCCGTAGCGGTGGGCTATCCGGCGCAGCCAGGAGGTGAGTGCCTCACCGGTGACCGGGGCCGGGTGCACCGGCCACCGAGTGCTCACAGCAGCTCGCGTTCGAAGACCCGGCGGCGTTCGGTCGGCCCGGTGTAGTTAGCCATCGTCAGGGTCCGGTGGTCGATGGCCTCGAGGCCGGACTCGACGGCGGCCACCGCGGCCGCGGTCAGCAGGTGGGCCAGCTCCCCGATGGTGCCCTCGCTGCGGGCCAGCAGGTAGCGGGCCATGTCCTCGGTGTCGATCACCGATGGTTTCCGAAGGGGGAAGGAGGCGGCGAAGCTGGCCAGCAGGGATCTCGCCTGGTCGTCGGCCTCCCAGAGCGGGAGCACGAAGGGTTCGAAGCGGTTCTCCAACTGGTCATCGGAGCGCACCGCCAGGTAGGCCTCGCGGGTGCCGACCCCGACCAGCGGGATGCGCAGTTCGTTGCCCAGAAACCGCAGTAGGTTCAGGAACTCCCGACGGGTGTCCCCGCGACCGGCCAGCACGTTGTGCAGCTCATCAACGACCAGCATCCGCGCCCCGACCTCGCGCAGCAGGGACAAGGCGAGGCGTTCGAGCTCCACCAGACGAGGCCGGGGCCGCAGGGGTGCGCCCAGGACGGACAGGATCGCGGTGTAGAACCGCAAGGGTGATGGTTCCGAGGGCATCTGCACGCACACCACCGGGACCTGCTCCCGGTCCGGTTCGGAGCTGGGCGGGTGCTGCCGGCGGAAGCGCTCGATGATCATCGACTTGCCGTTGTTTGTCGGGCCCACCAGTAGCAGGTTGGGCATGCGCTGCTTCGCCGGCCAGCCGAGCATGGTCTCCAGACGCTCGACGGCCTCGACCGCCTTCGGGTAGCCGATCCAGCGGTCCGCGCGGATCCGCTGGACCCGCTCGGCCGCCGGCAATCGCGCCACCGGCTGCGCGGCCGGGTGCAAGTGGGACAGCTCCAGCGGCTCGTACTCGTTGGCATTCACCATTGCTCGATCTCCCCGAACCGGGCCACCACATCCAAGTCCGTTGGTACGACCGGTGGTTCCGGCACCGGGGGCGTCTGCCTCGTAGTGGTCGTCCCGGTCTGGGTGCGGCGTTGCCTCTCGCGGCGGGTGCGCTTGGTGGTCTTCTGGGCGGTCTCGGAGATGGTGCGCATCTGCTCGATCATCCGGAACAGGCCCGACTCGTCGACTTCGGTGGCCCCACGCTCGCGCAGCCGGGCCAGAGCCTGCCGGTGCTCCCACACGCTGACCGCCGGGTTCGACAACGCCCGATACGGGACCTCGATGTACGCGGTGTCCTCGGGGTCCAGCACCCAGATGCGGCTGATATCGCGCGGATCCCGCCGGATGAGGAACCGCTCCAGGGCCTCGCGGCGTGCGATCCACGGCTTGAGCGCATTGGCGAAATAGTGGACATGGTCCAGAACAAACCCGGTGCGCGTGAGCTTGCGGCGGAACACGGGCAGAAAGTCCACTAAGAACGCCGTCGGGTTGGCCGTCGTCATCGGGGTACTGGTCGCTGCGACCGACTCGACCCACCGTCCGGCCGGGGTCTGGCCCAGCGTGGAGTGCACCGTGCCGTGGTAGGTCGCCACAGCCAACACCAGCCACCGCTCCAACTCGGCAATCGTCAGTGCGGCCATCTTCTCGGCGTCGTACGCTCCACGCTCGACTGGGTTCGAAAACGTGGTCCCCGGCAGCTCGTGGATCTGTCGCATGGCCGTGCCGATGACCCGCTCGACGATCCCGCCGTAATGCGGCCGGCCCAGCGGGCGGTAGTCGAGGCTGATACCGTGCTGGTCGCACCCGCGGGTGAGCGCTTCGCTCTTGAACTCCCGAGCATTGTCCACATACAGGGCCTTCGGCTTGCCACTCATCGGCCAGGCCGCGTCGATTCCGAGCCGCTCCAGCCAGGGCCGCTTGTCACCGGCCGCATGGGCCAGGCACAACCCCACCGACACCGCCGAGGGCGGCTCCAAGGTCACCACCATTCCAACCAGACACCGACTGCACACGTCGATGGCCACCGTCAGATACGGCCGTCCGATCGGCTGACGGTCACGGTCATCGACCACGATCAGATCCATGACCGTGTGATCGATCTGCACCTGGTCCAGGATCGACTCGACTACCGGAACCTCGTCCCCGGCCGATTGCAACGGCCGGACGCTCTCGGCCCCCTCGCGCCGCCGGCCCACCTCGACCGGATTCATCCGAGCGATCCGCGCGGCCACCGTGTTCCGTGCCGGAGCCGGCAGCCCCTGCACGGCGCAGGCCCGCGTGATCTCCCGATGCAGGGAGGCAATGCTGCGCTTCTGCCGGGTCAAGTACCGCTGGCGCACCAGCTCACGGATGATCTGCTCCACTGGCTCCGTCAGCCGGCCCCCACCCTTGCCACCATCCGATCGCCGGGGGACAAGATCAGTGACCAGGCCCGAGCCCCGCCGGTACCGCTCCAGCAGCACGTACACCCGGCGCCGGGAGATCCCCAGCTCCATCGCGGCTTCGTCGACGGCAGCCAGTCCCACTGGATCGTGCTCGGCCAGGCGACCGATCACCCCGGCCCGCAACCGGGCCTGCTCCCACTCACGCTCGGGCACCGCAAGCACGCCCGGTCCAGCCATCTCATCCTGGTCGCCGTCCACGCCCGCCTCCTCATAGAGAACAGGACTACTGAGCAGATGCGACGCTAGTGCACAGGACTACTGAACGACCAGGGCTCGGGAGTCGACGACACCACCCCCGAGAGGACGGGCCCGAGAGCGCAGTCGACTTCTGAAAATGACAAGGACTGAGCTCGCTCGACGTACGGTGAAGGATCCCCTTACGGGCAGGCGATCTGGGCTGACGCCTGTGACCGAGTGTTCAGTTAGTGCTGTATAGTTCAGTCCATGCTGACTATTGCTTCGCGTCTCGACGTGATGAACCGCCTGGGTCGGGCACTGGCCGACCCCACTCGATCCCGGATCATCTTGACCCTGCTCGACCATCCCGCTTACCCGGCGGAACTGGCCCGAGATCTGGACCTGACACGCCCGAACGTGTCCAACCACCTGGCATGCCTGCGCGATTGCGGGATCGTCGTCTCCGAGCCCGAGGGTCGTCGGACACGATATGAGATCGCCGATTCGCACCTGGCGCAGGCGCTGACGGCACTGGTCGATGCCACCCTGGCAGTGGACGAAGACGCCCCGTGCATCGATCCCGCCTGCTCGCTTCCCGGATGCGACGCAGCTGGGGAGGGCGCATGAACCTCACCTCGGTCTTGCAGGCGATGGGCCTGTTCGCAGCGACCAACATCGACGACATCATCGTGCTCTCCCTCTTCTTCGCGCGAGGGGCAGGCCAGCGCGGCACTACCGCCCGCATTCTGGCCGGCCAGTACCTCGGATTCGCCGGCATCCTCGGTGCCGCGGTCCTGGTGACCATCGGCGCCGGAGCATTCCTGCCCTCGGCAGCCATCCCGTACTTCGGTCTCATCCCTCTAGGCCTCGGCCTCCGGGCCGCATGGCAGGCCTGGCGCGGAGACGATGACGACGATGACGACGAGGCCAAGGTTGCCGGCAAGAAGGTCGGCGTGTGGACAGTCGCAGGCGTCACCCTTGCCAACGGCGGCGACAACATCGGCGTCTACACCCCTGTCTTCCTCAGCGTGGAACCTCTCGCAGTAGTCGCCTACTGCATCGTCTTCCTCGCGCTCGTCGCGGTCCTGGTGGCCCTGGCAAAGTTCGTCGCCACCCGCCCCCCGATCGCCGAAGTGCTCGAACGCTGGGAGCACATCCTCTTCCCCATCGTTCTCATCGGCCTCGGCATCGTGATCCTCGTCAGCGGCGGAGCCTTCGGACTCTGACGTAGCGGCAGCGATCCAAACGGCCCCGACCGGGCGCACCCCTCTCGGTTCAGACCGCGACACCTACCTGCAGCCAGTCCTGCATGATCGCGGCAACAAGACCGCCACGGAGCGCTGCAAAAACCCCGCCACCAAGCGAACGAAGCCACAGGGCAGGGCGTGTAAAGGGGTATACCCGGGTGAACGCTGGCCAGATGCTTCTGCGTGCAGCTCCGCCCCCCCCTACCCGTACCAGGCGGCCTGGGGGTACCACTCGAGCAGTACCCCATGCCGACTCTTCTCCTGACGCCGGTCGGTGTCTAAGTCCGACCTACCGCCTACCCTTGACCTAAGTACACCCCGCCGGGCGCCTAGA
>NZ_BCSN01000060.1 GCF_001570885.1 Micrococcus lylae NBRC 15355 | reverse complement strand
GGCCCGCCTCTGCCGCCTGCCGGCGGCAGAGGCGGGCCGACGTCGTCAGGGGACGGCCGGCGGAGCGGCCGATCCTCTCAGACTCCCTGAGGAAGGGGCACCATGGCTACGTTCACGATCGATGCACCGCCGTTCCGACGAATCGTCGAGGATGTCGACGGTGAGAACGAGACACAGAGGGCTCACGCTCGGGAGGTGACGACGGCACTCGATGATCTCCAGGGGGCGTGCAGGGACCAAGGGCTCCGGGGGGCCGTCTCGACGCTGCGGGACGATGTCGTCGGGAGGGTCTTGGAAGCGCTCTCGGCGTCAAGCGAGAGCACTGTGGAGGCTGCCAGGGCGACGGCGACGGAGTACGAAGACTTCGATGCCGGGGCCGCCTCCAAGGCATCGGCTGCCGAGCTGGAGGAGTGAGACCATGTTGGCACATGTCACGATCACAGGGATGACCACGTGGGAGTCGTCCACCGACATGGACACGTTGTCACACGGTGTGGCGACCGCTGCCGCGACCCTTGCGGAAACCGTGCGAGGTCAGGACACATCTTGGCAGGAGCTGGGTGACCACTACGAGGGTGAGAACGAGGCGGACCTGGTCAACGGGTTCCACGTTCCTGTCGAGAACGCGGCTCGGGTCGTGTTGGCCGCAGCCGCCGCGGACTCCGCACTGGTGACGTTCTCCGGTGAACTCCGCAGTCTCGAGGACAGGCGCCGAACTCTCGAGGATGATGTCGCGTCGTTCAATGCCCTGCATGGGGCCGAGGACGTCGAGGAACTGCCAGCAGGTGCGGCGATGTGGCGTCAGGAGCTCCTCGACACGCCTGGAATCCTCCAGGAGCTCTACCTGGCGGCGGCTGAAGATTGCGCTCGGGCACTGACCGACATCACCGTGGATGGCCTGGACGTCGAGTCCATGGGCTCCGGGCGCCCCGGGGGCTGGGCCCGAGACCTACTGGACACTGCCGGCGAGCAGGCCATCCCCAAGGAACCGCTGAGCATCACGACGACGACGCTCGGAGGCCTGGACGTCGCGAGGCTACGGGAGCCATGGCTGCGCCACAACGACGTCATCCCTGAGACCTGGCAAGCCCGCTTCATGGGCTTCAACGTCGGTCACTACGGGGCATCGCTGGTGGCCGGTGGGGCGGCCCTTCGCCGTGCCTGGACCACGCGAAGCTGGGCGCCGATCCGCAGCATGCCGCTGGCCATGGGGATGACCTTGCGGAACCACTCGAATGAAGAGACCAAACTCGCGATGAAGTTCAATGATCGCAAGACCTTCCAGCGGCCCACGTGGGGGGCTCTGCGCACCCAGTTCCTGGACGGGCTGCCGATCGTCGGGGACGCGAGGTCCCTACAGGAATTGCGGAAGACCCGGACATCAGCGAACTCTGGCACTCCGGAGCCGGCCATGAAGGGTGCCCACCGGGTGGAATCGCGAACGGTGATGAAGTTCAACACCGGCGTGAAGGGTCTGGGGACGGTCGGCACGGTGGTCGGCGCTGCCCAGACCTACGGCAGCGAGCACGAGAAGCAGCTCCAGGAGAACAGGGCAGAGAACCCCGGCGCCTCGCGCGAGGAGGTGGAACGGGAAGCGCGACACGACGCCGGCGCACAGACAGTGGGCAACGTCGGCAGCACCGTGCTGGCCTCCGCCGCAGCCGGAGCGGTGGCCGGGTCGGTCGTCCCCGGACCCGGCAATGTCGTCGGCTTCGCGGCAGGTGTGGTCACGGGTGTCGCCATGAGTGTGCCGATCGCGGACTCGGACGGTGACGGTCAGAAGGACAGTGCCGCCGAGGCGGTCGGAGATGGGGCAGAGTGGCTGTGGAACAAGGTGCGTGGTAAGTGATCAGCGCGCCTGGATGGAAGGACGATGGATGAGTGAGCAGGGCATGGAGCGGGTTTCGCTCGCAGATGTGCAGTTCCCTTTGCGGGTGCGGGTGCGTACTGGTGTGTGGGCGCCGGCGTTCGTGATGGCGGTGGTGCTGTGGGTGCTGTTCGTGCCGATCATCCTGGGGGTGCCGTCGTCGTTGTTCGAGACGGACTCGGCGATGTTGCCGTTGCTGCGGGTGTTGGCGGGGATCGGGTTCCTGCCGTTGTCCTTGTATGTGGCCTACACGTGGATGGCGTGGCGTCGTCCGCGGCATCTGACGGTGGATGAGGAGGCGGTGTGGACGGATTCATGGCGGGTGCGTTGGGAAGACGTCAGGTCTGTGTGGTTGAACCCGACGCATGGCCAGGCTCCGGACAAGAAGACGCAGGTGGCGTTCTTGATGGAGAAGCGGGTGTGGACCGATGAATTGCGGCGGGGGAATCGGTGGGACTCGGGGTATCCGTTCGGTCTCGGGGGGATGCTGTGCAGGGACGGGACGGTGAAGACGCAGTTCGCCACGGATCCGCCGATCCAGTCGT
The DNA here is from genome assembly GCF_001570885.1 of Micrococcus lylae NBRC 15355. Classification (GTDB taxonomy): domain Bacteria; phylum Actinomycetota; class Actinomycetes; order Actinomycetales; family Micrococcaceae; genus Micrococcus; species Micrococcus lylae. Next base: position 13,070 of record NZ_BCSN01000060.1, on the reverse strand, counting down.
TGTTCGGGCTGTTCGAACAGTTGCACATGCAGGCCCGTGGCGAGAAGCCGGAAGATGCGACCGCGCATGGGTGACGTGACAGGGTGCGTAGGCGTCTCGACTGCTGACGACGGTGTTGTCTTCGGGCCCTTCGCGTTGCGGGTGCCGCAGGCGTGGGTGCCTGCAGACGGTCACGTCGGGGCTCCGGGGGTTCGGGTGTTCGATGTGCGCGCGGAGACTGCACACACGGGAGCGGAGGAGATCCACCCGAATGTTGCGGTGCGGTATTTTGTGGAGCCCGAGGAAGGTGGCGTGGCGTCGGCCGCGTTGCGGGAGCTGCACCTCGGCGGAGAGTCCGCCCTGGACGGTTTCCTTCCGCTGTCCTATGAGGCGTTCTTCACTGGGGTCGGACTGCCTGCCCGGCGTCATCACGTGGTGGCGTGGCAGCGCGGGCTGCTCTGGCACAGTCTGCGTTGGTATGTGGGGTCGGGAGACCACGTCCTGGAACTGGCCCTGACCGTCGGGGAGGGTGACGATGTGAGGGCCTTGGGATCCCAATGCGACGACCTCGCCCGTCGTGTCCGCCCGGTGCATGGCTCTGACCGTCCGGACGGATTGACGTGGCCGCGTTTACCGCACGCGATGCAGGACCTCACGCCGGAGACGGTGGTGACCGAGCAGGATCTGGTACCGGCCCAGGTGGAGCGTCTCAGCACACCTGAAGACCTCGTGCCGTCGAAGCTGTGGTCCGATGAGATCTCGTCGAGGCAAGCCGCTTTGATCGAGCAGCGTGCGCCGCTCCTCAGTGGACGGGGTGTGCGGGACGGGCATGAGTGTCATGTCGAGATCTGTCTGGCGGGCGGGGACGAGGCCGTGGTGGTCACTGTGGAGAACGGCGGTGCCGGTGCGTCGCCGGTGCGCCGAGTCGCGACCGTTCCGGTGGCCGTTGCAGTTCCCTTGGCACTGGAGAGCACAGGCGTGCGAGTGGAGTGGTTGAGGGACGCGGTGTTCGAGGCAGAGTGCGTCGTCGGGGCCGATGAGGGCGGATGGTCGGCGGTGGCGGGCACGTCTGCGGCGCAGGATCTGCTGCGGCGTCCGCGGGACTGGTGGGTATGGAGAGACCGCGAGGACCATGTGGCCGCGGAGTGGATGCAGCCTTACGGGGGTCCGCCGTTCGCAGTGATCCGAGGTGAACGGAGCTCGAGGGCCGTTCCGGTCGTGCCAGGGATCTTCTACGCAGCGTTGCAGGAGTCGATCGCTGCGACGACTGCCTCCGAGGACGACGAGACAGGCTGACGGACAGTGCTCGATGATCCTGCTGCCATGCTGGCCATGGAGCTTGCGGACCGGACTGAGGATGGTCACGTGCCCACCGTCGACGAGGCCCCTGCCGTCCTGGAGGCCACGGACGCGGCGACCTTCTCCATCGTCGCCGCCTTCCACCTGCGGGAGTGTCCCTTCGACCGGACCGTCACGCGCTACTGCCTGGTCCCCCGAAAACTGGCCTGTGCCCGGAGAACTGCATGTGCGGCTCCCCGCGGCTCGGCACGCAGGCGAAGACCCTCCAGTACACCTGGCTCGAGCCCGAGGAGCCCGTCCACCAGGTGTCGATGGGCATCGGGGGCGGGACCGTCGTCGTCCAGCGCCGGCCGGGTCCACGCCCAGCTCGGCGCCGGCGGCGCACGGAAGTACCGGAGACTCCGACCTGCGTGGCACGTGATCAGCGCGCCTGGATGGAAGGACGACGGGTGAGTGAGCAGGGCATGGAGCGGGTTTCGCTCGCAGATGTGCAGTTCCCTTTGCGGGTGCGGGTGCGTACTGGTGTGTGGGCGCCGGCGTTCGTGATGGCGGTGGTGCTGTGGGTGCTGTTCGTGCCGATCATCCTGGGGGTGCCGTCGTCGTTGTTCGAGGCGGACTCGGCGATGTTGCCGTTGCTGCGGGTGTTGGCGGGGATCGGGTTCCTGCCGTTGTCCTTGTATGTGGCCTACACGTGGATGGCGTGGCGTCGTCCGAGGCATCTGACGGTGGATGAGGAGGCGGTGTGGACGGATTCGTGGCGGGTGCGTTGGCAAGACGTGGAGTCAGTGTGGTTGAACCCGACGCATGGCCAGGCTCCGGACAAGAAGACGCAGGTCGGTTTCATGGTTGAGGACCACGCCTGGACGGATGAACTGCGGCGGGGGAATCGGTGGGACTCGGGGTATCCGTTCGGTCTCGGGGGTCTGTTGCCGAGGGACAACTTGGTCTTGACGCAGTTCGCCACGGATCCGCCGATCCAGTCGTTGTTCGGGCTGTTCGAACAGTTGCGCATGCAGGCCCGTGGCGAGAAGCCGGACGACGCGACCGCGCATGGGTGACGCCGCGGGGTTCGACGGCGTCTCGACCACTTCCCATGCCGCGGCCTCTGCGGCAGCCGATGCCCGTCACATCTGCACCGATGAGCTCGCCGGCCGGGTCAGAGCGAGACGAGCAGCAGCGTCGCCGCGAACACCAGGCCGGAGGCGATGAGCACGATCGTGGTGTAGCCGAGGATGTCGCGCATCTTCAGCCCGGCGATCGCCAGCAGCGGGATGGCCCAGAACGGCTGGATCATGTTGGTCCACTGGTCGCCGTAGGAGACGGCCATGATGGTGACGGCCGGGTCCACGCCCAGCTCGGCGCCGGCGGAGAGCATGATCGGGCCCTGCACGGCGAACTGGCCTCCACCGGAGGGGACGAAGAAGTTCACCAGGCCGGCTGCGAGGAACGCGAACAGGCCGAAGGTCACTGGATTGGAGACGGAGACCAGGGCGTCGGACAGCACGGTGATCAGCCCGGTGGCGGTCATCATGCCGAGGATGCCGGCGTACAGGGGGAACTGCAGCAGGATCTCGCCCACGTTCGAGGCAGCCTTCGCCGTCAGTGCGATCAGCTCGTGGGCCGAGCGGGTCAGCAGCAGGATCAGGGCGAGGAAGGACCAGTTCACGATGTCCAGGGTCAGGGTCCCGCCGAGCACGAAGTGGCGGACCAGGTACACGGTCAGGGCCAGGCCCACCAGCAGGGTGGGGACGCGGGAGGCGTCCAGGCGGTCGGCCGGCGTCTCCAGAGGGGCCGCCTCCACCTCCTGCTTCTCAGCCTTCTGCGCGGGAAGCTCGATGATCCTCGTCTCGCCGCGCGGGGCGATGAGGTAGAGGGTCAGGCCGACCACCAGGACCGTCGCGGCCGCGGCGAGCATGTTCCAGGTGGAGAACACGGTCTCGGTGATGGGGACGGTCTGCCCGCCGAGGGACTCGGTGAGGAAGGAGCCCTCGGTGGCCGCGGTGAGCGGGCCGGAGGCCGAGTAGCCCATGTGCCAGACCACGAACCCGGCGAAGCCGGAGGCCACGAGCATCGGGAAGTGCAGCTGCACGCCGCGATCGCGGCCGCGGGCGGCGACCTCGCGGGCCATCAGCGCGCCGACCACCAGGCCGAGGCCCCAGGTGATCAGCGCGGCCGCGGCGGCCACCACGAACACGAACAGGTAGGACTGCAGCGGGGTGCGTGGGATGCCTGCGAGCCAGGACAGCAGGCGGCGGACCGGCCCGGTGTTGGCCAGGATGTGGCCGAGCAGCAGCACGAGGGCCATCTGCGTCATGAACTCGAGCAGTCCGGCCAGGCCCCCGCCCCAGCCGTCCAGGACCTCGAGGGGCCCGGCCGGGGTGAGGGTCAGGCAGAGGATCGCGACCAGGAAGGTGAGCACGATCGTGAACATCAGGGAGGAGGGGATGAACCTCTCCACCACGGTGTTGACCGGGCGCATGGCTCGGGAGAAGACGTTCCCCTCGGCGGGGGTCTGCGCGTCGGAGCGCGCGGGGGCGGACGTGGGCATAGAGGGCTCCCTCCGGTGCGGGCGGGCAGGGGCTTCCATCGAACCCCCTCGAGTGACTCAGATCACTCTAATGGAGGGATCCCCGCTGCGACGGCCGCCCCCGAGGGCGGCGAGGCGGGTTGATGAACAGTGTTCAATGATCCTGCTACAGTGCTGGGCATCACATCGCCGTGACCGACGACCCCGAGGTGCCCCATGACTCCTGCCGTTCCGCAGACCCTCGCAGCCCAGCAGACCGCCGCCGGCCTCCTCGGCCCGGAGACCCTCGTGGACCGCATCGAGGCGGGCCACGTGCTCACCGCTGAAGAGGCCGTCGCTGTGCTGGACGCCCCGGACGCGGAGACGTTCCGCATCGTCGCGGCAGCCTCGCGCCTGCGCGAGAAGCACTTCGGCCGCACGGTCAAGGTCAACTACTTGGTCAGCCTCAAGACAGGTCTCTGCCCGGAGAACTGCACCTACTGCTCCCAGCGGCTCGGCACCGAGGCCGAGATCCTGCGCTACACGTGGCTCAAGCCGGAGGAGGCCGTCCGCCAGGCGGGCCTGGGCATCGCCGGCGGCGCCTCGCGCGTGTGCATGGTGGCCTCCGGCACCGGCCCCACGGACCGCGACGTCGACCGCGTGGCCGGCATGGTCGGCGACCTCAAGGCCCAGCACCCGGACGTCGAGGTGTGCGCGTGCCTCGGCTTCCTCAAGGACGGCCAGGCCGAGAAGCTCAGGGACGCCGGCGTCGACGCCTACAACCACAACCTCAACACGGCCGAGTCCCACTACGAGTCCATCTGCACCTCGCACACCTACGAGCAGCGCGTGGACACCGTGCAGCGTGCCGGCGCCGCCGGCCTGTCCTCCTGCAGCGGCCTGATCGCGGGCATGGGGGAGACGCACGAGCAGCTCGTCGAGGCCGTCCTCGCGCTCCGCGACCTGGACTCCGACTCCATCCCCGTCAACTTCCTCATGCCCTTCGACGGCACCCCGTTGCAGGGCCACCAGCAGCTCACGCCCCTCGAGTGCCTCCGGATCCTCGCCATGGTCCGCATGGCGTGCCCGGACAAGGAGCTGCGCATCGCCGGCGGCCGCGAGATGCACCTGCGCTCCCTGCAGCCGGTCGGCCTGCAGGTGGCCAACTCGATCTTCCTCGGCGACTACCTCACCTCCGAGGGCCAGGACGCCGAGGCGGACCTGCAGATGATCGCCGACGCCGGCTTCACCGTGCTCGGCGCCGAGGAGCGTGTACAGCAGGCCGCGACCGACGACGGCGGCCCGGCCGGCGGCTGCTGCGGCGGCACGGACGACGCCGGCCCGTGCGGCTCCGGTGCGGCCGTCGCCTCGGCGGCCAGGGCCGCGGAGGACGCTCGACCCGACACGGGCTCCGAGGGCGCCGTGAAGCCCGAGCTGCGCCGTCGGGGCGCGGGCACGGCCGAGCCCGCCAACGCCTGAACGCACCGTGACCGCTCCCGCTGAAGCCGGCCTCCTCGACCGCGACGCCGCCCACCTCTGGCACCCCTACGGGGCCGCCGGCGCCCGCCAGCTCTACGCCGTGTGCGGCGCCCGGGGCGTCCACCTCGACCTCGAGGGGTCGGGCGGGGAGCGTCACCGCGCCATCGACGCGATGGCGTCCTGGTGGTCCGTGGTGCACGGGCACGGGCACCCCGTGCTCGTCGAGGCCCTGACCCGGCAGGCCGCGGCCTTCCCGCACGTCATGTTCGGCGGGCTCACGCACGCGCCCGCTGTCGACCTGGCGGAACGGCTCGTCGCGCACACCCCCGCCGCGCTCGAGCACGTGTTCCTCGCCGACTCCGGCTCGGTCTCGGTGGAGGTCGCGCTCAAGCTCGCCCTCCAGTACCAGGCGACGCGCGGCCGTCCCAGCCGCCGCCGATTCCTCACGGTCCGCGGCGGCTACCACGGGGACACCGCCGCGCCCATGGGGGTGTGCGATCCCGTGGACGGCATGCACGCGGCCTTCACCTCGCTCGTGGCTCGGCATCTGTTCCTGCCCCTCCCGCCGGCGGCACGCTGGGTGCCCGAGGGCGTCGCCGCGGCACCCACGGCGCCCGACGCCGTTCCGGCCGGCCACTGGGAGGGCGACGACGTCGCTCTCACCGCGTGGGAGGACGAGGCCCGCGCCTTCACCGCCGCGCACGCGGACGAGATCGCCGGCGTGATCCTCGAACCCGTGCTCCAGGGGGCGGGGGGCATGCGCGTCTACGACCCGCGCTGCCTCGCCGTGCTGCGCGAGCTGTGCGACGAGCACGGGCTCCTGCTCATCGCCGATGAGATCGCCACCGGCTTCGGCCGCACCGGCCGCTGGCTCGCGTGCGAATGGGCCGGCGTCGTTCCGGACGTGCTGTGCCTCGGGAAGGCGCTCACCGGCGGCACCATGACGGGCGCGGCCATGCTGTGCACCGCCGAGGTGGCCGAAACGGTCTCCCGACGGGAACGGGGCATGCCCGGGGCGCTCCTCCACGGGCCCACGTTCATGGGCAACCCGCTGATGTGCGCGGTCGCCTCCGCATCCCTCGACCTGCTCACCGACCCGCGTGACGGCTGGGCCGCCCAGGTGCCCCGCGTCGAGGCCGGACTGCGCGCCGGGCTGGCGCCGGCCACCGATCTTTCCGCCGTCACCGACGTGCGGGTCCTGGGCGCGGTCGGCGTCGTGGAGCTGGACCGGACCGTGGACGTCGAGCCCGTCACTCGGGCCGCCGTCGCCCGCGGTGCGTGGGTACGCCCCTTCCGGCGGCTGGTGTACGTGATGCCGCCCTACGTGAGCACCGACGACGACGTCGCCACGATCTGCGCGGCCGTCACCGGGGCCATCGGGGAGGTCTGCGCATGAGCACCGCCGAGGCCGTCGCGGCCACGAGCACGCCCGCCGACCCGTGGTCCTCGTGGCTGCGCTCCCGGGCCGACGTCCGCGCGCGCCGCGGCCTGGAGCGCCGCGCCGACCCGCCGGAGCCGGGCACGCCGTCGTCGGACGTCGTGGACCTGGCCGCCAACGACTACCTGGGCCTGGCCGCCCACCCGGACGTGCGGGCCGCCGCGCGCGTCGCCACCGAGGGGCCGGTCGGGGCGCGGGCCTCCCGCGTGGTGACGGGGACACATCCGGCGCACGCCGACCTCGAGTCCGCCGCCGCCGCGCTGGCCGGCGCGGATGCCGCCCTCGCCTTCTCCTCCGGCTACACCGCGAACCTCGGCGTCCTCGGTGCCCTGGCCGGGCCGGGCACCGCCTTCCTCCTGGACGAGCACGCCCACGCGAGCCTGCGCGACGGCGCCGCCCTCGCCGCCACCGCCCGCTCAGGGGCCTTCACCTCCTTGCCGGGCGCGTCGGTCACCACGGTGGAGCACAACAGCGTGCCCGCCTTCCGGGCCGCCCTCGACCGGCTGCGCGCCGAAGGGCGGGCGCGACGGATCGTGCTGGTGGTCGAGTCCCTGTACTCCGTGCTCGGGGACGAGGCCGACCTGCCCGCGTTGGCCGCCCTGGCCGCCGAACACGGCGCCCTGCTCGTGGTGGACGAGGCCCACTCGCTCGGCGTGGTGCCCGGCGGCAGCCGCGCGGGCGCCCTGGGACTGTGGGCGGGGCAGGCGCCCGTCGTGGTCACCGCCACCTGCTCGAAGGCCCTCGGCGGACAGGGCGGTCTGGCCCTGTTCGGCGGACCCGACGCGCCGTCCTGGCGCGACCACGTGCTGAACACCGCCCGGACCTTCGTCTTCGACACGGCCCTGGCCCCCGTGCTCGCCGCCTCCGCGGCGGCCGCCTGCCGGATCGCCGCCACGGGAGAGCCCGCGGCGCGGCTCGCGCGGGTCCGGGAGACGGCTGTGGACGTCCTCACCCGCCGGCCCGAGCTGGCCGGGCACGTGGAGGTCGGGGCGGGGGCCGTCCACTCGATCCGCATGCCCGGACCGGAGCAGGCCGTCGCCGCGGCCGCGGAACTGCGCGCGCACGGTGTCCTCGTGGGATGCTTCCGCCCGCCCAGCGTGCCCGACGGCGTCGCCCGCCTCCGCGTGAGCGTGACCGCCGCCGTCCCCGAGCCCCGGCTGCGGGCGGCGCTGGAGGCGGTGGCGAGCGTGGCCGCCCGGGCGTGGGGTGCGTCCACGGGCTGTCCGTTCTCCCACGGTGACCCGCGGCCGGAGGCCGTGCGCGGCGACCACCTGCGGATCTCCGATCCCGCCGACCTGCGGCGCGTGCTCACCGACCCCGGGACGTTCGCCTCGGACAACGCCCTCACGGCGGTCGTCCCGCTGAGCGGCCCGGCCCGCCGCATCCTCGCCGCTGCCCGCTTCCGGCTGCCGCCCGTGCTCGCCTCCGCCGGCGGGGAGGAGCACCGGGCGGTGCGTCGCGTCGTGGCACCGTTCTTCTCCCCGGCGAAGGTGCGCGAAGCCCGCGGCCGGATCCTCGCGACCGCCCGGACGGCCCTCACGGCCGCCCTCGCAGACACCGGCCGCGCAGGCGGGGCCGTGGACCTGGCGACCACCGTGGCGGCAGCGGTCCCGGCGCGCGTGATGTCCGCCCTGACCGGCGTGCCCAACCCGCCCGAGGCGCAGCTGCACCGCTGGAGCGCCGACTCCCTCGAACTGTTCTGGGGCTGGCCAGACGAGGACCGCCAGCTGCGGCTCGCCCGCTCCGCCGCCGACTTCCACCGGTGGCTGCGCGGGGCCGTCGTCGAGGCGCGCGGGGACGACGCACAGCCCGGCAACCTGTTCGCGGCGCTGCACGAGGCCGGCGTCGACGACGAGCGGATCGTCTCCCTCGGCTACTTCCTGGTGATCGCAGGGCAGGAGACCACCCGGCTGCTCATCTCCACCGCGCTCACCCGCGCCCTGGCCGACCCCGCCCGCTGGGCCGCGCTCGGCGCCGGGGCGGACGGGGGCGCCGGAGCCGATGCGGCGGAGGCGGCCGCGGCCGAGCTCGTGGCCGAGTGCCTCCGGACGAGCTCCTCGGTGCCCACCTGGCGGCGCCTCGCCACGGCGGACGTCCGCGTCGGCGAGCACGAGATCCGCGCCGGCGACGAGCTCCTGCTGCACCTCAGCGGCGAACAGCACGATGACGCCCGGCTCGCCTTCGGCTTCGGCCTTCATCGCTGCCTCGGGGCCGGGCTCGCGGAGCTCGAGACCGCCCTCGTGGTCCGCGAGGTCGCCCGCCTGCTGCCGGGCGCCCGGCTCACCGGGCCTCCGGCGACGTGGCTGCGCCTGCTCTCCTTCCAGGCACCGCAGCACGTGCTCGTGACGCCCGGACCGTGGCACGGCGGCGAGGACACCCGAAGCGAGCAGAGTGGAGTGGACGCATGCGCATCGAGGTCGTGACCGGCACGGACACGGACGTCGGCAAGACGTGGGGCACCGCCGCGCTCGCGGCCCGTGCCCTGGCGGCTGGGCTCCGCGTGCACGTGGACAAGCCGGTGCAGACGGGCGCCGCTTCGGGAGAGGCGGGCGACGCCGAGGCCGTCCGAGACCTGGTGGCCGCGGCCGCCGCATCCGGCGCGCTCGACGCCGCCGCTCCGGCCCGCCTGACCGTGTCCGAGGGGGCGCGGGTCGGCCCCGCGATGGCCCCCGTGGACGCGGTCGCCCACGCGGGGGAAGGGACGCCCCCTCTGCCGTCTCTGGGTGAGCAGCTGGGCCGTTGGCGGCGCCTCGCCGCGGGCGTCGACCACCTGCTCATCGAGGGCGCCGGTGGGATCACCGTGGCGTGGACCGAGGCCGACGAGGGGCCCGTGGACGTCGTGCGCGCGCTGCGGGCGGCCGGGCTCGAGGCGGGGTTGACGGTCGTGGCGCGCCCCGGGCTGGGCACGCAGAACCACGCGCGCCTCACGGTGGAGCACGCCGCCGCCCGTGGCGTGGCGCCGGAGCGGATCCTCGTCAGCGGCGTGGCCGCGGACCCAGACCCCGTCGAGCGGGCCAACCTCGTGTTCCTGGCCCGCCTGGCCGGCGCCCACGGGGCGGTGCTGGAGGCGGTGCCGCGGGGCACCCCGCCGCGCGTTGTTCCGGAACGCTGACGGCCATCAAGGCGAGGCCGCACACGAGGCCGACGTCCATCGCGGTGCTCTTGCCGAGCAGGTCCATGAGCACCGGGGTCGTGGCGCCGGAGTCCGGGTGGTCGCCGCCGTCGGGGAAGATGATCGCGGCCCGCGCCCACGGCAGCATGGCCCAGGGGCGCCACGTGCCCACGCTAGGGCCCTTCCGGGTGCGGCGGGATGGCGAAGCCGGCGGCCACGAGGAACACGAACAGGTAGGACTGGATCGGCATGCGCGGGATGCCTGCGAGCCAGGACAGCAGGCAGAGGATCGCGACCAGGAAGGTCAGGACGATCGTGAACATCAGGGAGGAGGGGATGAACCTCTCCACCACGGTGTTGACCGGGCGCATGGCTCGGGAGAAGACGTTCCCCTCGGCGGGGGTCTGCGCGTCGGAGCGCGCGGGTGCGGACGCAGGCATGGGCGTGTCCCTCCGGTGCGGGCGGGCAGGGGCTGTCTACGCCCCTCGCCGGTGACGTGGATCACCCTAGCGGAGGTCGTCGTCGATGGCAGTGGACCATCGCGGCGATGCCGCAGGCCGCGCTGCCCGGGAGCAGCAGGACGAAGGCGACGGTGATCGGCAGCAGCAGGTTCGTGCGGTCGTGGCCCACGGAGGGCTGGCCGTGGGCGCCGCCGCCGGCGATGCTCACCGGCGCTCTTCCGGTCGGTCGTGGGGGAAGGCCGCGGTGGCGCGGGCCGGCACCGCGGCGGGCATCGGGGCGGCGTCGGCTGCGGGTGCCCGCAGGCGCCGTACCAGGCAGAGGAGGACCGCCGCGGCGCCGCACAGCAGGGAGACGGCGGCCAGGGTCAGGCCGACGGCCATCGTGATCTCGGCGGCGAGGTCGTATCCCCAGAGCTGCTCGGCGACGGGCAGGGCGACTGCGGATTCCGGGGCGTCGCCGGCGTCCGGGAGGATCGCCGGTCCGGCGACGCCGGCGGCCCAGCAGACGCAGAGAAGGGCGGTCAGCGGGGCACCGAGCCGGATGCCAGAGCGACGCTCGTGCACCGTGTTCACGCGGGGGAGCATCAGCAGGGACAGTCCGACGGCCAGCCCGCCGAACGCCTGCAGGGCCACGCCGAGCATGATGTAGAGGAGCATCATCCACCCGGCCAGACCGTTCATCGCGCGCAGCGTCACCACGATCACCGGGATCGCCAGGAAGGCCAGGGTCACGGCCCAGACGACCGGCACCCGCCACAGGCCGACGGACGGACCCCGCAGAGGCGGAGCGGGGTAGGCCCGTTCCCGCGCGTACGGATCGTGGGCGGCGGGATCGTCGGAGCGGGGGTCGTGGACGGCGGCCCCCGGGGCACGCCGGCCCTGGAAGTGCGGGTCATCGGGGTCCGGGTGCGCCCCCGTCTGCGGCAGGCTCATGGTGTCCAGCATAGAGAGCGGGCCGGGTCCGTCATACCCCGAAGTGTGTCATGCGTCACGCTGGTAGACTCCCCGTGCAAGGGCTCCCTGCACATTGCACGGAGCATTTTCCATGTTCGGGCCCGTGATGCGGCAGCGTCCGGGCCCTGTAGGAGAGATGACATGCCAGCGATCGCTATCGTCGGCGCCCAGTGGGGCGACGAGGGCAAGGGCAAGGCCACCGACCTGCTGGGGGGCCGCGTGGACTACGTGGTCAAGCCCAACGGCGGCAACAACGCCGGTCACACCGTGGTGGTGAACGGCGAGAAGTTCGAGCTGAAGCTGTTGCCGGCCGGCATCCTGTCCCCGAACGCCGTCCCGGTGATCGGCAACGGCGTGGTCATCAACCTCGAGGCGCTGTTCCAGGAGATCGACGGCCTCGAGGCCCGCGGCCACTCCTGCGCGAACCTGAAGATCTCGGCCAACGCCCACCTGGTGGCCCCGTACCACCAGACCATGGACAAGGTCACCGAGCGCTTCCTCGGCAAGCGCGCCATCGGCACCACGGGCCGGGGCATCGGCCCCACCTACATGGACAAGGTCGCCCGCCTCGGCATCCGCGTGCAGGACGTCTTCGACGAGTCGATCCTGCGGCAGAAGATCGAGGGCGCCCTGCGGCAGAAGAACGAGTTGCTGGTGAAGCTCTACAACCGCCGTGCCGTCACGGTGGACGAGATCGTCGAGTACTTCCTGTCCTACGCGGACCGCCTGAAGCCGATGGTCGTGGACTCCGTGAACCTGCTCAACGACGCCCTGGACGAGGGCAAGGTAGTGCTGATGGAGGGCGGCCAGGCCACCTACCTGGACGTGGACCACGGCACCTATCCGTTCGTGACCTCCTCCAACCCGACCGCCGGCGGGGCGTCCGTGGGCGCGGGCATCGGCCCGACCCGTTTCTCCCGGACCATCGGCATCGTGAAGGCCTACACCACCCGCGTGGGCTCCGGGCCGTTCCCCACCGAGCTCTTCGACGAGATGGGCGAGCAGCTGCGCACCACCGGCGGCGAGTTCGGCGTGAACACCGGCCGCCCGCGCCGCACCGGCTGGTATGACGCCGTCATGGCGCACTACGCCGCCCGCATCAACGGCTTCACGGACTACTTCCTCACCAAGCTGGACGTGCTCACCGGCATCGAGAAGATCCCGGTGTGCGTGGCCTACGACGTGGACGGCGTCCGCCACGACCGCATGCCCATGACCCAGACCGAGTTCCACCACGCGAAGCCGATCTTCGAGTACTTCGACGGCTGGACCGAGGACATCTCCGGCGCCCGCACGCTGGAGGACCTGCCGGAGAACGCGCAGAAGTACGTGCAGGCCCTGGAGGAGATGTCCGGCTGCCGGATCTCCGCGATCGGCGTCGGCCCGGGCCGCGACCAGGTGGTCCAGGTCCACGACCTGATCGAGGACTGACGAGCCTGCCGTGGGCAGGGCGCCTCCGCCGACCGGGCGGGGGCGCCTTGCTGTTGCACGCTCCTGCGCTGCAGGCGCCGGCGCTCCTTCCCGACGACGGTCCCTCGCCTCCGCCTGGGTCCCTCGGCTCCGCCGGGGGCACTTGCCCCGCGGCCTGCCGGCACGGTCGCCGCCGGTCCGGGGGGCATGCTATGCCGGGGGCCGCCACCGTGGGGGCGCGGCCGTGTCCGCACTGTGGAACGGGCCTTGGTGTGCTGTGCGCCACAAGGGTTAGCCTCGATTAACCGAACCGGTCGGCCGCATTCCCTCCGGGCGTCCTGCGCCCGGGGGCGTGTGCGAGCCGCCCGAGCCCTCGCTACGTAAGGAGCTCCATGGCCGAGGCCTACATCATCGACGCCGTCCGCACCCCGG
>NZ_BCSN01000059.1 GCF_001570885.1 Micrococcus lylae NBRC 15355 | reverse complement strand
TAGCCGAGGTTCTGTAAACGCACCTACCTCTCACGAGAGTAGGAAGGTGGGGCCGAGAGATGGGCCACGAGCAGCAAGAACAGGCTACGGGACCGGGGCCGTCGTTGCGGGCGGTGGTGTACGTCAGGATCAGTGATGATCCCGAGGGTAGCGAGCGTGGGGTTGACCGGCAGGAGGCGGACTGCCGCGCCTACGCCGCCGCCCATGGCTGGGAGGTTGAGGCGGTGTTCCGGGAGAACGACACCTCGGCGTTCAAGCAGCGCACGATCACGTTGCCCTCGGGTGAGCGGGTGCGGCGGGTGATCCGACCGGAGTTCCGCGCCATGCTCAAACACCTGACCGACGGGCAGGCTGGGGTGATGGTCGCGTATGACTTGGATCGCACGGTGCGTGACCCGAGGGATTTGGAGGACTTGATTGACGCGAAGGTGCTCGGCGGTTTCGGTGTCCGCTCGGTGACCGGTTCTCTACAGTTGGACACCGATTCCAATGTGGCGATGGCGCGGGTATTGGTGGCGATGGCGAACAAGTCATCGGCAGACACCGCGAGGCGTGTGGCCCGAGTAGCGAAGCAGCAAGCCATTGAGGGCACCTGGCACGGCGGCAGGGTGCCGTTCGGCTACCGCGCCGAGTCCGGCACTCTCGTCATCGACCCCGAGGCCGCCGAGCTGGTGCGAGAAGCAGTACAGCGGGTGCTGGCCGGTGAGTCGCTGTACCGGATTCGCACTGACTGGAACGAGCGAGGCATTCTCACCACCCACGGGTGCGCATGGTCGGACAAGACGATCAAGATGGTGCTGCGCAGCCCCTCCATCAAAGGTGTCCGCGAGTACCGCCCGGTGCTCCCGGATGGCACTCGTGCCAAGACCTCAAAGATTCACGTGAGGGCCGTGTGGCCTGCGATCGTGGACGAGGACACCTGGCAGCAAGTCTCCGACGCGCTCGACGCGCGCAAGCAGGCACGTAACTACCATCAGCCCGGCAGCGGCGCAGCGAAACGCATGTACCCGTTCTCAGGGCTGATCCGCTGCTCCACCTGTGGAACGGCGATGATTCACCGCGGCAGCGTGTACCAGTGCATCCAGCCCACACGGGGCGGCTGTCACCGCTCGATCCGCTCGGGCGAAATCTCCAAGCTCGTGGAGGAGGCGGTGCTGGCGACCTTCGAGCAGATCACCCTCAGCCCGTCGAAGCGGGCGAAGCCGGGTGCTGACGTGGCAGCGCGTGTCGGCCTTGCTGCGACGCTCGAAGCGGATCGGGAGCGCCTGGCGCAACTCGATGACGACCACTATGACGGGCTGATCGATAGAGCGATGTGGGTTCGTCAGCGGGCGAGGATCGCGGACCGGATCGAACGCACCCGGCGCGAATACGCCGCCGCCATGCCCGAACACACCGGGCCGGGCATTGACGTGACCACTGTCGCCGCCGAATGGAAGGGCCGCACTCCACTGTGGCAGTACCAGGCCACCAGCCTGATCCTGGAAGCCGTGCTCGTCCACGCCCTGCCCGAGGGCATGAACGGTGCCACACCAGCCAGACGCCGCAACGAGACCGTCGAAGCGTTCCACGTCCGCCGGACCGCGTACCGTGCCGACATCCTCGCCCGCCGGGTTGAGTTCATCTGGCGCGCCTGATCCTCGCCGCTCGCAGGGCGCTGTCGGCCCCGCATCCTGACGGACGCAACGGTTCAGGGTGCGGGGCCTTCGCGTGTTCCGGCCACGGTTCGTCTCGTGGGCGAAGGTGCGGCACATAGCTCCCGCAGTTCGGCCAGCACCGCCGGGTCGCTCACCGCCGAGGCGAAGCCCTGCGCCTGACGCGAAGCAGCAGCCAGACGCGCTCCCGGCGTGGAGTCGTCCGGAGGCGTCGGTGACGACGTAGCGGAGGTGGCGGACGTGACAGCGGACGCAGCAGCGGCGGTAGGGGTGCTCATGCTCTCAGGTGCGCCGCCCTGCCCGCGCACCCGACGAATGGGGTTCACGGTGCGGCGTGTTTGTCGGGGTGGGCGGCGCGGATCGCGTCAGTCAGAGCGGCGTCATTGCGTAGAGAGTCCGGGGGTTCGCCGCTGAGCAGGCGCAACAACACGCCGTCGCCGGTCGGGGTGCCGGTGTGTTTCGGGGCGGGATGCCCCAACACGATCCGCAACAGGGCGGTCCATGACCGTGGCGGCACACCCAGCAGCACCGGCACGGTCCGGTCCCGACGCAGCACCTCCACCGCGTTCGACCGTGAGGAGAGATCGGCAAGCCGATAGGCCACATGCTCCACACAATCGGCCACGAGCGCGGCATCCCAGCCCGCCGACACGAACAGCCCCACCGTCTCCGACAGGACACCGGCGACCCGCATACCGTCACCGGCGTCGGGGTCTCCGTCGTCGTCGATGGCAGGGTTCACGGCGAAGGCGGGGTGATAGTCGGCCAGGTCCTCACGTTCAGCGAACCGTATGGCGTCGTGGAATCCCGCGAGTCTGGGGGTGCGGCGGGCTTTGTCGGTCGAGATCAGCAGCCCGTCGGCCCGTACCTTGGCGATACAGGTGATCTGCACGGCGCGGGTGACCACGGCCCACGGATTACCAGCGTTCCGTGCCGAGGCGGTGAGCATGACCTCGAACGCTGCCGAGGCAACATCCCAGGCGTCTAGCCCGTGCTTGCGGGCCAGCGGCCGGTACTTGACTGCGGTGTATCGCATCAGCTCCGCCGCCTCATGATCACCTCGCCAGGCAGCAGGCCCGGACTCATGCAGCCGGATCAGCAGGGCACGTAACCTCTCCGGGCTCTCAAACCCGTGGCTGGCCGAGCCAGCCGGGGCCGCAGGATCGCCTGCGCCAGGTGTAAAGTGCTCGTCCACGGTGACGCCTCCCGAAAGGGAGGTGCGCCACCAGCACCCAAACCGGGACGCCCGCTAGAGCGTCCCTACACCCGCCGCCCATCAGCGGCGCGCCGCTTGCCCCGCGCAGTACCCGCCGCCAGTCGTGCCGGGTGACGAGCTGTTCGACCGCACCCGTCTGGCGCTCTTGAAGTTCATCGGGTTTCGTTTCCCGCGCCGTTCGGGCTTCCTTGTTCGTCACCACAATCGACCTCCTCCCGGCGGGCCAACGGCGCGAGCCGGTGACCCTTGCGGCCATGAAGTGCGCCGGGAGGATCAGGAGGACGAGACGGACGGAACGGACGAGGCGACCACCAGGTTCTCCGATGAACCCGACGAGTCCCTACTGGACTACCCGCATCAAGCAGTGCGCGGGGTAGATGCCCCGATTCCCGCCGATATCACCCGGATCGCTGCCGATATCACCCGGATGTCGACGCCCGGCCCATCGCCCGGTAGCGGCTTGGAGGCACCCCGACACTGCGACGGAACTGGCGGGCGGCGAAGTCCGCATCGCCCCAGCCGACCTGATTGGCGATCACCGAGATGGGCGTATCGGTGGTGCGCAGCAGGTGTGCCATCCGCTCCACGCGCAGCATCGCGAGATACGCGATGGGAGACTTCCCGAACGCCTCCACGAACACCCGACCCAACTGCGACCGCGAAAGATGGACCTCCTCTGCCAGCGCGCGCAGCGTCCAACGCCGCGCCAGCTCACCACGCAACAAATGCGCAGCGTGACGGGCTTCTTCACGCAAGGGTTCGAACTGACGGTGCCTCGGCAGCGACGGGCACGCCGCGCAGCGCTGGGAGGCCGTGAGACGGTGCGCAGTCACAGCAATACGCGGCATGATCACGTCCAGGACGGCGAACAACAGCGCTTGCGCGCGATAGAACCGATCCGGCGGCAGACCGTCTGCGCTGAGCACAGCGAGCTCGTCCAACCACGGCATCAGGAGCCCAGCACGACCCTCACCGAGCCGCACGACCTGGGCGGGCTCGGCATAGCGAGCGTCGAGAAATTGCATCGCATCAAGACGGTCGGTGAACTGCTCAGCGTACTGCCAGAACACCTGATCGACTACATAGTCCCGGTCCAGATACAGTGTCGTCGTCGTGACCCAATCCTCGGGCTCGGCACCGCAGAGCGTGTTCGCGGCGAGCACGATCACGTCGCCCACGTTGACGTGTTGGACACCGAACTCGCTGAACAACAGCGCGCCGCCAGCACGAACGACGATCACCTTCACGCAGTCGTAGGCGACCGGTTCGAGAGTCGCATGGGCGGTCGTCGTTCGAGCAAGAACAGGGGTGAATCGCGTCAGTGACCGGGTATCAGCCTCGGGCACGGTCACTGGTGCCTCACGGCAGGGAGGATGCTCCTTCCGGCGGAGCCGCTTTCTCCTGGACCGTTGCAAGCATCATGGCTTCTTCCAGAGTTGAGTTGCTTTCGCTGATGTGAACCTTGCCCGCGATGGGCGTGAGCACCGCGGTCGCCTCTGCGCGGGTGATGCCGGGGAGACGGACTGCACGACCGTCAAGGAGTACCGGCAGACCTTCGTTGCGGAGAAGTCGGAACGCCTGGTCCCAGTGATCTGTTCGGATCACCAGAGACGTGTGCTTCGCGGTGATCTCCTGGGCGGTCCCGCTCGCCGACACCTCTCCCGCGGTGAGGATGACGAGGCGGTCGCACTGGGCCGCCTCCTGCATGTAGTGGGTGGTGACTAGGATTCCGATTCCGCGTTCGGCGGTCTCGCGCAGGTCTTTCCAGAGGCGAGCGCGGGTGAGGGCGTCCATGCCAGATGTGGGTTCATCGAGGATGAGAAGGTCGGGGTCGTGCTGGGATGCGGCGTAGTACGCGAGGACGCGCTGAGCGCCGAGCGGGAGCTTCGCGACAGGGGCGTCACCCAGGCCGTGCGCGAACTCCGCTGCTCGCGCACTGACGGGTACTCCTTGGACAGATGCGGCGAAGTGAAGGTTTTCGATCGCCGAGAGCGAGGGATAGAGCCCGAGGCCCTGCGCGACGTATCCGATGCGTCGTCTGGTTTCCAGCGATGGCTCCTCACCGAAGAGTGAGCACGTTCCTGCGGATGGCTTCTCCAGCCCGAGGATGATCCTCATGAGGGTGGTCTTGCCTGCGCCGTTTCCGCCGAGCAGCCCGACGATCTCGCCGGGAGCGACGTCGAGGGAGACTCCTCGCAGAGCGGCAAAGGCCCCGTATCTGCGTTCGACATCGCTCGCCTGCACGAGTATCGCCGAGCTGGTCCTGGCGGGGGTCTCCGTCGTCACGTCACGTCGTGGGTCGGTGTGATCGGCATCAACCGACTCCTTGGCTGTCGGTTGCCTCTTCTCGTGCGTGTCTTCTTCTTCGAGCAAGAGTGCGATGCTCGTGTTCTCTAGATCGGGAGTGTCGGGCTCGAATCCCGCTGGCGCCGGTAGATGCGGGTCCGGTGTCCAGAGATAGGCGGTTGTGCCTCGGCGCCACGCGTGGGGTGACTGCCAGAGCATCCGCTCTTCGACGCTCGACTCCGAGCGCGTCGATGCTCGCCAGATGCGGCCCGGGGCGTGCGCGATGACGTCGTCGGGTGCGCCGGATGCGAGGAGTTTCCCGTCACCCAAGAGGAAAAGTTGAGCGGCTCGTTCGGCCTCGTCCAGGTAGGTGGTTGCGAACACGACGGCGGCGCCGTCTGCTGCGGCACCGGCGATGAGCGTCCAGAGTTCGCCTCGACTCACGGGATCGACGCCCGTCGTCGGTTCATCCAGTAGCACAAGGCCGGGCTGGTGGAGTGTGGCCAGCACGAAGCCGAGCTTCTGCCGCATACCTCCGGAGAGCCGGCCCGCGACGCGGTTCCGCGCATGGTCGAGGCCGGCGCGGCGGAGCAACTCATCGGCGCGAGCACGTGTCCGTGAACCGCTTAGGCCATAGACGCGGGAGACGAACTCGATGTTCTCGTTCACCGAGAGGTTGCGCCAGACCCCGGCATCGGCGGGCTGATACCCGATCTCGCGCCGATCGTTCACTGCAATGCTCTGTGCTGGCGTGACCGTCACTCGTCCGGCCAGTGCTCGGAGCAACGTCGACTTGCCTGCGCCGTCGCCGCCGATGAGCGCGGTGACAACGCCAGCGGGGAACGTGCCGGTGAAGCCAGAGAGCGCCTGCACCTTGCCCAACCGTACGGAAGCGTCGTGGAGGGCGATCATCAGCGGGCTCCTCCGTGCGTGAGAGAGAACCGCATCCGAGCCGTTGCAGCCCCGAACGCGATGATCGCCATGCCGGTGAGGATCACCAGCGGAAGCCACAGGGAGGTAAGGCCCGCGTCGCGCAGCATGACACCTTGCGCGATTTCGCGGAACCAGGTCAGTGGCAGAATATAGCCGATCCAGCGGACCCCGACTGGCATGGAGTCCAGGGGGAAGATCAGCCCGGAGAGCAGCACTTGGGGGACGAGGAACATGATCGCCATCTGGATCGCCTGTCCGGTGTTCTGTGAGATGGAGGAGATGAGGACGCCGATTCCGAGGACCACGAAGCAGAACACCACGGCGGTGATCGCGAAGAGCCAGAGGCTTCCGGCGAAGGGCACGCCGAACAGCCAGACACCAAGGACGGTGACGATGGCCATGTCGATGATGGCGAGCAGGAAGTACGGGGTGATCTTCCCCAGGATGATCGCGCTGGGCCGCAGCGGCATCACCGCTAGTTGTTCGAGAGTGCCGGTCTCACGTTCGCGGACAAGGCCGATGCTGGTGATGAGCGTGCCGATGAAGGTCAGGATCAGTCCGATCAGCCCTGGCACCATGACCCACGATGTCTCCAGGTCGGGGTTGAACAGCACCGTGACCAGCTCATCGGGATTCAGCTCGGGAGCAGTGATCTCCGGCAGCTCGGGCATGCTCGGCTCGTCAGGCGGAGTGGGGGCCTCCGGCAACGGCTGTCCTGTCGCCAGCGCTGCCTCGATCGCAGCGTAGAACTCGCCCAGCTCCTCTCCGAACTGTTCCATCTGGGCCTCGAACCCGGCCGCCTGTTCGAGTGCGTCCTCGACGGCGTCCTGAACGTCGGCGATCCGATTCTGCGCATCCTCGGCGGCGAGTTGCACGAAGGTGGCCTGAGCAGCCTGCGCAGGGAACAGGCTGCTGCCGTCTACGTAGACCAGCATCCGGTCCGATAGCGCCGAGTCCGAGTCGACCCCGGAGGTAGTTACGATCACCGCGTCTGACTCCTGATCGCGCAGAAGCCCTTCCGCGTCGGCCTCGGTCAGCGTGGAGTCGACGTCGACGATGTCCAGCCCGTCGGTAGCCGTGTCGTACTCCGACAACTCCTCACTCAGAGAGTCGGCCTCAGCGCCGATGACGGTCACAGTGACGCGATCGACGGAGAAGTTCGCCGCGTAGCCGAAGATCACCAACAGCACGATGGGCAGCACCACCAGCATCGCCAAAGTGCGCCGATCCCGGGCAAGCTCCCGGAACTCCTTCACGATCAGTGCCAGCATCCGCCCCTACCTCCAGGTTTCATCCGTCGATGAAACTTACCTTACACCACGTTTCGTCGACGGGTGAAACACGCTGCTGGCTGGTAACGTTGAGGCGCAAGGCAACCGAGCGGAGGCAGTAATCGTGGGTGAGGGTGGGGAGTCGAGCGCCCCTCGACGCGGCCCGCGGCCGACGGACACCGCCTGGCGCGAGCAGATCCTCGACGCCGCGAGACGCGAGTTTGGCGAACACGGGTACCAAGCAGCAACCGTGCGCAGGATCGGCCACGCCGCAGGCGTCGACCCGAAGCTGGTCCACTACTACTTCGGCACCAAGGAAGAACTCTTCACGACCACGATCGCCGAGACGTTCCGCGCCCGGGGGTTCCCTGCGCTGCTCGCGCAGGCGTCTTCGCCGCCTGCGGACTCTGCGGGCACCCGCTACCTCTTGGCGGTCCTCACCGCCCTCGAAGACGACACGCTCGGACCGGGCTTCATCGGCTTGGTCCGCAACCTGGGCACACACGAGGAGTCCCGTCGCATCTTCGTGCGTTTCGTCACCGGTGAGCTCATCGAGCAGCTCGCGCCACGGCTAGAAGCTGACTTCGCGGAGGCTCGCGTCACTCTCGCGGGCCCGCAACTACTTGGCCTGGTCATGGCGCGATACGTGCTGAAGGTTCCGCCACTCGCCTCGCTCTCGATCCAGCAGGTCGCCCAGACCGTCGGTCCGACCCTCGACCGCTACCTCTTCGACGGCCTGCCACTGCACGGGAACATCGAGGCAGGCAACGACCAGAGACCTTGAGAATCGCCGGGCGGCAACGTCGACTCTCGGCCACAGAAGGGAGCGCGAGTAGGCCAATGAGTGCTGCGCCTGCTTGACGGGGACACAACTCCATTCCCGAACGCAGCGAGCTGCTGAACGGGATTAAGACCAAGAGCCCCATCGGTGACCCACCCGGCGTCCAAGCCCATCATCCACTCCACGAACGCCGATGCCGGCCTGAATACCGTCCACTATTCGAAACCGAAGAGCCGGCACTCGATCACACACAGTCTCCTACCCCACGTCCTACACGACCCTCGGATACGGCTGTCTCGTCCCCTCCCATCGCGGCGATCACTCCGCCCTATGGATGCACGTATGCCACGGCGGGGCCGTGGTGCGCACCTCCCTCATGAGACGACTCATGAGGGAGGCAAACGTGAAGGGCGGCGTGATCCTGTTTCGCGGCAGCGGTGCTGCTGCGCGCCGGTACGTCGAGGCCGACCGTTCGCGCGCTGACGAGTACTACCTCGGCGCGGACGATGCCGTCGCCGAGTACACGGTGCTCGACGCCAGCGGCGAGGTCACCGCCACCCGTTCGCTTACTGCGGTCGAGTACGAGGGGTGGGTGGACTGGCATGACCCGCTCACGGGCGAGTCGATGGGCACC
This sequence comes from Micrococcus lylae NBRC 15355, assembly GCF_001570885.1. Taxonomy (GTDB): domain Bacteria; phylum Actinomycetota; class Actinomycetes; order Actinomycetales; family Micrococcaceae; genus Micrococcus; species Micrococcus lylae. The sequence continues at coordinate 6,715 of NZ_BCSN01000059.1, read as the reverse complement.
CCGCGCAATCCCGGCGAGGGCAGCAAGGGGTCGCCGTTGTTCGCGGAGATGACGATCAACGCCCCCAAGAGCCTGTCGGTCGCCGCCGCGCTCCACCCCGAGGTCTCCGACGCACTCGACGCCGCGCAACAGGATGCTCTCGCGGAGATCCGCCGTTGGCTCGGTCAGCATTCCGTGACGAGAGTCGGGCCACGTGACGCGCGGGAGGTGCTGTCTATCGAGCAGATGCAGGTGGTCGGTATCCGGCACAAGACTTCTCGTGCGGGTGATCCGCACAGGCATATCCATATGCAGATCGGCACGCGGGTGTGGGCTGCCGGGAAGTGGCGGGCGCTGGACACGGCGGCGTTGTTCAAGCAGCAGGGCGCGATCCGCGCGCTCGGCACCGCGGTGATCGCCGCGCACCCACACCTCGCGCGCACCCTCGCGAAGCATGGGCTGACCCTCGACCCGGTGAGCGGCGAAGTAGCGGAGTTGCAGCCCTTCAATGGCGTGATGTCAAAGCGGTCGGCGCAGATCAGGCGCAACCTTGACCGGCTCGAAGCCGACTGGGAAGCCGCACACCCCGGAGAGGCGCTTGGTCCGGTGATGACGGCACGGTTGCAGGGCATCGCGTGGACGCACCAGCGGCCCGGTAAGAAGCCCGCCGACTTGAAGAACGAGCAGTGGTGGCAGCAGGAGCTCCGAGACGCGGGATTCGACCCCACCGACCTCGAACGCCGCAGCGTGCGCCCCTCGGTGTTGCTGGATGACCTTGTGGTGCAGGAAGTTGCATCACGAGCGCTGGATCGGTGCGCTGCCGCATCGTCGGCGTGGACAAGGCACACGGTGCAGGAGCACGTCACCCGCATCACCACCGAACACGGCGTGCACGCAACCCCCGCCGAGCTACGGGAGTTCATCACCTTGGCGACCGGTCTTGCTGTCTCTGATTGCTTTTCTGTGCTGCCGCCGGACGCGGCGATGCCGGAGCACGTCGCGCACCTGACCAGCCTCACCGTGGTCGCCGCTGAGACTGCGCTGCGTGACCGACTCGCCGCCGCCACACCGGAGCAAGAGCCAGCACACCCGGACGTGACCAGAGCTGCACAAGCGATAGGGCTGGACGAGGGGCAAACGGTCGCTGCTGCCGCGGTCGCATCTTCTGATCCGTTGGTGATCGTGGAGGGTGCTGCGGGGAGCGGGAAGACGACGATGCTGCGCACCGCCATCGACATCGCCGCCGAGCACGGTCGGGCGTCGAGGGTGGTTGCGCCGACGCTGCGCGCTGCGCAAGTCGCGCACGACGAACTCGGCGTACCCGCCACATCGGTCACGGCGCTCGTGCACGCCCACGGATGGCGCTGGAACCATGACGGCGCATGGACACGCCTGCACCCCGGCGACACCGACCCCGACAGCGGACGAACCTACACCGGCCCGCCGCACGATGCAGTGCTGCGCCGGGGAGAGCGGGTGATCGTAGACGAGGCCGGGATGCTCGACCAAGACACCACCCACGCACTCCTCACCATCACCGCCGAGGCAGGAGCGACGGTCGCGCTCGTCGGCGACCGCGCACAGCTCCCCGCCGTAGGCCGGGGCGGGGTGCTCGACATGGCCTCGCAGATCAGGGGCCGTACCTACGACATGACCGAACTGCACAGGTTTGCCGACCCCGACTACGCGGCCCTCACCCTGACGATGCGTGACCGGGAGAACCCCGGCGACGCGTTCGACCGACTCGCCGCAATGGGACTCATCACCCTGCACGCGAACGAGGAGCAGGCCCGCGACCACATCACCAAGCACACGCGCGAGGGTGAGGCGATCACCGTCGCGACGAACGACGAAGCCACCGTCCTGAACGAGCGCATCCGTGCTGGACGCGTCGAGGGCGGCGAGGTCGATGACACGATCACGGCGACCGGCAGCGACGACCTACCTATCGGGGCCGGTGACCTGATCCAAACCCGCAAGAACGACAGTGACCTGGGCGTGGCGAATCGGCAGCAGTGGATCGTCCAGCACGTCGAGAACGATGGCACCGTCTATGCGCGAGAAGCCGTCAGCGGGCGCAGAAACGCGCGCATCGTCGCCCTCCCGTCTGAGTATGTGAGCGAGCACGCGCACCTGTCCTACGCAGCCACCGCCTACGGAGTCCAAGGCGCAACCGTCAACTTCTCGCGCACGTTCCTGACCGAGGCGACAAGCGCGGCAGGCGCCTACGTCGGCATGACCCGAGGCCGCGAGCAGAACCGGCTGCACGTCATCGCCGAGGACATGACCGACGCGAGAGCGCAGTTCGTCACAGCGATGGAAAGCGACCCCGCAGATCGTGGCCTCGACCACGCCACCGCACAAGCAGCCGAATCAGTGCGCGGAGTCGTCAAGAACGGCCCCATACGCCGCGTCACGGAAGAACTCGCCAGACTCGACCGTGAAGCTGAGCGCGCCGACCAGCAGGCCGAGCGGTGGGAGCAGACCGCGAATAGGCTCGACGCCCAGCGCGCCGCGCATCGTGCCGAGAACGACGAGAGCACCGCCGCGCTTCGCCGGGTCGAAGAGGAAGCCACACGAGTGCGTTCCGAGGTCGCCGCACCTCTCGTTAAGCAAGCTGAACGCGACGGCGTGGCGTACCTCGCCACCGTCCAAGCAGAGAACACGACGAACACACGCCTCGCAGCTGTCGGGCGGTTTGGGCGGCGTAAAGCTCGCGATGAGCACCGCGCCGCGAGCGAACAAGTGCATGCCGCGCGGACACGCCTCCGTGAAGTGTGGGAAGCTGAACCGCCACGAACTCCCGGCGCGCTATCCGAATGGGCCGCACACGTCGCCCAACAGGCAGCAGAGAGCGATCCCCGCGTGAGAGACGGCGACCAAGCAGTCGAGGCCGCCCGTTCCGAACGAGTTGCAACGGGTGAGCGTCACCGCAATGAGCACCTGACGCTTTTGGCGAGCGAATTCGGGGCCGAGAACGCGCGCGCTCACCAGTACGGGATGCGCGGCATCAATCCTCGACGCAATGCCCGTGATGCTCGCGCCCGTGCAGCGCACCTTCGTGCCGAGAGTGAGGAACTCCGCAACCTCCCCGCGATTGACGCCGCCGAGCTCATCGAGACCAAACGCGTGGAGCGGGAACTTGCGCAACAGCAAGCCGAACACCGTCAACGCCAACTCTCCTCGCCCGAACCGGTGTCGCGTCGAGGCCCAGATTCGCAACCTGAACGCGGGATCGGACTGTGAGCCACCCTCCTTCGGCGCGTGCGCCTGTGACCCCTGTCTGTTGCATATTCCGGTGAGGTCCTCGGACCGTTCCTACGCTTCGGTCGGGGCGAGGTCGGTGTCAGTGTGGATGCGTAGCGCGGCGATGAACTCTTGGTAGAGGGGGTCGCGGGTGAGGAGTTCGCGGTGGGTTCCTGCATCTCGCACACCACCGTTTTCGAGGACGATGATCTGGTCGGCATCGAGCACGGTGGATAGACGGTGCGCGATAGTGACGACCGCGCCCTCTCGCGAAGCGGTGGCGATGACGTGCTGGATGGCCGCTTCGGTAGTCGCGTCGAGCTGGGCGGTTGCCTCGTCCAGCAGCAGCACATTCGGGCGGCGCACCAGCGCTCGTGCGACGGCGAGGCGCTGACGCTCCCCACCAGAGAGACTGGTCTCGGCAACGTCCGCGTTCAGCCCGCCATTCAGGGAGCGAATCTTCTGATCGAGGCGCACCGACGTCAGCGCCTCCCATGCTTCGTCGTCGGTGGCGTCGGGAGCGCGGAAGAGCACGTTGTCGCGAACAGTGCTGGGGATCACCGGGGTCTCCTGTTCGACGTAGGCGATGTGGGACCTGACATCATCAATGCTCAACCGGTCGTAGGGGACGCCGTTCAGTTCAAGCCGCCCCGCGGCAGGGTCGATGAAGCGGAGCAGCAGCGAGAAGACAGTGGTCTTTCCAGCACCGGACGGGCCTACGAGCGCGATATGCCCCTGCCGTGGGATGGCGAATGTTACGTCGCGCAGCGCGGGGGCTTCTGCGTCGGCATAGCCCGCTGTGACCGCACGGAGCGCGAGCACCGGGGCATCGGGGACGCTCAGGTGGGCAGATGCATCGGCGGGGCGAGCGTGCGTGTCTTCGAGTTCGAGGTGTTCGGTCTCACGGATGCGCGCGGCGGCGGCGAGGCCGCTCTGGAGGGTGGCGAATGCTCCGGCCAGTGAGGTGATCGGGTCGACGATGTTGAAGGCATACAGCAGGAACGCGACCAGACTGGACACGGCAAGCTCGCCGAGCGCGACGCGTCCCGCGCCGAGGCCGAGGATGACGATGATCGCCAGCTGCATCCCGCCGCCCGCGACCGTCCACGCCAGTGCCGAGAACCAGACCGAACGGATAGCGTGCCGGGCAGACTCTTCGGCTTTCGTGTTCACGCGTGCGATCTCGCGGTGCTCAGCGCGGCTGGACTTCACCGTACGCAGGGCTCGCACCCCGCCCTCCAATGTCGCACCAAGCTCTCCGATGGCATCCTGGGCACGCTTGTCGGCTCTACCGATCTGCGGGACGAGCACACCGAACAAAGCGCCGACCACGACCAGCGCGAGGAGCGTGGTCAACAGGAGAGGCCAATCGAGGAGCGCCATCAACACGATGGTTCCGACCAATGACACCAGGCCGTTGATGAGTTGCACGAGACTGTTCGTCGTCGCCTCTCGCAAGAGCAGCGTGTCGCTGGTCACGCGGGTGACGAGTTCGCCGGTGCGGAAGCGCTGAATCTGTTCCAGCTTCGCAAGGAAGAACCGGCTGACCAGGCCACGGCGAGCATCCAGCACAATACGTTCCGAGAGCCTGCCCAGCAGCACGCTCTGCGCAAGATTCGCGATGATCCCGACGATCAAGATCAGTACCAGCACCGAGACTGGTCCGGCAAGATCGAGATCAGTGCCGAGCGAGTCGAGCACCCACTTGGTTACCATCGGTGTCGCAAGCGTGATCGCCGTCGCGAACAACCCCAGTAGCACGCCGATGATGAGGGTTCGCAGATGCGGACGCGAGTACGACCACAACAGCGCGATACCTTCTCGGAACGGGACCGCAGGGCTGCCCGACTTTGTGTCGTCGATATCGTCAATCGGAGATTCAGAGGCGTTCATCATGTCTTTCGTGATCGTCTTCGGTGCGCGTTATCGGAAAGCCCGGCTGATGGCGCTGCCGGTCTGGAACAGGCGAAGCCAGACCATGAGTTTCTGCATCGGGCGCAACGGCACGCCGACAAGACGCCGCCATCCCGTGTGCCTGGTCCATGAGGTGGTGATGGTGACCTGCGTGCCACCGGTCGTCGGTGCAAGCGTGAACTCGTTAAGGATCGGGCGGCTCTGCGGTGCATCGGGATAGACGAACCTCCACGCCACCCGGTGAGGGCATTCTGCGGTGACAAGTTCGATCAAGCGACGACGGAAAGGCGGCCTGATCTTCACAGGCTTCCCGTCAGGGCGCGCCTCGGGTGCTCGGCCCTCCCAGACAGACCCGGGGCGTACTTCTCGGGTGGCGCTTTCGATCTGGCCAACGCTGACCTCCCACTCGGGCACGCGCACAGGGTCGGCAAGGAAGTCCCACACCTCGTCGGCTGACGCGGGAACGAACGTCTCCTGAGAACCGGAAGCCCGGCTCTTCGACAGGCTCGGCTCAGATACTGCCGCCACACCATCCGCAACACTCCGGTCGAGGCGTTCCAAGACTTCCTGTGGTGTGGCATCCAGCCGGTGCAAAATGTCCGCGATCAGACCGCTCGGCTCGGCGACGAGTTCCCGGAGCACTGCCGCCGCACTGCCGTCCCGGCTCTTCCCGCCTGCACGCCCGATCAGGTCAGCGGCGCGCTGCTTCAACTCGTACCCGTCAGTCTCGTGGAACACGATCCGTCCAGGATCGGGCAGCGTCGCCCGTACGCCCAGGGACGCCAGCTGCGCGTCATGCTGCTCGCGCACGGCCCGGCGCGCATCGTCGATGCCGATCCCCATCTCCCGGAGCACACGGCCCGCGACCTGGTCCGACAGCACGAGCGCGAGGAAGAGGTGCTCGATGTCCGCCTCCCGGAGCCCCTGCCGCGACGCCTCCTCCAACGCCGTCAAAGACAGCACCTGACTCGTCTGTGCGGCCTGAACGAACTTACTCATGACTTCCTCCTGGCCATAGGGATCGAGGGATCGACCCTCTTGGAATGTTTCTTGTGCGCGGCCTGACGGCTCACCCCGAGCGCATCGGCGATCTCTTGCCACGTCATCCCCGCCCGCAGCGCTGCCTCGACTTGCCGCAACTCCAGCGTGTCCGTAAGCACCCGCAACGACGCGACCGCTCGCAGCCCCGCTCTCGGGTCAGTGGTGTCCGCCGCGACCTCGGCGACCTGTGAAGACTCCATACTGTCAACCTACGTTGCACAAGCAAGTCTGTCAACCTGAGTTGCAAGACGTGGATGCAGGACATCGCCAGCACGGAAGAAGCGGTAACGCGGAACCGACCCATCCCTCGCCGAAGGTCGTGCCTGTAGCGTCGGCAGCGCAACGACAACCAAACAGCCATCGCTGGGTCAGGATCAACGCGAATAATCGCACCACGGCCGAGCCATATCGGAGGCAGCACGTCTACTCAAGCGGTGCAGCGACAAGGGAGACTCACTGGCACGGGAGCACTTCTATAGACTGATACTGCGCATACGCGCACGATCACAGGTGAGTGCGTTTGGGGCACCTCGGC
>NZ_BCSN01000058.1 GCF_001570885.1 Micrococcus lylae NBRC 15355 | reverse complement strand
GCTGGAACCGTGCCAAACCTTCTGGCTCGCCGATGGCGGCCCCGCTCAGTCGCGGCGGCGTCCTCCGAGGTTGCGGTCCTCGTCCCCGATCCGCTTCAACTCGGCGCGCAGCTCCTTGGGCAGGGAGAACATGATGTCCTCCTCCGCGGTGACCACCTCGTCCACGTCCGCGTAGCCGTAGTCCGCCAGGAGCGCCAGGACGTCCTGGACCAGCACCTCCGGCACGGACGCACCTGAGGTCAGGCCCACGGTGGCCACGCCCTCGAACCAGGACTCGTCCACCTGGTGTGCGAAGTCCACGCGCTCGGCACGGGCGGCACCGTACTCGAGGGAGACCTCCTTCAGGCGCACCGAGTTGGAGGAGTTCGCCGAGCCGACCACGATCATCAGGTCCACCTCCGGGGAGATGACCTTCACCGCGGCCTGCCGGTTGGAGGTGGCGTAGCAGATGTCGTCCGACGGCGGGTCCTGGAGGTTCGGGAAGCGCTCGCGCAGCACGGAGACGATCTCCAGGGTCTCGTCCACGGACAGGGTGGTCTGGGACAGCCAGATCAGGTTGTCCGGGTCCTCGACCTGGACGGTGCGGGCCTCCTCCACGTCGTTGACGACGATGGTGTGCTCCGGGGCCTCGCCGTAGGTGCCCTCGACCTCCTCGTGGCCCTCGTGGCCGATCAGCAGGATCTGCTTGTCCTGCTTGGCGAAGCGCACGGCCTCGCGGTGCACCTTGGTCACCAGCGGGCAGGTGGCGTCGATGGTCTGCAGGTTCCGCTGCGCGGCGTCCGCCACCACGGCCGGGGACACGCCGTGGGCGGAGAAGACGGTGACGGCACCCTCGGGCACCTCGTCCAACTCGGAGACGAACACCACGCCGCGCTCGGACAGCGAGTCCACCACGTGGCGGTTGTGCACGATCTCCTTGCGCACGTAGACCGGGGCGCCATGGACCTCGAGGGCCTTCTCCACGGCGATCACGGCACGGTCCACGCCGGCGCAGTAGCCGCGCGGGGCGGCGAGCAGGACACGCTTGTTGCCGGCGACGGGTGCGGCGGCCTCGATCTCCTCGCGGCTGCGGCGCACGCGAGGCACATGAGGCATGCCGAGGCCGACGGAGACGGGGGCGGATGCAGTGGTGGGGGTGGACATGCCCACCACTCTATCGGTCAGGTCCACCGGACGGGGCGGCCCCTGCCGTGGCCGTCAGGAACGCCGGCGCCGCTCGGCGAGCGCCGCCCACAGCAGACCCACGACGACGGCCGCTCCCCCTCCGAACAGCAGTCCCGTCGTGCTCGGGCCGAAGGAGTCGGCCACCGCGGACCGCACGACCCCGTCGACGGCCTCGGTGAGATCGGCCAGGGAGCGCGGGGCGTCCTCCGGGACGGAGAGGCGGACCAGATCCGGGGAGGCCACCGCCTCAGGGATCGCCAGTCCCCCGCCCACCAGCAGCAGACCGACCACGGCGATCGCGATGCCGCGCCACCGGCCGGGGCCGAGGATCACGGCGGCCAGGCCGAGCACCGCGGCGGCGACCGCGGCCCAGACCCAGTGGGCCGAGGCCCGCATCAGCGCGGGGGCGTCGGCGAGGGACGAGGAGACCGAGACGAGGGCGTCGTCTCCGCCCACGTGGACGAGCACGGAGAGCCGGTCCTGCCCGGCGAACTCGCGGATCCCGTCCCGGGCGCGGTCGAACAGGACGGCCAGGTCCGTCTCCGGCATCTCCACACCGAACATGCTGCCTCCGGGGACGACGAGCGAGCCGTCGTCGTTGCCGAGCAGGTCGGCGGTGCCGTCGGCGAGGTCGTCCACCAGGCCGACGCCCACGTGGGAGACGACCGGGCCGAGCGGGACGGTCAGCGTGCCTGCATCGGAGTCGCTGCCGGACTGCACCTCGCCGGCGTCGAGCCGGTCCGCCCAGTCCGCACGGGCCTGCTCGGCGGACTCGACCACTCCCGCACGGACGCGCTCGTCCTCCAGCGCGGCACCGGTGCTGTGGTCGGTGACCTCCCGGATCAGGTCGCCGGCCACCAGGGAGATCTCCCGCGGCAGGGCCGCCTCCACCAGGTCCAGCACGAAGCGGGGGGCGGCGTCCTCCACGTCCGGATCCTCCATGACGCGGTCCACGGCGGTGTGGGTCAGCTCGGGTTCGCGGATCGCCTGGTCGACGGCGGCACCGACGACGGCGAGTACGCCGGCGAGGCCGGCCAGGACGGCCAGCAGCAGGGACACGATACGACGGGCCACGCGGCTCCTCTTCGGGTTCGGCCGGGTGACCTCCACACCCGCGCTACCGTGTCCCAGGGTACTGATAGTCAGGACGAGACCCAACAGAGCGGAGGCAGACGCATGGAGCAGATCCCGGACCTCGCCGGCGACGGCCCGGCCGCCGTGCCCGAACGCGCCGCAGACACGTCCCCGGACAACCCCTGGCCGCTGGCCCGGCTCTCCAAGAACCTCAAGGCCCACATCGAGCGCGCCCCCGCCACGTGGATCGAGGGCCAGCTCATCGAGTTCAAGAACAACCGCGGCAACGTCTACATGACCATGCGGGACCTCGAGGAGGAGGTCTCCCTGCCGCTCACCGCTTGGCGGAACGTCGCCATGACCCTGGACGGGACCGTCCAGCAGGGCTCCCGGGTGGTGGCGCGCGTGAAACCGAGCTTCTGGCTCAAGGCCGGGCGCCTGTCCATGAACGTGCACGAGATGCGCCCGGTCGGCCTCGGCGATCTGCTGGCCCGCGTGGAGCTGCTGCGCCGGGCCCTCGCCGAGGAGGGGCTGACCTCCCCCGCGCGCAAACGGCCCCTGCCTCTGCTCCCCCACCGGATCGGGCTCATCACCGGCCGGGACTCAGACGCGAAGAAGGACGTGCTGCGCAACACCCTGCTGCGTTGGCCCGGCGCCGAGTTCGAGATCCGTGAGGTCACGGTGCAGGGTGCCGAGGCTCCTCGGCAGGTGGCCGCCGCGCTCGCCGAGCTCGACGCCGACCCGGCCGTGGACGTCATCGTCGTCGCCCGCGGCGGCGGCGCGCTCGAGGAGGTCGTGCTCCCCTTCTCGGACGAGGCGCTGGTGCGCGCCGTGGCAGCGGCGCGCACGCCCGTCGTCTCGGCGATCGGCCACGAAGCGGACCGCCCGGTCCTCGACGACGTCGCCGACCTGCGCGCTTCCACGCCCACGGACGCGGCCAAGCGGATCGTCCCGGACGCGGCCCAGGAGGCCGCGGGACTCGCGGATGCGCGCCTGCGGCTGGCCGCGGCCGTCGAGCGACGCGTGCGCACCGAGGCCGAGGGGCTCTCGGCCCTGCGGTCCCGGCCCGTGCTGGCCCGCCCGCACGTGATGGTGGACACCCGGCAGGAGGAGACGGACCGGTGGCGCGAGCGCGGCCGGTCCGCCCTGGGCCACCGGCTCGTCCGCGAGGAGGACGCCCTCACGCAGCTGCGCGCCCGCGTCCGCGCCCTGTCCCCGCAGCACACGCTGGACCGCGGCTACGCGGTGGTCCAGCACGCCGGGCAGGTCGTGCGTGACGCGGACCAGGTCGCCTCGGACGACCGGCTCGACATCCTCGTGGCGGCCGGGCGGATCGCCGCGGACGTCGTCGCGACGCATCGGACCACCCCGACCCCATCCCAGGAGAGGACACGACAGGCATGAGTGAGCAGGGCATGGAGCAGACACAGGATGCGGGCCGCCCCAGCGGCGTGGAGGGCTTCACCTCCGCGGACGTTTCGGACGTGGCCCGGATGAGCTACGAGCAGGCGCGGGCCGAGCTGGTGGAGACCGTCGGGAGGCTGGAGGCCGGTGGCGCTGGCCTCGAGGAATCCCTGGCCCTGTGGGAGCGCGGGGAGGCGCTGGCCGACCGCTGCCAGGCCTGGCTCGACGGCGCCCGCGCCCGCCTCGACCAGGTGCGCGGCGAGGCCGACCCCGACGCCGACTGACCCCGCCCCCACTTTCGTTCGGGAAGCGGCGGCCTCCGCGGCGCTATCGTTCGGGAAACGGCGGGGGCGGGGGCCATCGGCCCCCGCCCCCACGCGGCTCGCGCCCGACGTCGGTCAGGCGGTCTGGTCCTCGTGCTTGCCCTCGCCCAGCTCCTCCACGAGCTTGGCGTTGAAGGCGTCGAGGTCCTCCGGGCTGCGCGAAGTGGTCAGCCCGTTGTCCACGACGACCTCCTCGTCCACCCACTGGGCGCCCGCGTTCTTCAGGTCGGTCTCCAGGGACGCGTAGCTGGTCAGACGGCGGCCGTCCACGACGCCGGCCTCGATCAGGGTCCACGGGGCGTGGCAGATGGCCGCCACCGGCTTGTGCTGCTCGAAGAAGGCACGCACGAACGCCTGGGCGTCCTTGTCGATGCGCAGGGCGTCCGCGTTCAGGGTGCCGCCCGGCATCACGAGGCCGTGGAAGTCCTCGGCCTTGGCGTCCTTCACCGTCGTGTTCACCTCGAAGGACTCGCCGTGATCCCAGTCGGACTTCATCGCGGTGATGGTGCCGGACTTCGGGGAGACGAGCACGGGGGTCGCGCCGGCGGCGATCACGGCCTCCCACGGGGAGGTCAGCTCGACCTGCTCGACACCGTCGGTCGCGAGGAACGCGACGGTCTTGCCGGTCAGCGGGGCGTTCTGGGCAGCGTTCTCAGTCATGAGTCCACCTTTCGGATCGGGTCCGGCGCGCCTCTGCGGCGCCCGGTGTCTCCCCATCCACTCACCGCGACCCCGGGCTTGGCAAGGTCCGACCACCACGGCCCCGCCCACCGCGACGGCGGCGCTCAGCCCGCCAGTAGCCGACGGCGGGCCGCCGCGACGTCGAAGTCCGCCTCCGGCCAGTCCAGCCCCATCCCCTGCAGGGTCTCGATGATCAGCTGCTGCACCGCCAGCCGCGCGAACCACTTGCGGTCCGCCGGCACGATGAACCACGGTGCGTCCTCGGTGTCCGTCCGCTCGATCGCGATCCGGTACGCGTCCGTGTACTGGTCCCAGTACGCGCGGTCGTCGAGGTCGCCCTCGCTGAACTTCCAGTGCTTCGTGGGGTCGTCCAGGCGGGCCAGCAGGCGCTCGGCCTGCTCCTCCGGCGAGATCCGCAGCATCACCTTGACGATCCGCGTCCCGGCGGCACGCACGGCCGCCTCGAACTCGCGGATCGCCCCGTAGCGCTCCTCCACCTCGGCCAGCGGGGAGAGCCCGCGCACGCGGTGCACGAGCACGTCCTCGTAGTGGGAGCGGTCGAACACGGAGACCAGGCCGGGCCGCGGCAGGTGCGGTCGGATGCGCCACAGGAAGTCGTGGGCGCGCTCCTCCGGGGTCGGCGCCTTGAACGCGTGCAGGTGGAGGCCCTGCGGGTCCATCGCCCCGATCACGTGGCGCATGATCCCGCCCTTGCCGGCGGTGTCCATGCCCTGCAGGATCACCAGCAGGGACGGCACCTCCCCCACGGGCGCCTCGCGCACCGACTGGGCGAACAGCAGCTCCTGCAGGTCCACGAGCGCCCCGCCGCGCGCGGCCAGGTCCTTCTTGCCCTTCGGCTTGTCCCCGCCGTAGCCGGGCGTCGCGGCGGCGTCGACGTCGGCCGGGCCCCGGACCTCGTCCCCGCGGCCGGCGGCGAACAGCTCCCTCGCGGGGGCGTCGAAGACGCCATGGCCGTCGGTGGCGCGGGCGGGTCGTCCCGCCTTGTCGTCCTTCTTCTTGCCCACGGTCTCTCCCTGCATCTCTCGGCCCGGGTGGTCACACGCGGCGCTCGCGCCAGTCCGCGAGGAAGTCCTCGAGACGGTCCAGGGCGATGCCGAGGTCCTCCACGCTGGGCAGGGTGACCAGACGGAAGTGGTCGGTGTCCTCATAGTTGAAGGCGCGGCCGTGCGAGACGAGGATCTTCTTGGCCTTCAGCAGGTCCAGCACGAAGCCCTCGTCGTCCTCGATCCCGTAGACCTCCGGGTCCAGGCGCGGGAACAGGTACAGGGCGCCCATGGCCGGCTGGCAGCTCACGCCCTCGATGTCGTTCAGTCGCCGCTGGGCCAGGTTCCGCTGCTCCAGCAGGCGGCCTCCGGGCAGCACCAGGTCGTCGATGGTCTGGTAGCCGCCGAGGGCGACCTGCACGGCGTGCTGGGCCGGGACGTTGGCGCACATGCGCATGTTGGACAGCAGCGTCAGCCCGTCCAGGAAGTCCTTGGCGCGGTGCTTCGGGCCGGAGACGGCCACCCAGCCGGAGCGGTAGCCGGCCACGCGGTAGGCCTTGGACAGGCCGGAGAAGGTCAGGGTGAGCACGTCGTCGGACAGGCCGGCGGCGTTGAGGTGCTTGGCGCCGTCGTAGGTGATCTTCTCGTAGATCTCGTCCGCCATGAGCACCAGGTTGTGGCGGCGGCAGATCTCGACCATGCCCAGCAAGGTCTCGCGGGAGTACACGGCTCCCGTGGGGTTGTTCGGGTTGATCAGGACCAGGCCCTTGGTGCGCTCGGTGACCAGCGACTCGATGTGCTCCAGGTCCGGCTGCCAGCCCTCCTCCTCCACGCACCGGTAGTGCTTGGCGACGCCGCCGGCCAGGGTGGTCGCCCCCGTCCACAGCGGATAGTCCGGGGACGGGATCAGCACCTCGTCCCCGGTGTCCAGCAGCGCGGTGAGGACCATGGAGATCATCTCGGACACGCCGTTGCCGATGAACACGTCGTCCACGCCGATGCCCCTGATGCCGCGGGACTCGTAGTACTGGGAGACCGCGGTGCGGGCCGAGTAGATGCCCTTGGAGTCCGAGTAGCCCTGTGCGTGCGGCAGGTGCTGGATCATGCCCTGCAGGATGGCGTCCGGGGCCTCGAAGCCGAACGGGGCGGGGTTGCCGATGTTCAGCTTCATGATGCGGTGGCCGGCGGCCTCCATCCGCTGGGCCTCCTCCAGGATGGGGCCGCGGACGTCATAGCGGACGTCCAGCAGCTTCGAGGACTGGCGGATCTGACGGGGGTCACCGGTGGAAGACATGCCCCCATCCTTCCACCGGCCGGGCCGTCCGCCCAGCACGTGTCATGCCCTGCACCCGCGCGCCCGCCGTGGTTCCGGGGTCAGAACCATCCCGGCCGCGGCACGACCCAGTCCTCCGGGGCGTCCTCGAGGCCGCGGTCCACGAGCCAGTACTGGGCGGCGTCCTCGGGGCTGAGCGCGTCCGGGCCGGAGACCAGCTCCTGCAGGTCGGTGAGCCCCTCGGCGTCCATCCGGCCCATCACCTCGCGGATCTCCTCACGGGTGGCCTTCGGGATGTGCTCGGCCTGGCCCAGCACGGAGATGCGGCCCTCCGGGAGGACGCGGCCGGAGTCCTCCAGGGCCACGAGGGCGTCGTCCTCCACGGCCGGGTCGATCCCGTAGGCGAAGCCCAGCTGGGCGCGGTCGAAGACGAGGTCACCGGTCACGGCGGAGTACGCCGGACGCCATTGATCCGGCCGGCAGCCGGAGAGGCGGTCCAGGCGCTCGCGCAGCAGGCGCGTGGCCTCCGGGCGGGCCTCGCTGTTGACGTCCACGCGGGCGGCGGCGACGAGCGGCTCGCACCGCACGTTGAGATCGTCGATGGTCTCCAGCTTCAGGCGGGACGCCGTGGGCGCCGTGACCAGGGCGGTCAGGCGCAGGGTGCCTGCCGAGGGTGCGAACACGGTCACCTCGTCCGAGGGCTCGGCGGAGACCGAGGGCGTGCCGCCGGCCTCGGCCCCCGCGGAGCCGGCGTCCTCGGACGGCGTGGCAGAGCCCGCGGCGGCGCGGCGCCGCTCGGCCTCCGACGCCAGGTGCTCCTCGATGAGCCGGTCCACCTTGTCCGCGCCCATGGCGGACTCGCCGTTCGGCAGCGGAGTGGGGGTGGGCGTCCGGCTCGCGGTGCTCGACGCCGCGGCGGACTCTCCGTCACCGTCCCCGGACGGGGACGACGACGGCGAGCCGGTGCCGGAGGGCGACGGGTCCGTCGTCGTGCTCTGCGCCGATGCGGACCCGGAGGCGGCGGATGTGGGCTCCGGAGGCTCCGGCATGACCTGCTCCGGCGCCACCTGCAGGGCATAGGCCAGGGTGTCCACGACGGCGACGGTCGTCTCGTCCGTCCGCGCCCACGGCTGCGGCACAGGCTCGGACTCCGCGACCTCGTGGCCGCGGTTGCGCAGATGGCGTTCGACCACGGCGGCCACCGCCTCGGACACCACGGCGTCCGTGTGGGCCACCGAGATCGGACCCTGCGGGGCGGGCGGTCCCGTCGGCTCGTCCTCCCCGGTGCAGGCGGTCAGACCGAGGGCCAGCACGCAGGCGCCGGCCAGGGCGCGCAGGCGACGGCTCATGCGACCTCCTCCGTCGGCAGGTGGCCGCCGAGCCGCAGGGCACTGGTCAGCCAGGAGGAGGTGAGGACCGAGTCCAGTTCGTCCAGGCCGAACCACCGGGCGTCGTAGGACGAGCCGCCGACCTCCGGACGCAGGGTCCCGCCGGTGATCTCTCCGCGGTAGAGCACCTGGACGGTGAGCAGGTCCACCGGCTCTCCACGCAGGCGCTTCGCGGCGGGGATGTGACCCGTGGTCACGCCGAGCAGGCCGACCAGACGGCAGTCGTACCCGGTCTCCTCCCAGACCTCGCGCACACACGCCTGCTCCGGGCTCTCCCCCAGCTCGATGCCGCCGCCGGGCAGCGTCCAGTAGACGTCGTCGGACGGGCTGCGCCACGCCGAGAGCAGGACCGAGCGGTCCTGCACGATCAGCGCATAGGCGCCGGCGCGCGTCTGGAACGGGACGGCCGCGGCGGGCACGGTGCCGGTGGGCTGGGACACGTCGGCTCTCCTGTGAGGGGCACGGGGTCGGACGGTCCCCCAGTCTACGGGCGCACCCGGTGGCCGTGGCGGTGGCCTGCGCACCGCGCCCCCGCAGCGGACTCCGGCCCTGGGATACTGGTCGGACCCGGCGGCAGCCGCCGCCTCGCCTCGTCCGGTTGGAAAGGAGTGTCCCCGTGCACCACCACGACGACGGCCCCGCACCCGGGTCCGACGACCTCGCCTCGGACGCGGCCTCCCCCGCGGCCGAGGCCGCCGCGGCCCCCGAGGTGCCGGCCGCCGGCCGGAACGAGCTGCGGCTCGTCGGTGCGCTGAAGACGGCGCGCTCGGCACAGCTGCCGGCCCCGGACCGCGCGGACGACGCCCTGGGCTGGCTGGATGTGGCCGTGGAGGCCGCCCTCGGCGACGACGGCGCCCGCGCCGCCGCCGCAGCGCACGCCGGCCTCGATGCCCCGGGCAGCGATGCACCGGACTGTGCGCTGGCCCTGTGGCGTGCCGCCGCTGTGGCCGCGGACATCGCGCAGGACGCGGACGCGCTCTCCACGGCGCTCGAGGCCCGCTCCGCGCTGCTGCGCCGGCTCGGCCGCCCCGTGCAGGCCCGGGTGGAGCTGCAGCTCGGCGCCGCCCTGCTGCACGAGCCGGATTCCTTCGAGGCGACGGTGCTTGCCGGCGTGGTGGAGGACGAGCGTGCCCGCCTCCGCGGTGCCGGGGCCACCGCCGACACGGTGCTCCCCGAGGCCCTCACGGCCCTGGCCGTGGCGCGCACCCAGGACGGCGACCACGCCGGCGCCCTGCAGCTTGTGGACGAGGCCATCGCTCACATGCGCCGCATCAAGGTGGCCGGCGACGTGCTGCCCTGGGGCTCGCTGGCCTCCGCCCAGCTGCTGCGCGGCCGCCTCTGCCTCTGGACCTCGGACCCGGACGGGGCACAGGACGCCGCCTGCGATGTGCTGGCCCGCCCCTGCGGCCGTGCTGTGCGGGCCTCCGCGCTGCTGGTCCGGGCCCTGGCCTGCCACGCCCTGCAGAGACTGGACGATGCCGCGGACTGGGGCATCGCGGCCCTGGAGCTGATGCAGCGGGCCGGACTGCGCCGCGGCGCCGCCTCCGCCGCGGCCCTGGTGGCCCGGGCGCTGGGGGCCTCCGCCGCCCCGAGCCGCGCGGCGCTGCTGGCATGGGAGATCGCCGCAGTGAACGCCGAGCGCGCCGAGTCCCCCGACGCCGCGACGCTGACCTACTGGTGGGGCCACCAGCTGATCATGCACGGCCGTGCCGAGGAGGCCGTGGACGTGCTGGACCCCGTGGTCCGCCGGGCCCGGACCACCGGAACGGCGGCGGACGAGGCGCGCGCCCTCGTGGACCTCGGCCACGCCCACCATGAGCTGGACCGCACCGACTCCGCCCTCGAGGCCTGGGGGCGCGCCGCCGACCTGTTCGAAGACTGCGGCCGCGCCGACGACGCCGCCCGCACCCTGCTCGCCGCCGGCGCCCTGCTCAACCGCCAGGACGAGGCGCAGCGGCCCCGAGCACAGGCCCTGTTCGAGCGCGCCGTGCAGCTGGCCCGGCAGGTCCGGGAGGAGGACCCCACGGTCCTGCCGATCGCCCTGCACTCGTTGGGCTACGTCACCTGCGAGCTCGGAGACTCCTCCGGCCTGACGATGCTGGACGAGGCCCTCGCCCTGGTCCGCGAGTCGGCCGCCCGTTGGCAGGAGGCCGACTACCTGGACACCCGTGCCCGCTCTCTCTGGGCCCTGCGCCGCGGCGACGAGGCCGTCTCCACCGCCCTGCAGGCCGCCGACCTGTTCGTGGACGCCGACGACCCCGGCGGAGCACGGCAGGCGGAGCTGTTCGCCGCCTTCGTGGCCGCCGAGGACGGTGCCCCGGACACCGGCGTCACCCTGTTCTCCCTGCTGGCCGACGACGCCCAGGCCCCGCACCTGGTGCGCCTGGCCGCCCTGACCGGCCTCGAGCAGTGCCACGTGCGGCTCGGGGACGAGACCTCGGCCGCCCGCGTCCACGCGCGGCTGCTTCAGCTGCAGCAGGAGGCGGACGCCCCGGCCGGGCACCGGGCTGCCGGGAACCAGGCGGCGGAGGACGACGTCCCCTGAAGATGTGGCCTCTCATCATGGCCTCATCCCGGCCCCGGAGCATGGAGCCATGTTCACGAAGAGAGCCATCGGCGTCGGGCTGGCCGTGCTCATCGCCCTGATCGCTGTCGTCGCCGCCGTCGCCATCGCGATGCCGTCCCTGCGTCCGTCGGAGACGGACCTGGGCCCTCAGATCCACCTCGGCACGCCGGGCCAGGACGCCTCGCACGCCCCGTCCGAGCGCGGGCGCGACGGCGACGACGATGCCCCGTCGGCAGCCGACGCCTCCCGATCGGCCGCCGTCGCCTCCTTCGCCGAGGAGGAGTCGCAGCGTGCCACCGCCTCGGCAACGTCCCGGGCCTCTGCCTCGTCCGAGGCATCGGCCTCCGGCTCGGGCGTCTCCTCGTCGGCCGCGCCCACACTGGCCGCCTCGGCGACCGCGCCCACGTCGGCCGCCTCTGCGAAGACCTCGTCCGCGCCAGGCCAGGAGTCGGCCTCCGGCTCGGCGCCGGCCCCGAGCCCGAAGCCGGTCGCACCGCCGGCCCCGAGCCCGGAGCCGACCACGCCCTCGGCGCCTTCTCCCACCTTCTCCCGCGTTCCGGCTGCTCCGCCGACCGTCCTCGACGACGATGATGACGACGACGAAGACGACGAGGACGACGAATGGGAAGATGACGACGACGAAGACGACGAGGACGACGATGACGACGACTGGGACGACGACTGACCGGTCGCCCCGCCGCCACTGGTGGTCCGGCGCGCCCGTCCGCGTCCGCCTGACCGTCCTGTTCGTCCTGATGACGATCGCGGCGCTCATCCTCTCCGGCGTCACGGCCTACCTGCTGCAGCGGGCCTCGGTGCACGAGCGCATCGAGAACGCCCTGGGCCGCACGGTCACGGAGCTGAACCTGCTGTCCCAGAACGGCGTCGTCCCGGACACCGGCAAGCCGATCTCCTCGGCGTCCGAGCTCATCGAGGTCGCCATGGTCCGCACCCTCCCCGTCCGCAACGAGGGCCTGCTCGGCCTCGAGAACGGCCGGGCCACCCTCGGCGCCGCGGACGCGGTCGAGCTGCGTCTCGAGGACGACCCCGAGCTCGTCGACTGGGCCCTGGAGCGCGAGGACTCGGACGTCGTGCGCATCTCCACACTGACCACCCGTCAGACCACCTACCGGGCCGCCGTCGTCCCGGTGGGCGGCACCGCCGCCGAGGACCGCGGTGCACTGCTGGTGGCCTTCGACGTGGAGGCCGAGATCGACGAACTGCAGGAGACGTACTCCGGCTATGCGCTGGCCGCCCTGCTGTCCACCCTGGTGGTCGTCCTGCTGGCCTGGATCCTCCTGCGCCGGGTCTTCACCCCCCTGGACCAGCTCAGCGCCACGGTCCGCACGATCACCGAGCGCGACCTCTCCCGCCGTGTGCCGGTGACCGGACACGACGACGTCGCCAAGCTCAGCACGGGCTTCAACGAGATGCTGGAGCGACTCGAGGCGGCGTTCTCCTCGCAGCGCCAGCTTCTGGACGACGTGGGCCACGAACTGCGCACCCCCATCACCATCGTGCAGGGCAACCTCGAGGTGATGGACCCCGAGGACTCCGAGGACGTCCGCGAGTCCATGGACATCTCCCTGGACGAGCTGCAGCGCATGCGCCGGCTCGTCGACGACCTGGTCCTGCTCGCCAAGACCGCACGCCCGGACTTCGTGGCCCCCGAGGCCGTGGACGTGGCCGCCCTGACCTCCGCCGTGCTGGAGAAGGCCGCGCAGCTGGGCGAGCGGGAGTGGCTCCTCGAGTCGGCTGCCGAGACCACCGCGATGCTGGACGTGCAGCGCATCACCCAGGCGTGGCTCCAGCTCGCCTCCAACGCCGTCCGCTACTCGGAGGACGGGACCCGCGTGCAGCTCGGCACGGCCGTCGCCGGGGACACCCTGCGTCTGTGGGTCCGTGACCAGGGCATCGGCGTGGCGCAGGAGGACCGTGAGCGCATCTTCGAGCGCTTCGGACGCGGCGCCAGCACCCGGCAGGAGGGCTCCGGCCTGGGCCTGACCATCGTCTCCGCGATCGCCGCCGCGCACGGCGGTCACGTGAGCCTCGAGTCCGTGGAGGGCACCGGGTCGGTGTTCACCATGGAGATCCCCCTGCGCACTCCACCGAAGGACCGAGCCCCGGAGGCACCGACACCATGACGCCGATCCTGCTCATCGAAGACGAGGAGCGCATCGCCCGCTTCGTCACCAAGGGCCTGAAGGCGGAGGGCTTCTCCGTCACCGTCGCGGACACCGGTCAGGAGGGGCTCGGGCTCGCCCTGACGGGCTCGTTCGATCTCATCATCCTCGACCTGGGGCTGCCGGACATCGACGGCTTCGACGTCCTGCGCCGGCTGCGGGTGCATGACGAGGACGTCCCCGTGATCATCCTGACCGCCCGTTCCTCCGCCCAGGACACGGTCTCCGGACTCACCGGCGGCGCAGACGACTACATGCCGAAGCCCTTCCGCTTCGCCGAGCTGGTCGCCCGTGTCCGGCTGCGCCTGCGCGGCACCGGCGGCGGTGCCCCGGCGGCACCGGAGGACCCGGTCCTGCGCCACGCCGACCTCGAGCTCGACCCGGTGGCCCACGACGTGCGCATCGGCGGCAGGAGCGTGGACCTGTCCGCCCGCGAGTTCGCCCTGGCGGAGGAGTTCCTGCGCCATCCGGGCCAGGCCCTCAGCCGCGAGCAGCTGCTGGACAGCGTCTGGGGCTACGACTTCGACCCGGGCTCCAACGTGGTGGACGTGTACGTGCGCTACCTGCGCGGCAAGATCGGCGCCGACCGCATCGTCACCGTCCGCGGCGTCGGTTATCGCCTCGCCCATGAGGACGACTACCCGCCGGCCTCCTGACGGACAGGGCCCGGGCACAGACGCGGAACGGCCCGCCTCCTCGGCAATGAGGAGGCGGGCCGTTCTGCGTCAGGTGCGGTGACGGGTGCCGGAGGCCGTGAGCGGCCTGCGGACGATCAGGAGGCGCGGCGGCGGGCCAGCACCGAGTCGAGGTCGAGCGCCGGGGTGGCCTGGTCCCGCAGGCGACGGCGCTGCAGCTCGGAGACGCCATCGGCCAGGCGCACGTCGCCGGAGGGCACCTTCTCGGCGGTCTCGATGCGAGCAGGGGCAGAGCGCTGCATCTCCGGAGCGTCGAGGTAGGTCGGGCGGGGGACGGTCGGCAACACCACGGTGCGGGGCTTCTGTGCCTGTTCCACCCGGGCCGGCAGCGCCTGCTCCGCGGCCGAGGCCTCGGTCTGTGCCGCCTGCGCGGCGGCAGGACGGACGTCCACGGACGGGGCGGCCTTCTCGGCCGGCGCCGCAGCGACCGGCGCGGCGGTCTCGGTCCTCTCCACCGCCGGCTCGGCGGTGCGGGCGGCGGACCGGGCGACGTGCACGCCGCGGGCGATGTGGGCCGGTGCCCGGTGGGCCTCGGCCTCGGCCCGGGCGGCGCGGGCGGCACGACGGGCCTCCCGCTCACGGACGGCCAGGACGCGCAGGGTGGCGACCGCGGCGAGGGCTCCGAGCAGGGACCATCCCGCGACGGTCACGGTCTCCGCGCCGAAGGCGGCGGCGACACCGGTCACGAGGAAGGTCACGGCCAACGCGACCGCGGCCAGGAACAGGGCGGTGCGGCCCCAGCGCACACGGAAGCCGCCGGCCGGAGCGGCGGGGCGGGTGGCGAAGGAGGGGCGGCTGACGGCGGGAAGGCGGAAGGTGCGGCGCTTGGGCGCCGGCGCGGACGCGCTGGTCATGGGTGTCCCCTCCTGAGGCGAGGTCGTCGAAGCGGAGTCTACGGCCGCGTCAGCGGCAGGGGAAGCAGCGGCCTCGGCGGCGTGTGCCTCACGGGCGTCGGCGCGTCTGCGCTCGGCCGTGACCACATTCCATCCGAGCCAGAGGATGAGGGCGAGGATCACCAGCGACGCGCTGACGCGCAGGTCGGAGAACACGCCGAGGACGGCGTTGAGCTCCGCCGCAAGGGTGTTGATCTCATCCATGCCTCCAGCGTAGCGGCTGGAATCACACGGTTGTCATTCACCGCGGCGTGTCGCCTCGAACACGCCGGCAGTCGCCGGATTCATGCCGAGGTCAGCCCTCGGCGGGTCCTCTCCGGCGGCTCTCCAGCCACCCGGCGAGCACCCCGTCCGGGACCTCCTCGACGGTGAGTGCGTAGCTGATGTGGTCGCACCACCGGCCCGCCACGTGCAGGTAGCGCTCACGCAGCCCCTCCCGACGGAAGCCGAGCTTCTCCGGCACGCGCAGGCTGCGGGCGTTCTCCGGGCGGACGTTGATCTCCACCCGGTGCAGGCCGAGCCCGTGGAAGGCCCAGTCCGTCACCATGGCCACGGCGGTGGGAGTCAGCCCGCGGCCGGCCTGGCGGCGGTCGATCCAGTAGCCGACCGCACCGGAGCGCACCGAACCGCCCTGGATGCCTCCGAGGCTGATCAGCCCCACCAGGCGGTCCCGGCCCGGAGCGTCCTCGTCCAGCGCCATCGCCCAGGTGTAGGACAGCCCCTGCCGCGCCGAGCGGCGGTACCACCGCACCATCTGCGCGAAGGTCGTCGGACCGCTCCCCGGCTCCGGGCTGGTGGCGTCCCAGGGGGTCAGCCACTCCGCGTTGGCACAGCGCTGCTCCTCCCAGTCCCGCCGGTCGCCGCGCACCAGGGGGCGCACGGTCAGGGTGTCGTGCCGCAGCACGGCGGGCCAGGGGTCGGTCAGCCAGGACATGCCCCCGAT
>NZ_BCSN01000057.1 GCF_001570885.1 Micrococcus lylae NBRC 15355 | reverse complement strand
CCCCGCCTCGGCGCCGGCGGGCCCCGCCAGGCCCGGTACGGCGGGCCCCGCCAGGCCCGGTACGGCGGCCGACGTCCGGGCCGGTGCGGCGCCCGGCGTCCGGCCCGGTGCGGACGCCGGCGTCGAGTCCGGCGCGACGGCCTCGATCCTGGCCGCCCTGCGCGTGGTGCTGCACGTGTCCTTCGCCGCCCTGCTGGCGGTGGGCCTGGTCCGCTCCGTGCTGTCCCCGGGCACCGCTGCGGCCGCCGTCTGGCCCGCTGCCTTCGCCCTGGCCGCCGTCTACCTGGCGGGCACCGTGGCCGAGCGGCGCCGCTGGGCGCGCCGGCGGCCGGTGCACCGGGGTGCGTCCCTGGCCTGGCTGGCCCTCGTGCTGCTGCTCTGGGGTGCCCTGGTGGCGCTGCACCCGGACTTCGCGTGGGTGGCGTTCCCGCTGTTCTTCGTGGTCCAGCACGTGCTGGCCGAGGCCACCGGCCGGCACTGGCCGGGCCCGCTGGCCGTGGCGGCGGTGACCGCCGTGGTGGTGCTGGCCTCCGCCCCGGGCCCGGACGGGCTGCGGCCGGCCGCGGTGATCGGCCCCTGCGTCGGCGCCGTGGTGGCCGTGGTGATGTACCAGGCCTACCGGGCCCTTCACGCCGAGTCCGAGCGGCAGCGCGCTCTGGCCTCCGAGCTGCTCGCCGCCCGCGCGGAGCTGGCCCGCACCGAGCACCGCTCCGGCGTGCTGGCCGAGCGCGAGCGCCTGGCCCGCGAGATCCACGACACCCTCACCCAGGGCCTGGCCTCCATCGTCCTGGTCTCCCGCGCCGCCGAGGACGCCCTCGATGCCGAGGACCCGGACCTGGCGCGCCGCCGCCTGCACACCGTGCGGGACACCGCAGCGGAGAACCTCGCCGAGTCCCGCCGCTTCGTGCGGGACCTGCGCGGGGACGGCGGCTCCCTGGTGGAGCAGCTCGACGCCGCCGTGCGCGGCTTCGCCCGCCGCCAGGCCGACGCCGGCACCCCCGTGGCCGCGGACCTGCAGGTGGAGGGGACCCCGGTGCCTGTGGCCGAGGCGGTGGAGTCCGCCCTGCTGCGCGCCGTCCAGTCCTCCCTGGCCAACGTCGGCCAGCACGCCGCCGCCGCCCGCTGCCGGGTGTCCGTGGCCTACCTGGACGGGGAGGTCACCGTTGACGTCGCCGACGACGGCCGCGGCTTCGACCCCGAGGCCACCCGCCGTCCCGTAGCCCGGGAGAGGGGACGGTCCGTGGCCGGCTCCGGCGTCCGGCCCGCTTCGGCGGGCACGGCCGGGGAGGAAGACGACGACGACGGCACGGGCGAGTCCACCGGCGTCGGCCTGGCCGCGGTGCGCGAGCGCGTGGAGGCCGTCGGCGGACGCGTGGCGGTGGAGTCCACGCCGGGGGAGGGGACGGTGGTGGCGATGACGGTGCCCGTGGCCGGCCGCAGTGAGACAGCGAAGGAGAACGGATGACCCTGGCCGTGATGCTCGTGGACGACCACCCGGTGGTGCGCGCCGGCGTGCGCGCCGTGCTCGAGGCGCACCCGGACCTCACCGTGGTGGCCGAGGCCGGCGACGGCGCCGAGGCGCTGCGCGTGCTCGAGGGGTTGGCAGCGGGAGCCGGTGGGGGCGGGGGCGCCGACGCAGACGTGGGCGGTGCCGGTGTGGACAGCGGTGCCGGTCTGGACGGGGGTGCCGGCGGGCTGCCGGACGTGGTGCTCATGGACCTGCAGATGGGCGAAGGCATGGACGGCGTGGCCGCCACCCGTGCGGTGCGGGCCGCCCACCCGGGGCTGCCGGTGCTGATCCTGACGACCTTCGACACCGAGGCGGACATCCTCGCCGCCCTGGACGCCGGGGCCTCCGGCTACCTGCTCAAGGACGCGAGCTCGGAGGAGATCGCCGCCGCCGTCCGCCGGGCGGCCGCGGGCCAGCGGGCGCTGGCACCCGGGGTGGCCGAGCGGCTCATGGGCCGGATGGCCGGAGGCACCGAGGTGCTCACGGCGCGCGAGATCGAGCTGCTCGAGCTCATCGCCCAGGGCGTCAGCAACAAGGCCGCGGCCAAGGAGCTGTTCATCTCCGAGGCCACCGTGAAGACCCACCTGGTGCACGTGTTCCAGAAGCTCGGCGTCGGCTCGCGGACCGAGGCGGTGGCCGAGGCACGGAGGCGACGGATCATCCGGGGCTGAGCAGCCGTCGTCGGGACGCGCCCTCCCGGGAAGGAGCGGCGAGCGGCCCGGGGAAGGGGCGGGGCCGTCGTCGGGAACCGGCTGCGTCAGCGGCGGCGTCGGACCGCCCAGGTGATCATGGCGGCGGCCACGAACGCGGTGCCGATCAGCGCGGTGACGCCGCCGACGCCCACGTCCCCGCGGCCGATGCCGAACAGGCGCAGCGAGAAGGCGCCGATCAGGGCGCACACGAACCACACCATCATGAACGTGTACGCCGTGCGCAGGCCGGGGCCGGCCTGGGCGGTCGGACGGGTCGGGCGACGCGGGTCGCCGGAGCGGTCGTCGTCGTGGGGCAGGCCGGGCATCGTCATGTCCACCACCCTACGGGTGCCCCGCCCGGCCGGGGGAAGACGTCCGGGGCGGGCGGACGGCGGGCGGGGGTGTGCGGCGCCACGTAGTCTGGGGGACGTGAAGATCCTCGTGCTTGGCAACGGCGGCCGCGAACATGCCCTGATCCGCACCCTGGCCCGTGACCCGGAGGTGACGCAGCTGCACGTCGCGCCCGGCAACGTCGGGATGGCGGACCAGGCCACGCTGCACTCCGTGGACGCCTCGGACGGCGCCGCCGTGGTGGCGCTCGCCGGCCAGGTGAAGGCCGACCTCGTGGTTGTCGGCCCCGAGGCCCCGCTCGCCGCCGGCGTCTCCGACGCGTTGCGCGAGGCCGGCGTCGCCGTCTTCGGCCCCTCCCGCGCCGCCGCGCAGCTGGAGGCCTCCAAGGCCTTCGCCAAGGAGGTCATGGCCGCCGCCTCCGTGCCCACCGCCGGCTCCCGCGTCTGCACGCATGCCGAGCAGGCCGCCGCCGCGCTGGACGAGTTCGGCGCCCCGCATGTGGTGAAGGACGACGGCCTGGCCGCCGGCAAGGGCGTGGTGGTCACCGCCGACCGCGCCGAGGCCCTGGCCCACGCCGAGTCCTGCTTCGCCGCCGGCGGCTCCGTGGTGATCGAGCAGTACCTGGACGGCCCCGAGGTCTCCCTGTTCGTGCTCTGTGACGGCGAGAACGCGGTGCCGCTGACCCCGGCCCAGGACTTCAAGCGCATCTTCGACGGGGACGAGGGCCCCAACACCGGCGGCATGGGCGCCTACACCCCGCTGCCCTGGCTGCCCGAGGGCTTCGTGGACGAGGTCATGGAGTCGGTGGCCCGCCCGGTGCTGGCGGAGATGACGAGGCGCGGCACCCCGTTCTCCGGCGTGCTCTACTGCGGCCTGGCCGTGACGGCCCAGGGCGTGCAGGTCATCGAGTTCAACGTCCGCTTCGGCGACCCGGAGACCCAGGCCGTGCTCGCCCGCCTCCAGACCCCGCTCGGCCGGCTGCTGCTGGACGCCGCGAACGGCGAGCTCGGCGCGGACCGGACTCTCGAGTGGTCCGAGGACGTGGCCGTGGACGTGGTCATGGCCTCCGCCGGCTACCCGGCCTCCTCCTCCACGGGGGACATCATCACCGGCCTCGAGGCGGCCCGGGCGCTGGACGGCGTGGACGTGCTGCACGCCGGCACGGGCGTGGGCGACGCCCCGGACGCGGTGGTGACGGCCGGTGGCCGGGTGCTGGCCGTCGTCGGGCGCGGGAAGGACCTGGCCGAGGCGAGGGCGCGGGCCTACGCCGGCGTGGACGCCATCGACTTCGAGGGTGCCCAGTGGCGCGCGGACATCGCGCTCAAGGCCGAGCGCGGGCAGATCGCGGTGCCGGGTGCCGGCGCCGCGGGTACGGAGAAGGAGGGCCAGGCGTGAGCGAGCGCATCGGATTCGCCGGGGCGGAGGCCCTTCAGCTGCCGGGCTGGCGGCACGTGTACTCCGGCAAGGTGCGGGATCTGTACGAGCCGGCCGATGCCGCCCCGGGCGAGTCGGACACCCTGCTGGTGGTGGCCTCGGACCGGATCAGCGCCTACGACGTCGTCCTCGAGCCGCCGATCCCGGACAAGGGCGCCGTGCTGACCCAGCTGAGCCTGTGGTGGTTCGAGCAGCTCGCCGGCACCGTGGAGAACCACGTGGTCTCCACGGACGTGCCGGAGCAGGTGGCCGGGCGGGCCATGGTGGTCAAGCGGCTGGACATGTTCCCGGTCGAGTGCATCGCCCGCGGGTATCTGACCGGCTCCGGCCTGGCGGAGTACCGGGAGTCCGGGACCGTGACGGGGCTGCCGCTGCCGGAGGGGCTCGTGGACGGATCGAAGCTGGAGTCGGCGATCTTCACCCCCTCGGCGAAGGCCGAGGTGGGCGAGCACGATGAGAACATCACGTTCGCGCAGATGACCGAGCGCGTGGGCGCCGAGGCCGCCGCGGCGTTGCGGGACCTCACCCTGGACGTCTACACGAGGGCCGAGCAGATCGCCCGGGAGGCCGGGATCATCCTGGCGGACACCAAGGTGGAGTTCGGCACGGACCCGGTGAGCGGGGCGATCGTGCTGGGCGACGAGGTGCTCACCCCGGACTCCTCCCGCTTCTGGGACGCTGAGGACTACGAGCCCGGCCGCCCCCAGGCCAGCTTCGACAAGCAGTTCGTCCGCGACTGGCTCACGTCGGCAGAGTCCGGCTGGGACAAGTCCTCGGGTGAGCAGCCGCCGGCGTTGCCGGAGGACGTGGTGGCCAAGACCCGGGCCCGCTACGTGGAGGCCTACGAGAGGCTCACCGGCCGCCGCTTCGACGCCTGACCCCTGGCGTTTTCGTTCGGGAAACCGTCGCGTCCTGGGGTGCTTTCGTTCGGGAAACGGTCGCGTTGCGGGGTGCTTTCGTTCGGGAAACGGTCGAGTTCCAGGCGGGGAGGACCGTGTCTCGAGCAGGCCGCGCTGTACCCGTCAGCCACAGCGCGAGTCCGGCGCCCAGTCTGAGCTGCTGTACGGCAAGGCAAGATACCCGTCCACGGCAGCGCGGGCTCGGCCCCGGAAGGGGCCGAGCCCGCGCTGCCGTCTACAGGGATCTTCTCCGTTCCGGCTTCGGCCGTCCGTCCAGACCACGTCCGGAGGCGTTGAAAGCACGGCACGGTGAGAGGGAAGGCCACGGTGACCGGGCCGTCGTCGTGGTGGTCAGGCGGGCAGCGGGACGCGACATTCTTCCGAACGAAAGTGCCAGACAACCCGACCCTTTCCCGAACGAAAGCGCCTCGAAACGCGACGGTTTCCCGAACGAAAATGCCCCCGCCCCCGCTCCCGCTCCCGCCCGCCTGCACGCTGGGCCCGGCGCCGAGCCCTCAGTCCTCCTCGGAGACGAGCGAGTCCTCCCAGGCCTGGTGCAGCGCCGCGAAGCGGCCACCGGCGGCGATGAGCTCGGCGGGGGTGCCGTCCTCCACGATCTGCCCGTCGTGGACCACGAGCACGCGGTCCGCGATGTCCACGGTGGACAGGCGGTGCGCGATGATCAGCGCCGTCCGGTTGCCCAGCAGCCGCTCCAGGCCCTGCTGCACCAGCCGCTCGGAGGGCAGGTCCAGGGAGCTGGTGGCCTCGTCCAGGATCAGCACCGCCGGGTCCGCCAGGAACGCGCGGGCGAAGGACACCAGCTGACGCTGGCCCGCCGAGAGCCGGCCGCCGCGCTTGGACACATCCGTGTCATACCCCTCCGGCAGCTCCAGGATGAACTCGTGCGCACCCACCGCGCGGGCCGCGGCCTGGATCTCCTCCAGGCTGGCGTCCGGACGGCCCAGGGCGATGTTCTCCGCGATGCTCCCGGAGAACAGGAACGCCTCCTGCGTCACCATCACCACGTTGCGGCGCAGGTCCTGCTGGGACAGCTGACTGAGCTCCACCCCGTCCAGGGTCAGGGAGCCGGAGGAGAGGTCGTAGAACCGGGCGATCAGCTTCACCAGCGTGGACTTGCCCGCCCCGGTCTGCCCGACGACGGCCACCGTCTGTCCGGCGGGCACCGTCAGGTCGAAGCGGCTCAGCACCGTCTTCTCCGGGCCGTAGCCGAAGACCGCGTCCGAGAACTCGATGCGGCCGGAGGCCACGCCCTCGCCGGCCTTCGCAGCGCCCGGCAGCAGGGCGGGCTCTGCGGCCTCCACCACGGTGGGCTCCTCCTCGAGCAGGCCGGAGACCTTCTCCAGGGCGGCCGTGGCGGACTGCAGCGAGGAGTAGAACATCGCCAGCATCTCCATGGGCTGGAACACGCGGCGGCCGGCCAGCAGCAGCGCCACCAGCACGCCCACGGCCAGCTGGCCGTCCAGCACGCGGAAGCCGCCCACGATCAGCATGGCCACCACGGTCATGTTGCCGATCGCCACCAGGGCGGTCTGCAGGATGCCGAAGTAGTTCAGGGACTCGACCATGTCATTGCGGTAGTCCGTGGCCAGGCGTGTGTACGTGGCGTCGTTGGCGCGCTGGCGGCGGAAGGCCTGCACGGCGCGCATGCCGGTCATGGTCTCCACGAAGTGCACGATCGACTTCGCCGAGCTCACGCGGGAGCGGCGGTACACGTCCTCCGAGGCCTTCTGGTACCAGCGCACCAGGATCAGCACCGGGACGAACGCGATGCAGAGGATGAGGAAGCCGATCGGGTCCAGGATGAGGATCGAGACGGCCGTGAACACCATGAACACCGTGCCGGAGACCAGCGAGGCGACGCCCTGGTCCAACAGCTCGCGCAGGGTCTCCAGGTCCGAGGTCTGGCGGGAGATCACGCGGCCCGAGGTGTACTTCTCGTGGAAGGACAGGGACAGGCGCTGGGTGTGCCGGAACACGCGCAGGCGCAGGTTCAGCAGCATCTGCTGGGACGCCCGGGCAGTCAGCCACAGGTAGCCGCCGAGCAGGCCGCCGGCCAGCAGTGCGGCGCCCACATAGGCGCCGCCGACCAGCAGCACGGTCGGCAGCGGGGACTGCCCGGCCTCCACGGCGCCGACCACCTGCGGCAGACCCCAGTCGATGGCCCAGGCGATGATCAGCGGCAGCGCCGCACGGGCGGCGTTGGACACGATCACCAGCACCATCACGAGCGCCAGCTGGCCCTTCACCGGGCCGGCGAGCTCGCGCAGCAGCCGCCACGAACGGCGGCGGACGTGGCGGCGCTCCTCCGCCGAGTACTCGAGGATGTCCTCGGCACGGACGCCGCGGACGCGGTCCGCCACCGACGCGCCGGTGCCGTCTGCCGACGCGCCGGTGCCGCCTGCGGCCACGCCGGCCGCGCCTGCCGACGCTCCGGCCTCGCCGGCGGACGGATCCTGCACGGCCGGGCCCTGCGCGGCGTGCTTCGGGGTGCGCTCCTGCGCGGAGCGGCTCCGGATGCTCATGCGCGCGCCTCCTCGGCCTCGGCGTTGCTGATGATGTCCCGGTAGGCGGCAGAGCGTGCGAGCAGCTCCAGGTGGGTGCCCACGTCCACGATCCGCCCGTCCGCCATCACGGCCACGCGGTCCGCCAGGGCCACGGTGGAGGGGCGGTGGGCCACCACCAGCGTGGTGGTGTCCGCGAGGACCTCGCGCAGGCGTTGGGTGACGGCCTCCTCGGTGCGCACGTCGAGGGCGGACAGCGGGTCGTCCAGCACGAGCACCTTGGGCTGCGCGGCGATCGCACGGGCCAGGGCCAGACGCTGGCGCTGGCCGCCGGAGAGGGACAGGCCCTCCTCACCGATCTCCGTGTCCAGGCCGTCGGGCAGGGCACGGGCGAAGCCGGCCTGGGCGGTGTCCAGGGCCATGTCCAGCAGCTGCTGGGCCTTCTCCTCGTCGGCGAGCACGTCTGCGGGGGCGCCCAGCAGCACGTTGTTGCGGACGGTGTCCGAGAAGAGCGTGGGCTCCTCGAAGGCCACGGCCACGCGGCGGCGCAGCTCCTCGAGCGGGAAGTCGCGGACGTCCGCGCCGTCCACCTCCACGCGGCCGGAGGTGGCTTCGTAGAGGCGGGGGACCAGCTGCAGCAGGGTCGACTTCCCGGAGCCGGTGGTGCCCACCAGTGCCATGGTCTCGCCGGGGATGAGTTCGAGGTCCACGCCGCGCAGCAGGGGCGCGGTGCCCTCCGCGGCGTCCGGGTAGCGGAACTCCACGTCACGGAAGGCCAGGCCCCCGGCGGACGGGGGCAGCACGGGGAGGGCGCCGGAGGGCGGGGCCATCTCGTCCGCGTCGCCGTCCAGGCGGGTGGCACCGAGGGAGGCGGCCTCCTCCGGGTCCGTGCCGGCGGGGGAGGTGATCGCGGGACGCACGGAGATGACGTCGAGGTGACGGTCGATCGCGGTCTTGGCGGACAGGGTCATGCCGAGCAGCTGGCCCACGGACTCCACGGGGCGGGCGAGCACGGCGGTCGTCGCGAAGAAGGCGGCGAGGGCGCCGACCATCATCTGGCCGGTGGCCACCAGGTACACGCCCCAGGCCAGGCCGACGCCCAGGACGACCTCGGGCAGGGCCACCACCATCGCCACGAAGGAGGCGAGCAGGCCGGCCTTGCGGACCTCGGTGTCCTGCAGGGTGGACGCCTGGGTGCGGAAGCCCTCCAGGGCGGTGGTGCCGCGGCCGAAGGCCTTCAGGATGCGGATGCCGTGGACGGACTCCTCCACGGTGGTGGCGAGGTCGCCGGCCTGGTCCTGGGACAGGCGGGAGACGGTGCGGAAGTCGTTGCGGAAGGAGAAGGACCGGATGATGATCGGCACGGCCGCCACCAGGTACAGGAGCGCGAGCTGCCAGGAGAGCGTGAAGAGCAGGGCCACGCCCACCACGATCACCAGCGAGTCCACCACGAACATCACCGAGCCGAACGCGATCCAGCGGCGCACCAGGCCCAGGTCCGCCTGCGCGCGGGAGAGCAGCTGGCCGGAGGGCCAGGCGTCGTGGAAGGCGACGGGCAGGCGCTGCAGACGGCGGTAGAGGCCGATGCGTGCCCGGTTCTCCACGTCCGAGGCCGGCGGCAGGATGAACACGCGGCGCAGCCACACGAACAGCGCCTCGGCCAGGCCGAGGACGAGCAGGACCACACCGGCCCACACCACGGAGGAACGCCCGCCCGAGCCGTCGGCGGAGAACACGTTGTTCACCAGGACCTGGATGACCTGGGGGATGGCGAGGGCGGCGAGCCCGGAGAGCAGGGCGGCCAGCAGCCCGCACACCCAGCGCCAGAGGACGCCGTCGAGGTACGGCCGCAGGCCCTGCACGGACTCCCGCAGTGTGCGGGGGGTGGAGGCGGCGCTGGGAGACACCCGAGAAGTCTACGGGACGGCGCCCGACGGATGGCCTGCGTCCCGACGACGGCCGCGCACCGCCGCCTGTCCGCGCGCCTCAGGCGCGGGGGACCAGGTCCAGGACGACGGCCTCGGGGCGGCAGGCCACCCGGACCGGCATGGCCGGGGCCGCGCCGATGCCGGCGGAGACCTCGAGCGGGACGGTGCGGCCGGCGGCCGTCCAGGAGGACAGCCCGGAGGCCTGCGCGCGCGGCAGGTCGCAGTTCGTCACCAGTGCCCCGTAGAACGGCAGGCACACCTGGCCGCCGTGGGTGTGGCCTGCCAGGACGAGGTCGGCGCCGTCGGCCACCATCGCGTCCAGGACACGGCGGTAGGGGGCGTGGGTGACGCCGAGGGTGAGGATCTGCTCGCGCGGTGCTCGTGTGGGGGCGGTGAAGCCGCGCCAGTCGTCGAAGCCCAGGTGCGGGTCGTCGGTGCCGCCGGCCAGGATCTCGACGGCGGCGCCGTCGCCTCCGGCGGTGAGGGTCGCCGAGCGGTTGGTCAGATCCACCCAGCCGCGGGACCGGAACGCCCGGAACAGGTCCTCGGTCTGCAGGCGGCGGGGCTGGTGCTTCAGCGGCTTCGACGGTCCGGCGAAGTAGCGGAACGGGTTGGCCGGCTTCGGGGCGAAGTAGTCGTTGGAGCCGGGCACGAAGACGCCGGGGACGTCCAGCAGCCGGCCGAGGGCGTCGAGCAGCGGCGCGATCGAGTGGTCCGAGGCGATGTTGTCTCCCGTGTTGACCACGAGGTCCGGTTCGAGGTCCGCGAGTGTCTGCAGCCAGGCCAGCTTGCGCCGGTGGAACGGCAGCAGGTGGATGTCGGACAGGTGCAGCACCCGCAGGGGCGCCGCGTCCGCCGGCAGGGCGGGGACGGTGTGGCGGCTGATCCGGTAGGCGCTGGCCTCGGCCAGGCCCCAGGCCGCGCCCGCCGCACCCAGGCCGGCCGCGGCCGCACCGGCCGTCAGGGCGGCGCGCACGGGACGGGACGGGGCCATCGGCTCAGTCCTCCGACGAGTAGGGCTGCGGACCCGGGCGGTCGATGTCCTCGAAGTAGAAGTCCTTGCCGTGCGGGTGGCTGCCCTCGGTGCCGTAGTCGGAGAACCGCGGGCCGTCCCATTCCGGCAGCTTCCCGGCCTCGTACTCGCTGTGTTCGTTGGCCTGCTCCATGTAGTCCAGCCACATGGGGCCTGAGATCTCGGTGCCGTAGAAGTTGTTGCGCTTGATGCCGTTGATGGTCTCGCCGGCGAGGGTCTTCTGGTTGGTCCAGCGGCCCACCCACGAGGCGGTGGTCAGCTTGTCCGTGTAGCCCACGAACCAGGTCGAGGACATGTTGTTGTTGGTGCCGGTCTTGCCGGCGGCCGGGAAGGGCCGGTCCTCATCCGAGAAGATGTTCTTGTCCGTGATGGCCTGCAGGACCGGCGAGATCTGGTGCACGTCGTCCTTGTCCAGGACCTGCTTGCAGTCCGGTTCCGGCACGGGGTACTCGTTGCCGGCGGTGTCGGTGACCTCGAGCAGGGCGCGCGGCTCGCAGTACAGGCCCTCGGCGGCGATCGCGTTGTAGGCACGGGCCAGGGACATCGGGGCCATGGAGTCCGCGCCGAGCACGAAGGAGGGGTTGTCCGGGGAGATGGGGAGGCTGTCCACGGCGCGGCGCAGGCCGAGCTCGGTCATCAGCGAGGTGATGTCGCAGAGGTCCAGATGGTAGGCGGCGGCGACGGTCGGGGTGTTGACGGACCAGAACAGGCCCTCGTCGATGCGGTCGCGCTTCTTGAGCCCGCCGATCACGTTGTTGATGTCCCAGGTGGAGCCGTTCTGCACCACGTAGCCGCCGTCGCGGCAGGAGGCGGCGAAGCGGGTGCCGGTCGGGTAGGTGTCCACGCTGGCGTCCACGGTGTCGATCAACTTGCCGCCGTTGCGCATCCAGGTGAGGGCCACGAACGGCTTCAGGGTCGAGCCGCTCTGGAAGCCCTCACCGCCGCCCCATTCCTTGTCCACGTTGAAGTTCAGGATGGTCTTGCCCTTCTCGTTCTCCTGCAGGGAGTAGTCGGTGTTCTGGGCCATGACCTTGATGTCGCCGGTGCCCGGCTCGAGGGAGAGCAGGGAGGCGCCGACGCCGTCGGACTCGTCGTTGGGGACCTGTCCGGCGATGGATTTCTGGGCCTCCTCCTGGAGCTTGGAGTCCATTGTGGTGCGGATGGTGAGGCCGCCGCGGTCCAGCAGGGCCTGACGGGACTTCACGTCCGGGCCGAAGGCCGGGTTGGCCAGGACCTGGCGCTCGACGTAGTCGCAGAAGTACTTGCCGAAGTCGGCGGCCAGGCATCCGGTCGGCGGGGCCTCCATCACCACGTCGAGGGGCTGCTCGACGGCGTGGTCGTACTCCTCCTGGGTGATCTTGTCGTTGCGCAGCATGGCACGGAGCACGGTGTTGCGGCGCTTCTTGGTGCCCTCCGGATTGCGGACGGGGTGGTAGCCGGTGGGGGACTGCACCATGCCGGCGAGGGTCGCGGACTCCCAGATCTCCAGGTCCTTCGCGGACTTGCCGAAGACGTACTGGGCGGCGGCCTCGA
Source organism: Micrococcus lylae NBRC 15355 (assembly GCF_001570885.1). Classification (GTDB taxonomy): domain Bacteria; phylum Actinomycetota; class Actinomycetes; order Actinomycetales; family Micrococcaceae; genus Micrococcus; species Micrococcus lylae. Next base: position 3,862 of record NZ_BCSN01000057.1, on the reverse strand, counting down.
CGCCGTAGGCGCGGCCAGAGAAGAGGACGAGGTTGAGGTAGCCGTTGAGGATCTCGTCCTTGGTCATCTGCTCCTCGACCGCGATCGCGAGCTTCATCTCCTTGACCTTGTCCGAGACCTTCTTCTTGCCGGACAGGGTGAGGCGCGAGTCGCCGCGCAGGACCTGCGCGTTGATGAGCATGTTGTTGACGTACTGCTGCGTCAGGGTGGAGGCGCCCTGCGTGGAGTCTGAGGTCGCGTTGTTGACCATGGCGCGGGCGAGGCCGCGGGCGTCCACGCCGTCGTGCGAGTAGAAGCGCTCGTCCTCGATGGACACGATCGCGTCCTTCATGGACTGGGCGATCTCGTCGAACGGGACCGGCGTGCGGTTCTCCTCGTAGAAGTTGGCGATGAGCTTGCCGTCCGCGGTCACGATCTTGGACGGCACCGCGACCGGCTCGTCCGGCAGCTCGTCCGGCAGGTCGTTCAGCATCGCGGCGCCGGCGTTGGCGCCGGCGCCCACGAACGCCGCTCCGGGCAGCAACAGGCCGGCCACGATCAGGCCCGCCAGGGCGGAGAGGCCGAGGAACCTCAGCATGCGGCCGACGGGCGTGACGGAGTCAGAGGAGGGGGACTTGCGCGGCGCCATGCCCGGAAGTGTACCGGGGCCGCCTGGAAGGGGAGGGCAGGAGGCGGTCGCCGTGGGTAGGGTGGCCCCATGACCGAGCAGACTCGTTGGGAATACGCCACCGTCCCCCTCCTGATCCACGCGACCAAGCAGATCCTCGACCAGTGGGGCGAGGACGGCTGGGAGCTGGTCACCGTGATCCCGGGCCCCGAGGGCTCGAATCCGGTGGCCTACCTCAAGCGTCCGAAGGGGGCCTGACCCGTGGCCGCCGCACAGGCCTCCGGCTGGGGCGAGGGAGCTGTCGCCTCCCGCCTGGCCGAGCTGGGGATCGAGCGTCCGGACGTCGCCTCGGCGGTGGGCAGCTACCTGCCCGCACTGCAGGACGGCGACCTCGTCATGACCTCCGGGCAGCTGCCCTTCGTCTCCGGCTCCCTCGAGACCACCGGCAAGGTCGGTGCGGAGGTGGACCCGGGCACCGCGAACGCCCTGGCCCGCACCGCCGCGATCAACGCCGTCGCCGCCGTGCATGCGCTCGTCGGGGACCTGGACCGCGTCGAGCGCGTGGTGAAGGTCACCGGCTTCGTGTCCTCGGCCCCGGACTTCACCGCCCAGCCGGCCGTGGTCAACGGCGCCTCGGACGTGCTCGCCGAGATCTTCGGAGAGGCCGGCCGCCACGCCCGCTCCGCCGTGGGCGTGGCCGTGCTGCCGCTTGATGCCCCCGTCGAGGTGGAGATCACCGTCCGTGTCCGCTGACGGCGCCGCCGTCCCGCCCCCGGTCTCCGTGTCCGCCACGGCGTCCTCCGGCCCCGGGGAGGCGGCGCAGGCGGCGGCCCGCGCCGCGTCCCTGCGCGCCCATCCCGCGAACCGCCGCCCGGCCGCCCCGGTCGGCCACGTGCGTCCGGCCCCGCAGCGGCGGGCCGCGCCCGCGCGCATCCCGGTGCCGCGGAGCGAGGAGGAGGCGGCCCGGCAGTGGGCGGCCCAGGACCACCGTCACGTGCGTCCTGCTCGTCGGGCCGCCGCCGTCGCGGTGGTCAGGGATGGGCCGCAGGGCCCGGAGCTGCTGCTGCGTCATCGTCCGGGCCAGACGCCGCTGGGCGTCGTCGGGCTGCCCGGCGGGTCACTGACCGACCAGGACGCGGAGGCCTGCACCTGGTACGGGCCCTCGCCCCGGGCGTGGGCCCGTCGACTCGGCATGGCCGACCTGCGCAGTGCGCGGCAGCACGTGGTGGCCGCCGTCCGGGAGCTCTTCGAGGAGACCGGCCTGCTGCTGGTGGGGGAGCGTGAGGGGGACGTGGTCATGGACCCGGCCACCCCGCTGTGGGAGGAGGCCCGCACGTCTCTGGAGTCCGAGGGGTTCGGCCTGCCCGCCCAGCTCCAGCGGCGCGGGCTGGGGCTGCGTACCGACCTGCTGCGCCCCGTGGGCCGCTGGATCTCCCCGGACTTCCGTCACCGCCGCTTCGATGCGGTGGTCTTCGCCGCCGCCGTCCCGGCGGGACAGCAGGCCACCGTCCGACCCGCGAGGGGGCGGCGCGAGGAGGTGGCCGGGCTGCACGCCTGGGTGCCTGCGGCGTCCCTGATCGAGGGCCCCGTGGCCCTGCCCGGGCCGCCGGGGTGGCTGGGCGAGTCGGGCGTCGTGGAGGCCTGCGAGGTCACCGCGCCGCCGACCCTGATGCTCGCCCACCGGCTCGCGGAGGCCGGCTCCGCGGTCGCGTTCCTGCTCGGCCTCGCCGACGGGGCGGCGGACCGGCCCCTGCCGCGTTGGCGCATGGCTCCCGCCGGGGAGGACGCCGGTCGCCTCTGGATGCGCCCCACCACGGACTGAGCTCGGGCCGGTGCCGGGTCCGTCCCTCCGTGCGGCAGGAGGCCGTGACGACGACGGGCCGCTCACCCTGTCAGGTGAGCGGCCCGTCGTCGAGGGTCAGGGGTGTGTCAGCGTGAACGCTGGCGCAGGCGCTGGAGGTCGAGGACGACCACCGCGCGGTTCTCCAGGCGGATCCAGCCGCGGTGCACGAACTCGGCGAGGGCCTTGTTCACCGTCTCGCGGGAGGCGCCGACCAGCTGGGCCAGCTCCTCCTGGGTGAGGTCGTGGGCCACGAGCAGGCCGTCGGCGGCCGGCCGGCCGAAGCGGTCGGCCAGGTCCAGCAGGGCCTTGGCCACACGGCCCGGGACGTCGGAGAACACGAGGTCCGCGAGGGACTCGTTGGTCTTGGACAGGCGCTGGGCGAGGGCCTGCAGCAGCTGCAGGGACACGTCCGGGGAGGAGGCGATCGCGCGGCGCAGGTTCTCGTGGCGCAGGCCGGCCAGGCGGGTGGCGGACACCGCGGTGGCGGTGGCCGAGCGCGGGGCCGGGTTGAACAGGGCCATCTCGCCGAAGATCTCGCCGGGGCCGAGGACGGCCACCAGGTTCTCGCGGCCGTCCGAGGCGGTGCGGCCGAGCTTGATCTTGCCGGACATGATCACGTACAGCTGATCGCCCTGGTCGCCCTCGTGGAAAGCGGAGGCGCCGCGGGAGAGCTCCACCTCCGTCAGCTCAGAGGTCAGGGTTGCGAACACCTCGTCGTCCAGGTGCGCGAACAGGGGGGCCTTGCGAAGAACCTCAAGATCCATCGTACGGTGAGTCCTCTCAGTGATCACCCCCTGAGGCGAGGGTGGACCGGTCGTGTTCGGGCTGGGCACCATTGTGCCGCATCACACACGATCCTGCCGTTACCCTGACAGCCAGGGCAAGTGGCGCCCCGCGCGTCGGTGGCCGATCTGTTCCCCGCCGTCCCCCGTGACGGCTCGCAGACCGCCGCTCCTGCCCTGTCCCTCCCGTCCCTCGGCCTGGTGAGCCGGAAAGGAAACGACTGCATGCTCTTCGGAGTGACCTGGCTCGACGTGGTCCTGGTCGTCCTGCTGATCGTGGCCCTCGTCAAGGGCTACCACCGCGGCCTGTGGGTCGTGCTGGGCACGATGCTGGGCACGGTGGCGGGGGCGATCGGCGGGTTCTACCTGATCCCGTTCGTCGCCCGATGGGTCTCCGAGCCGACGCTCCGTGTGGTCGTGCTGGTGGTGGCCACCGTCCTGCTGATCTGGGCGGGCCAGCACATCGGAGTCGCCGTCGGGCGCAGAGTGCGCCTGCACGTGAACCTTCCTGCGCTGCGGCGCGCGGACCGGGTCCTCGGCTCCGTCGCCGCCCTGGCGGTCACGGTGCTGATCCTCGGTCTGATCTCCCTGTCCCTGAACTCGCTCGGCATGGCGCCGGTGACGAAGGAG
>NZ_BCSN01000056.1 GCF_001570885.1 Micrococcus lylae NBRC 15355 | reverse complement strand
TCCTCGGACCCCTCGGACGAGGCAGAGGAGAGCGCCGAGTCCTCGGACGAGTCGGACGACACCGACCGTGAGGAGGAATCCGAGCCGTCCCCGTCCGAGGCGAGCGGATCCGAGGACGGCGAGGAGCCGTCGTCGGGAACCGATGAGCAGAAGGACAAGGACACCGAGGCGGACGTGCAGGCGGCCGAGTCCCAGGACTCCGGCGGCATCGGTGGGATCCTGCCGTGGGCCATCGGCGGGCTCGGCGTGATCGCCCTGGCCGGCGGCGGCATCATCCTGGCCGGCCGGCGCGGCGCCTGACAGCACCCCCGGCAACGACCGCCCGGCCCCACACCGTCCACTGTGGGGCCGGGCGGTCGTCTGCGTGGGGCAGACGGCCGGGTTCCCCGGCGGGAGTCGAGCCGGCTGGCAGGATGGAGGGCATGTACGTCCTGACCGTGAACCAGCGTGACTCCCGCGAGGTCGGAGACATGGTGGACGAGCTGATCCGCCGGCTCCGCCACGTGGACACCCTGCTGCCGTTCCAGCGCTCCGTGGGGGACGAGCTGATCGGTGTGGTCGCGGACCCGCACACTGCCGTGGACGTGGCGCTGCGGGCGGTGCGGGAGCGGCGCTGGAACGTCGGCGTGGGGGTCGGACCGCTGCTGGCCGCAGACGGCACCCCGGGTCTTCCGGACTCACAGGACCTCGAGGACGTCACCGGCCCGGGCCTGGTGGCCGCCCGCCAGGCGGTGGAGGCCGCCGCCCACGGCCAGCGCATCCCGGTGGCCGTGTCAGCCCGGAACGCGGAGGCCGCAGCCGAGGCCGAGGCCGTGCTGCGGCTGATCGGTCAGCTGGTGTGGACCCGCACGGACGCCGAGTGGCGCGTGCTGGACCTGATGGTCCCCGGTGTGCGCGGTCAGCAGAAGCTCGTGGCCGCCGAGCTGGGCATCACCACCCAGGCCGTCTCCCAGGCCGTGCAGCGCTCCTTCTGGACAGAGGAGCACGCCTGCCGGCCGGCCGCCGCCCGCCTGCTCGCGCTCGCGGACGAGGTCGCCCTGCCGGAGGCGGGCTGAGGTGCCGGGGCGGATGTGGGAGCCGGCGGCCGTCTGACCCCCGAGGGGCGCTCTCGACCGGCCCGGGTCCCGAGCGAACGTCTTCCGCGCGGTAACCCGACGGTCTCCCGCACGAAAGTGCCCGGGGACTCGACTGTTTCCCGCACGAAAGTGCCCGGGGACTCGACTGTTTCCCGAACGAAAACGTCCGGGTGGGGTTCAGAGGAGGGAGTCGAGGACGTCGGCCAGGCCGTCGTCGTCCACGTGGCCGGTCACCTCGTCCGCGGCGGCCACGACCTCCTCGGGAGCCTGCCCCATGGCCACGCCGCGGCCGGCCCAGCGGAGCATCTCCACGTCATTGCGGCCGTCGCCCACCGCCACGGTGTCCTCCTGGGACACGCCCAGCACGGTGCGCAGCGCTTCCAGCCCGGAGGCCTTGGTGACGCCGGCGGCGGCGATGTCCAGCCAGGCGGTCCAGCCCACCGAGTAGGCCACCCCGGACAGGCCGATGCCCTCCACTGCCCGGCCGAACTCCTCGGCGGAGGAGTCCGTGGAGAACACCACCAGGCGCACGGCCGTCTGATCCAGCAGCCGGTCGAAGGGGACCCCCTCGGAGCGCACACCGAAGGACATGTCCTGGAACCGCTCGGTGCCGAGGAACGAGCCGTCCGGCAGCTCGATCGCGTACTTGGACGCGGGCAGGCGCTCACGCAGCCTCCGCAGCACCGAACGCGGATCGAATGTGCGCAGGTCCGTGACCTCGTAGCCCTCCTCCAGCTCCGGATCCAGGCGCAGGGTGACGCCGCCGTTGGAGCACACCACGTAGCCACGGTCGATGCCGAGCGTTTCGGCCACCGGGAGGGTGGCGCCGCGGGAGCGGCCGGTCGCGATCACCACGTGGTGGCCAGCGGCCACCACGGCCTTCGCAGACTCCCGCACGCGGTCATGCATCCGCCCGTCATGGTCCACGAGCGTTCCGTCCACATCCAGGCACACCATCTTCGTGATCATGTCCCCCATCCAATCAGGTCCGGCGGACAGCACGCCGCTCGCGGCGGAAGCGCCGGTGGCGCACCGGTGAACTCTGCGGGACACGCCGGCTCGACGCGGGCTCAGACGAGCTCGAACCGCTCCATCCCGCCCAGGTACGGGCGCAGGGCCTCCGGGACGGTCACGGAGCCGTCCTGGTTCTGGTGGTTCTCCAGGATCGCCACGATCCAGCGGGTGGTGGCCAGGGTGCCGTTGAGGGTGGCGACCATGCGGGTGCCTCCCTTGGAACCGTCCTCCTTCACCACACGCTCGCGGGTGTTCAGGCGGCGGGCCTGGAAGGTGGTGCAGTTGGAGGTGGAGGTCAGCTCGCGGTAGGTGCCCTGGGTGGGGACCCAGGCCTCGCAGTCGAACTTGCGGGCGGCGGAGAGGCCGAGGTCGCCGGCGGCGGTGTCGATCACGCGGTAGGGGACCTCGATCTTCGCGAGCATCTGCTCCTCCCACTCGAGGAGCCGCTGATGCTCGGCCTCGGCCTCCTCCACGGTGGTGTAGACGAACATCTCCAGTTTGTTGAACTGGTGGACGCGGATGATGCCGCGGGTGTCCTTGCCCGCAGAGCCGGCCTCGCGGCGGTAGCAGGTGGACCAGCCGGCGTAGCGGATCGGGCCGTCGGAGAGGTCGAGGATCTCGTCCGCGTGGTAGCCGGCCAGGGCCACCTCGGAGGTGCCGACAAGGTACAGGTCGTCGCGCTCGAGACGGTAGATCTCGTCGTCGTGCTGGACGTCGAAGCCGGTGCCCTGCATGGTCTCCGGACGCACGAGGGTCGGCGGGATGACCATGGTGAAGCCGTGCTCGACCGCCAGGTCCAGGCCCATCTGCATCAGGGCCAGCTCCAGCCGTGCCACCACGCCCTTGAGGAAGGAGAACCGGGCGCCGGAGACCTTCGCGCCGCGCTCCATGTCGATGCCGCCGATCAGCTCGCCGATCTCCAGGTGGTCGCGGGGCTCGAAGCCCTCCGCGGCGAAGTCCCGCGGGGTGCCGACCTCCTTGAGCACGGCGAAGTCGTCCTCGCCGCCGGACGGGATGCCCTCCACGATCAGGTTCGGGAAGGAACGCTGCTCCTCGGCCAGAGCGGCCTCGGCCTCGCCGGCGGCGGCCTCGGCGGCCTTCACCTGGGCGGCCAGCTCCTTCACCTCGGCCAGCAGGGCCTGCTTCTGATCGCCCTGCGCCTGCGCGACCTTCTTGCCGAAGGACTTCTGCTCGGCACGCAGCTCCTCGTACCTCGCGATGGAGGCGCGGCGGGAGCTGTCCGCCTCGATCATGCGGTCCACGGCTGCGGCGTCCGCCCCGCGGGCTTCCTGGGAGGCGCGGTACTGGTCCGGGTTCTCGATGAGGTGCTTGACGTCGATCACCCCTCCAGACTAGCGGTGGCCGGGCAGGACACCCTGCCCACAGCACGGCTTCCTAGAATCGAGATATGAACAGTGAGACCCCCCTGGAGATGGTCCTCGCCGTCATCGCGCTCGTCGCCGTGGCGGCGGTCTGCGTGGTGCTCGTGTGGAACCACGTGCGCGTCCGGCGGCTGAGCAAGCAGGTCGAGCGGCTGCGCTCTGAGCGCCAGTTGCTGGTGGACCGGGTGGACCAGCTGAAGACCCAGGTGGACGAGCAGTCCGGGGACGCCGCCGGACGGCACGAGGTCGCCCTCGTGATCAACCCGGTGAAGAACCGCGCGGACGAGGTCCGCAAACAGGTGCTGGCCGCCGCCCGGGACATGGGCATGGGTGAGGTGCTGGTCCTGGAGACCACTGAGGAGGACCCGGGCACCCAGATGGCCGCGGATGCGAAGGCGGCCGGCGTGAGGGTGGTCATCGCCGCCGGCGGCGACGGCACGGTCCGCACCGTGGCCGAGCAGCTCGTGGGCACGGACGTCCGCCTGGGCATCGTCCCGATGGGCACCGGCAACCTGCTGGCCCGCAACCTGGACCTGCCCATCACGGACTTCGGGGCATGCATCGCCGCCGCTCTGAACGGCACCACCAAGACGATCGACACCCTGGACGTGCGCCTCGAGGGCGAGGACGGCGAGCGCCACCGCCACACCACCGTGGTGATCGGCGGCGTGGGCCTGGACGCCGAGGTCATGGGGGACACCCGTGACGACCTGAAGGCCAGGGCCGGCTGGATCGCCTACGGCGAGGCGGGCCTGCGCCACCTGCCGGGCGACCGCCAGGACGCCACCATCACCATGGACGGAGGCTCCCCGCGCCGCTACAAGGTCCGCTCCGTGCTGGTGGCCAACTGCGGCACCTTGCAGGGAGGTCTGGAGCTGCTGCCGGACGCGAAGCCGGACGACGGCCTGCTGGACGTCATGGTCCTCTCCCCGCGGCACGTGCTGGACTGGGCGCGCATCGCCGCGAACACTCTGGTGGGCCACCGTGTGAAGATCCCCGTGATGGAGACCCTGCAGGGCACCCGCGTGCAGGTCCGCTTCGACAAGCCGATCGTCTCCCAGCTGGACGGCGACTCCACCGGAGAAGTCGTCGGCATCGACGCCCGCCTGGTGGCGGACTCCCTCACCGTGATGCTGCCGCGCTGACCCTCCCCAGGGCCGCACAGGGCACCGCTTCCCGACGACGGTCCCTCACCTCCCGTGCCCCCGTCGCCGCCGAGAAGGCGGTGCGGGGGCACGTGCCTGTCTGGGGTGCGCCACACCTTCGCCCTGCGCCCACCGACCTCGGGCGGCCCAGTGCAGTTGCCACGCTCCCCCCCCTGATGAATACTCTCCTCATATCTTCGACACAGATTCTGGGAGGGGGGGCGGAATGCGCAGAGGCCGCGACACCACGCGGACAGCACGCACCACCGCGTTGCTTCTTCTGCCGCTCGTTCTGGTGGGCCTCACCGGCTGCACTGATGACTCGGACGACGGGTATGTGGACTTCGCCGCCTATGAGCAGGAGTTCCACGACTACGCCGAGCGCCTGCCGCTTCCCGAGGGTGACTCCTATGGCGAGCTGAGGCCGCCGGAGGAACCGACTGAGTACGGAGTCGACGCTGGCCGCGTTCTGGCGCTGTCCTACTACACGTGCTTCTGGACACGTGAGTACCTCCGCGCCCATGACGACGGAGACGTCCCGCGGCGGGACCGTGCCGAGGGACGACTCGCGGACGGCCTGAAGGACCCGATGATCAAGTACTCCGTCGGCAACCCGGAGCGTGAGGCCCTGGACGAGGCCCGGCTCGGCGATCTCACGAAGTTCCGCCAGGAAGTCGCGGCGAACTGCCCCGAAGGGTCGTGAGGGACACGGCGTGATGAACGGCAAGACTGGCCCTTTCCTCACGGCGCTCGCCTGTGCATTCGCGGTGTCGGGCTGCACCCCGGCGTCGGATCCGTCCGTTGCCGGTCCCCCCGCACAAGCAGCGCCGCAGACCCTCACCGTCGAGCGCGGCGACCTCGCCTCCGTCCTGGTCGTCCCCGGAACGGTGGTGGACCGCCCGGAGTACGCCCTGGCCGCACCGAAGGCCGGAACCCTCTCCCTGGGCAACACCTCCCCGGACGAGCCGGTGACGGCCGGCGGTTCCCCGGTCGTGCGCGTCGGCGATGTCCCCCTGACCGCACCGCATGACGGCATCGTCGCGGACCTGCCGGCGGCGGAGGGGACCCGGGTCGGCCGCGGTGCGACCGCCGCCGTCGTCCGCCATGGCGGACTCGCCGTCCAGATCCAGGTGCCCGCGGAGCAGGCCTACCGGGTGGCCACGGCCCCCACCTCGGCCAAGACCACCATCGACGGCGGCCCCGGCGGCCTGGAGTGCACTCTGGCCGGAGTGGTGTCCGCGCCGGAGGAGGCCGGCCAGGGTCAGGAGGATTCCGCCACGCCGTACTCGGCCCTGTGCCTGCTGCCCCTGGACACCGAGGCCGTTCCCGGGCTCCCCGCCCGCGTCGGGCTGCAGCTGGAGACGCGAGAGGATGTGCTGACTCTGCCGCTCTCCGCCGTCAGTGGCCGCCAGGGCAGCGGCGAGGTGGCCGTGATGGCCAAGGACGGCACCGTGGAACGCCGGCCCGTGGGACTCGGCGTCTCGGACGGCACGCTGATCGAGATCACCGAGGGCCTCGCTGAGGGCGACGAGGTCACCGTGGCCGCGCCCGGGTTCGGATGAGCGTCCCCGTCCTGGAGCTGCGCGGCCTCTCCGCGTCCTTTCCGTCGGGGCAGGGGCGGAGAACTCTGTTCACGGACGTGGATCTGACGGTGGGAGGCGGTGAGACGGCCGCGATCCTGGGCAGGTCCGGCTCCGGCAAGACCACCCTGCTCACGCTGCTGGGCCTCATGCAGCGTCCCGAGCACGGCACGATCACACTGGCCGGCAGGGACGTCTCCTCCCTCTCCGATGCGGACGCCGCCCGCCTGCGGAACCGTCACATCGGCTTCGTCTTCCAGAACTACTCCCTCATTCCCCATCTGAGCGTCCTGGACAACGTCCTGGTGCCGGCCACGTATGCGCCGCGGGACGTGGCCGGCGGCCGGCGCGGCAGGGTCCGGCGCCGGGCAGAAGATCTGCTGGACGCCGTCGGACTGGGTGGACGCGGCCAGGACCTGCCCCTGCGTCTGTCCGGGGGAGAGCAGCAGCGGGTGGCGATCGCCCGCGCCCTGCTGCTGGAGCCGGCCGTGGTGCTCGCTGACGAGCCCACCGGAGCGCTGGACGAACAGACCGGTGCCCGCGTGCTGGACATGCTCGTGGCCACGGCCCGGCATGAAGGACGCTGCCTGGTGGTGGTGACGCATGACGATGCCGTCGCCGGCGTCATGGACCGTGTGTTCCGCCTCGGCGAGGGGACGCTGCGTGAGGAAGACCGCCCATGATCGGCACACTCTGGGCGGACCTGCGCGCTCAACGCCTCCGCTCCGTCCTGACCGGCCTGAGCATGCTCGTCGGCGTGCTCGTGGTGGTCGGCATCAGCGCGGCCAGCGCGGTGGTGGACGATGTCTTCGTGGCCTCCGCCGAACAGAAGGACGGCATCGCCGGCAGCCACGTGCTCACGCTCCCGCCCGCCACTGCCACGCAGGCTCTGGACGCCGCAGAGCTGACTCACCGCCGGCTCGGGGGCGCCCCCGCACGCCTTGAGGTCTCCACCACGAACCCGCTCATGCTCAGCGCCCATGACGCTCCGGACCCGGACCTGCGCTCCGTGGAGACGCTCTGGACGTCCGGGAATCTCACCGACTTCCACCGCTACCCGGTCCTGGCCGGCTCACCGGACCTCGGTACCGGCCTGCCGGCCGTGGTGATCCTGAACGCAGCGGCGGCCGAGGTCGGCCTGCAGCCCGGGGACTCCGTGTGGACGCCACTGGCCGACGGCGGCACGCCCACCCGCCTGACGGTGTCCGGGATCGTCGACGACGGCCACGCCTCCCCGCGGATGTGGGCGCCGCTGGCACTCTGGGAACTCCAGCAGCCGCCCGATCCGGCCTCCACCCAGACCCTGCTGCGCTTCGTGGTGCCGCCGGAGAAGGGCGCCGATGCCGCGGTGGCCGTCACGGCGGCCGTGGCCGCGGCGGGCGTGGATCCCGGTGCGGAACAGCCTGTGCGCGTGGATCGCGTCGGTGAACTGCGGGAGTCGCTGTCCTTCATGCAGGCGGTGTTCTCCGCCGTGGCGGTGGCCGCCCTCCTGGTCTCCGCCCTGGGCCTGTTGAACATCGGTCTGGCCTCGATCGCCGAGCGCTCACGCGAACTCGTGGTCCGCCGGGCACTCGGCGCCCGGAGAAGCCACCTCTTCATCCAGGTGATGGGGTCGTCCCTGCTGCTCGCGGTGATCGTGACCGTGGTGGCCGTGGGCCTGGTTGTCGGCCTCATGCACCTGGCCGCGCCGCTCTGGCTGCCCGAAGGCGGCGCCCACCGCGTTCCGGCGGTGCCCTGGGAGGCCTTCGGCCTCGGACTGTCGGCTGCCGCACTCACAGCGGCACTGGGTTCGGCGCTGCCGGCGTGGAAGGCCACCCGTCTTCCCGTGGCTGACGCCCTGCGCCGCTGACGCTCACTGCTGGCCGAGCCCACGCTGCCGGTAGGCGACGACGAGTTTCTTGGCCAACTCCCGACTGCCCACCAGCGGCGCCAACGACTCGGCCATGTCGTCCATACTGGAGAACTCTTGACGCTTGGCGGCAACCACAGACGGGAACTGCCCGAACATCGTGTCCGGGTATGTATCGACCGGCTGCCCCTTCATCCGAGTCTCCATGATGGCGATTTGCATCTGGACGGCCGCTTGCTTCACGCCTGAGATAAAGTGCACGGCACATTCTCTAGCGAATGGCTCCTTGTCGTTGAACTCGACACTCACCACGAGAGACTGAATGAGACCCATTGCCTCGGACAGCTTCTCTTCGAGCCTCTCGACACGCGCCTCCAGACGCGCAACGTCCTCAGTTGTCACAGCAGAACCCATAGCACCCCCTCGACGGCATTGGCGATGACGTTCGCGGTCCCGTCATCCATGATGGCGCTCAAGCGTTTGTATACCTCTGACCGGACCTGATGCGTGGCGACATCGGGGATGTTCGCCACATCGTCGATGGCATCGACGATCCGGACACTGTCCCGTCGGATCACGTCGGCGGCCCTCTTATCCAGAAACCCGTCCGCCATGGTGACGAACTTCTGCCCGCCACCTCGCATCGCACCGGCGACACCCCGCAGAGCGACCTTGACCACTTCACTCTTCAGCCCTTGGGTCTCGGCCTGCCCGCCTGTGGCCAGCTGAGCGGTCACATCACCGGCGTTCACCCGCAGGTCACGAGTGGTAGCACGTTCGTGACGCGCCTCCCAGAGCATCGTCTCTGCCGGTGCTCCTTGGCTACTTAGACGATCTGCCGCGACGGCCGTCGATGGCGAAACGACCGAGAGGAGCAACATCACAGATATCGCCATCGCAATGAAGCTTTGCTTGATGCGCACGCTTTTCCCTACCCGTGGAGTGATCTTTGCTTCACCACAGGCTAGGGACTCCACTCCACCAACGAAAGTCCACTCTTCCCCGCCTCCATCGGCCGAGGCCAGAAACGTCTGCACCCCCGTGTGACACGGCCGCCCAGACCTCCGCCCTGCGCCGCTGACGCTCAGCGCTGCAGCAGCCCTGCCACCCACTCCCGACCGGAGCGGTAGGCCGCATCGCTCATGTGGGTCGGCACCTTCACCATGCGTTCGACCGCGCGCGGGTAGGAGCCCAGGAACCGGACACCCGGGAAGATCCGGTGCAGCGCGGCCAGGGCCGCCTGCACCCGCTCCTCGGCCAGGTGCCCCTCCAGGTCGATCGAGAAGAAGTACTGGCCCAGCCCCGAGCCGGTCGGCCGGGACTCGATGCGGGAGAGGTTGATCCCGCGGGTGGAGAACTGTTCCAGGATCTCCAACAGTGCACCCGGGTGGTCGTCCGGCAGCGGCACGGTCAGCGTGGTCTTGTCCGAGCCGGTCGGCTCCGGCAGCGGGCCCGGGCGGCCCACCAGCACGAACCGGGTCACCGCACCGGCGGTGTCCTCGATGCGTTCGGCCAGCACGGGCAGCCCGGTCTGCTCCGCCACCAGCGGGGCACAGACCGCCGCGTCGAAGGCGGGGGCGGCCGTGCCGTCGTCGTGGGGCTGCGGCAGCAACAGGCGGGCTCCGGCCGCCGTGGAGGAGGCCGGCGTGAACTCGGCGGAGGGCAGGTGTGCGTCCGCCCAGCCGCGGACCTGCGCCCAGGCGTGGGTGTGGGTGGTGATGCGGCAGACCTCGTCCAGGCCGATGCCCTCCCGGCCGACCAGCACGAAGCTGATGGGCACGAGGACCTCGGCGAGGATCTGCAGGTCGTCTCCGGAGGCCACGTCGTCCAGGGTGGCGGAGACGCCGCCCTCCACGGAGTTCTCGATCGGCACCATCGCGTAGTCGGCGTCGCCGGCGCGCACGGCGGCCAGCGCGGAGATCACGGAGGAGGACGGGGTCACGTCCGACTCGGCGACCTCGGGGATCTGCCGCAGCGCCGCCTCGGTGAAGGTGCCCTCGGGTCCGAGGAAGGTGAAGCGGGCGCGCGCCCGACCCGCCTCAGAGGAGACGGGCGGCAGAGGCGCGATCACTTGACGGTCGGCTCGGCGTCGCCGTCGGCCTCCATCGGCTTGCCGGCCTCCAGCCAGGCGTCGGAACCGCCGGCCACGTTGAGGGCCGAGTAGCCGCGGCCCACCAGGAACTCGGCGGCGCGGGCAGAGCGGCCGCCGGTGCGGCAGATGACGTAGTAGTCCGTGTCCGGGTCCAGGTCGTCGATGCGCTCGGGCAGCTGGCCGAGCGGGATGTGCTGGGCGCCGGCGGCGCGGCCGAGGGCGAACTCGTCGTCCTCACGGACGTCCAGGATCGCGGCGTCGGCGGGGATCTGGTCAACGGTGACGGTCTCGAACATGCTCATGGGGCCAGGGTAGCCGGGCCCGCCGCCGCGGTGGCCACAGGCGGCGGGCGTCTCGGAGACCGGCCGTCAGGCGGCCGAGCAGCGGCCCGTCCCCTCCCCCACAGAGGTCCTCAGCGGCTTCCTCCGCCGGGCTGCTCGCCGCGGACTGACAGCGGAACCTTCTACGCTGGGTCCCATGGCAACCACACCCGATCGCCTCGCCCGCCTGATGGACCGCTCCGCCGTGCAGCTGCGCGACGACCTCGCCTCCGGAGCCCTCACCGCCGCCGAGACCGTCGAGGTCGCCCTGACCGCCGCGGAGCGCAACGCGGACCTCGGCGCCTTCGCCCTCCTGGACACCGAGAGCGCCCGGGAGCAGGCCGCCGCCGCGGACGCGGCCCTCCGCAGCGACGAGGACGACCGCCGGCAGCTGATCGGCATGCCGCTGGCCTACAAGGACCTGCTGGACGTGGCCGGACTGCCCACCCGCCACGGCTCCGCACTCACCGCCGCCGCGCCGGTGCCCACCCAGGACGACCCGCTGGTGGCCCGGCTGCGCGCGGCCGGCTCCGTGACCCTGGGCAAGACCACCGTCCCCGAGTTCGGCCTGGACTCCCACTCGGAGAACCCGCTCGGCGGGGCGGCCCGCAATCCCTTCGACCTCACGCGCTCCGCAGGCGGCTCGTCCGGCGGCGCCGCCGCGGCGGTGGCCGCCGGGATCCTGCCGTTCGCCCCGGGCAGCGACGGCGGCGGCTCCATCCGGATCCCGGCCGCCGCCTGCGGCCTAGTCGGGCTCAAGCCCGGCCGCGGCACCGTCCCCTCGGACCGGGCCGAGGACACGGTCACCAACCTGACCTGCGCCGGCCCGCTGGCGCACACCGCCGAGGACGCCGCCCTGCTCTTCGACGTGATGACCTCGGCCGAGGGCCTGGCCGGCCGCACCCTGCCGGACGTGCAGGCGGACGCCGCGTCCCTTGCCGCCGGCGAGCGCCCGCGGCCCCTGCGCCTCGGGCTGACGACGGCTTCCCCGTTCGGGCCCTCCCTGGAGATCCGCCTGGCCAATTCCGCTCTGACCGCCATGACCCGCGCCGCAACCGCCCTGGCCGGGCTCGACCACAGCGTGGAGGAGTTCACCCCGGAGTACGGCGAGGACTACCACCAGGACTTCCGTGCCGTGTGGACCTCCAACCTGCTCAAGGCCGAGCTCCCTCAGGGCGCCGCGGCCCACCTCGGCCCGCTGGCCGCCGACTTCCTGGCCACCGCGAGCGCACGGCCGCAGGAGGAGACCGAGGCCGCGGTGGACCGGCTGACGGCCTGGGCGCGGCACGTGCGCGGCCAGTTCGCCGCGTACGACGTGGTCCTCACCCCTGTGCTCGCCTTCGCACCCCCGGAGATCGGCCACTTCACCGCCCTGGAGCCGGAGGAGAACTACGCGGAGCAGTGCAGGTTCACCCCGTACACGTCCATGGTCAACGTGCTCGGACTGCCGGCGGCCTCCGTGCCCGTGCTGCGGAGCGAGGAGGGCCTGAGCTGGTCCGTGCAGGTGATCGGCCGCCCCGGGGCCGAGACCCAGCTGCTCGCCCTTGCCGCCCAGCTGGAGGCCGCACGCGCCTGACGCCCGACGGCCCGGGCGCGGCGGACGGCGCGGCGCGGGGCCGTCGTCGGGAAGGTAGGACGGGGCTCAGTCCACTGGCAGGCCGGCGAGGTAGCCGGCGAACCCGCCGGGCGAGCGCCCGTCCAGGCGCGCGGACGTCGCCACCCGTACCCGGTCCGTCGCCACCACCGGCACGCCGTGCGCCCGCGCGGCCTCGGCCAGGCGGACGTCCTCGTGCTCAGCGCAGTGCGATACACCGCCGAGCGCCTCGTACTGCGCCCAGGTCAGGCCCATGTTGGCCCCGTGCACGTGGCCGTGTCCCTCGCGGTGCTCGTACTCGGCGGCCCAGGCCTGCCGCAGCGCGGGGTCGGCGCCGGCGAGGTCCACGGTGCCCAGCACGAGGGCCCCGCGCGGATCCTCCACGTCCACGCCGGTGCCGAGCACGGCCAGCCCCGTGAGCCAGCCGGGGGGCACGCGGGTGTCCGCGTCCGTGGATGCGACCCACAGCCGCTCGCCCGGCACGTCCGGGAACAGGCTGCGGCCGTGCCGGGCACCCACATCACGGGCACGGCCCACGCTCGGCCGCCCCGGGGTGTCCGCGCCCAGCTCGAGAACATGGAACCGGGGGTCCTCCTGCGCCTTCGCGCGGGCGATCTCCACCGTCCGATCCGTACACCGGTCCGCCACCACGACGACGGCCGCGGACCCCTGCGCGTGCTGCTCCTCCCAGCGGTCCACCGTGGCGGTGAGGGCCTCCAGGCAGTCCGGCAGGTCCGCCTCCTCGTCCTTCGCGGGGACCACCACGACGGCATGGTCAGCCGTGTGGGCGCGGGCCAGCAGGGCCAGGCGGACGTCCGCCTCGAGGTGCTCGGCGACCATCCGCCAGCGGGGGTCCGCAGCGAGACGGGCGTGGACGTCGTCACCGTCCAGGGGCCAGCCCTGCACGGGCTGACGCCAGTGGCAGGCCAGCACCTCGCCATCCAGTGCCATGTCCCGGTCGATGCAGTCGACGAGCTCGTCGAGCTCCTCCGGCTGCAGGAAGTAGCCGATCTCGGAGACCACGGCGAGGTCGAGCGGTGCGGGCTCCTGCGGCCACTGCTCCGGCAGCACCGCCCGCCGGACCTCCGCGTGCGGCAGTCCGTCGAGCCGGGCCTGCGCCCGCTCGACGGCCAGTGGGGAGGCTTCCAGCCCCACGACCTCGTCCGCCCGGTCGGCGAGCTCGGCGGTGAGCACACCGATCGAGGCGCCGGCTTCCATGACCCGCCCATACCGGGGGCGCGTCAGCAGGGCAAGGGTGAGCGCCCGCTTGCGCCGCTCATAGGGGCTGGAGAGGTAGCGCCACGGGTCCTCGGCGCCGGCGTAGAGGCGGTCGAACACGGCCTCGGCGCGGTAGGCGTCGTGCTCGTCCGGGCCGGAATAGCGGGCGCAGTCGAATGCGCGGTCGAAGTGCGTGAGCATCTGCGGGGACAGGATCGCCTCGTCGCCGGGGGCGTCCGAGAGCGGTGCCACCTGGGAGGCGTGCGCGGCCAGGGCGTCCCGGCGGGCCCGCCGGTCCTGGTCGCTCAGGGGCAGCCGGCGGTAGCGGCGGGAGGGCAGGGCCTCCGGCGCTCCCCAGTGCCAGAACCACAGCGGGAACTCGCACAGCGGCAGGTGCTCCTGCGCGGCGAGCGCCCCGACGGCCCGGCCGACGGCGTCGTGGTCCGCGTGGCCGTCCGTGCGGTCATGGGCCACGAGCAGGACCGGGCCGGGCCGATGCGCCGCGACCAGCTCCGCCACGGCGCCTCGGAGCTCTGCCTCATGGGCTGCCACCTGCGAGTCCGGCAGGTCCAGGCGACGGACGCGGAGCCGGTCCCGAGCGTCCCCGCCCAAGGCGTCGGCGGCGTGCTCGAGCTCCGGACCGCGCAGGGCGCGCAGCCGCTCCGGGGTGTGCGTGGGCGAGTCCGGATGGGAGGCCTCGCCGGCGGTGGCCACCACCAGCTCCACCCGTGCACCGGCGCGCAGGGCCGTGCGGATCAGTCCCGTGGCGCCGAGGGTCTCGTCGTCCGGATGGGCGACCGCCACCACCACGAGCCAGGTGCGGTCGAGCGGGGGCAGACGCAGCAGTGGCAGGTCGGCGATCCCGGCCTCCTCCCACGCGGACTCGGCGGTGCCGTCGTCCAGATGCGAGAAGCTCACCACCAGGCCTCGGCTCCGGTGTGCTCGTCCTCGAGCAGGGCGGCGCCGAGGCGGGCGTCGTCCCGGTCTCCGTGGTGCTGGCGCAGGTAGACCTGAAGGTCCGCCACCATCTGGGCGTGCCCGGCGTCCTGGGTCAGCGGCCCCGGACCGGTGGCCTCGCCCACCGTCTGCAGGACCTCGGTGCAGACCTGCGCCACGGTCCCGCGGACGCGGTCCGCCTCCACCATGCCGCAGGCGTGGTCCAGCTCCCCGGCATCCACGGCGTCCGCGGCGGCGCCCAGCACGACGGCGGCTGCGCGCAGCAGCCGGTCCACCCGGCCGTACGCGGCCTGCCCGATCTGGTCCGGTCCCGTGCCGCGGCCCTCGTCCGCTCGCGCCTGCCGGCGGTGCAGCTGGGCACGCAGGGTGCGTGCCGCATGCACGGCGCCGCCGAACCAGCAGGCCGCCACCCCGATGCCGCCCCAGGCGAAGCCGGGGCGCTGCAGATACCACTCGGGACCGCCGACCTCCACGGCCGGGACGGCATCGAAGGCCACTGGACCGGTGGTCACGGCCCGCAGGCCCAGGGCCGGCCAGGCCGGCTCCCCCACGTCCACACCGGGGTGGCGCAGGTCCACCAGGAACGCCTGCGGACGTCCGTCGTCCTGCCGCCGGGCGGTCACCACGGCGGAGGTGCAGTCCGCCGCCAGCGAGCACCACGGCTTCGTGCCGTCCAGGCGCCAGGTGTCCGAGCCGTCGTCGTGCTTGGTGAGCCGGGTGGCGGTGAGGGTCACGCCGCCGGACTCGGACGCATACACGCCCAGCAGGCCCGACGGGGCCGGGACGTCGGCCTGCGCCAGGATCGAGAGGGCGTCCAGGTGCGGCTCCAACACCCGGGCGGCCGCCAGGCTGCGGGCACCGAGGGTCGCGAGGATCTCCCACTGGGCTCGGGTGCGCCCGGCTCCGGTCAGCGGCAGCTCCGCCGGGTCCGCGTCCTCGAGGATGGCGGCCAACGCGGTCACAGGCTCGTCCGCACCGGCGGCCTCGGCGAGCGCCTCCAGCAGCCGCTCCTCAGCGGCCTCGCGGGCGTCGACGGACGGGGCGGGCGCGGACGGATCACGCTGTGAGCGGACGGATGCGAAACGGACCCGGTGCACGGGCATGGCGAGCCTCCTGGAGACGACGTCGGGGGCCGCAGGTGCACGGCCCGAGACTGCGACTGTAGGGCCCTGGGCTGACCAGGGGGAACGGCCCGGGTGCGGCGGACGGCCGCGGCGAGGCGCCGACGTCGGGAAACGGGGGCGGGGCACCGGGCGGACGCCCCGGCGTCACCGTCCGGCCACCGGACACGGACCCGACGTTTTCTTGACTGACTCAAGAAAAGGCGGTTGGGTGGTGACCATGAGCACAGCACTGAAGGAGGCCTCGGACGACGCAGCCCTGCTGCGCGCGGCCGGCCTGCGCGTCACGCGCCCCCGCCTCGGTGTGCTCGCCGCCCTGCGCGAGCACCCGCACGCGGATGCCGCCGACGTGCTCACCGCCGTCCGCGAGGGCCAGCCCACCGTCTCCCACCAGGCCGTGTACGACTCCCTGCACACCCTGACCGAGGCGCGGCTCGTGCGGTCCCTGCAGCCGGCGGGCTCCACCGCACGCTATGAGCTCGACGCTCATGACAACCACCACCACCTGGTGTGCCGCGGCTGCGGCGCCCTCGTGGACGTCCCCTGCCACACCGGATCCGCGCCGTGCCTGAGCGCGCCCGAGGACCACGGCTTCGCGATCGACGAGGCCGAGGTCTACTACTGGGGCCGCTGCCCCGCCTGTGCGGCCGAGGACACCACCCTCCCCCACTCCACCCTCTGACGAAAGGACGATCATGGCCTCCCAGCATGACGAGACCACCACCCTCGGCCAGGTGAGCGAGGACGCGACCCAGGGCGGCTGCCCGGTCGCCCACGGCGCCTCCCTGCCGCATCCCGCCTCCGGCGACGCGAACCAGCAGTGGTGG
>NZ_BCSN01000055.1 GCF_001570885.1 Micrococcus lylae NBRC 15355 | reverse complement strand
TGCGCGGACCGGCCCCGGCACCGCCCTTCCGGCCCGCCCGTCAACCGAACCGTGTTCATAGCGAATTCATAGACCTTTTCGCTACGAGAGTGGGGTACATTGGGGCCGACGGCGTAAGCGTAAGATACATCCCTGATGGCCCGATCCGTCGGTTTCCCTGCTATTCCCGAAGGATTCCCATGACCGAGAACCTTTCCCGTCGTTCCGTCGCACAGGGCATCGCCTGGTCGGTGCCCGCCGTCGCGGTCGCCGCCGCGGCCCCCGCCATGGCCGCCTCCCCCACCTGCACGGCCGAGAGCAAGACGATCATCGATCAGGCCTTCGCGGACGCCACCGCCGCACTGACGTGCAACGGAGCTCCGCTCAAGCTCGAGATCAACTTCTACCAGCCGCTCAACGCTGGCGATGGCTTCGCCACCGATGCCTACGTCAACATCAAGAACCTCTCCCGGTGCACCTACACGTTCACCAAGACGAACCCCCTCAAGGTGGCCATCGACGTGGTCCGCGTGAACGAGCTCTCCGTGACCAACGTGCGTGACATCACCGGGGTCCGCACCTCCTGGGGTTCGCGCACCTGGTCTCAGACCGAACGCGGCTCCTCGCCCGTCCCCGTCGGTGGCCGAGACGCGAAGATCCAGTGGACTTTCTCGGGCAAGCTTCCGGGTGCCGGCCTGGGCGACAACGAGGCGGACATCGCGATCGGCTTCGGTGACGGCGCCACCGGTCGGGGCCGTATCCATGATGCGCTCCTGGTGACCCCGAGCACCGGCTCAGGTGCGCCCACGTTCGAGTCGCTCCTGGAAAAGGGCGTCTCGGCCGACTGCATCGACTACTACAACGAGAAGCTCAGCACGTGGACGAGCCCGGTCGTCTGGTCCTACACCGGCCCCAAGGGCTCCGGTCAGCTCGCCGCCGGTGCGACCCTCGACTCCCGGACGAGCGGAAACACCACTTCCGGAATCCAGTACGCCAACTCCACCAACGGCATCTGGTGATACGGCAAGCCTGAGCACCACGAAGGGTCCCAGCAAGGAATTGCTGGGACCCTTCGTCGTCTGCGTCTGTGGTCGAGCCGGCCGAGCCTCGCTCCAGGAGTAGCGGGGTATTGCGGGCCCGGCAGGATGGTCGCCCCCGCGCCATCGATACGGATGGCACGGGGGCGACGTCGCGAGCGGACGCGGCTGCTGCAGGCCGTGACGGGCGTCAGTGCTGGTGGTCGTCCTCGTCGTCCTCCGGCTTGTCCGCCACGAGGGTCTCGGTGGTGAGCACCAGGGCGGCGATGGAGGCGGCGTTGGCCAGGGCCGAACGGGTCACCTTCACCGGGTCGACCACGCCGTCGGCGATCAGGTCTCCGTACACGCCGGTCTTGGCGTTGAAGCCCTGGTTGGGCTCCATCTCCGCAACCTTGGAGACGACCACGTAGCCGTCCTCACCGGCGTTCTGGGCGATCCAGCGCAGCGGCTGCTTCAGGGCCTTGCGGACGATGTCCACACCCACGAGCGCGTCGTCGGTCAGCCCCTGGACGGCCTCGTCCTCGTCCAGGACGGCCAGGGCGTTGATGAGGGCGGTGCCGCCGCCGGCGACGATGCCCTCCTCCAGGGCCGCACGGGTGGAGGACACGGCGTCCTCGATGCGGTGCTTGCGCTCCTTGAGCTCCACCTCGGTGGCGGCGCCCACGCGGATCACGCCGACGCCGCCGGCGAGCTTGGCCAGGCGCTCCTGGAGCTTCTCCCTGTCCCAGTCAGAGTCGGTGGCGGCGGCCTCGGCCTTGATCTGGGCCACACGGGCCTCCACCTCGTCGGCGGCGCCGCCGCCGTCCACGATGGTGGTGGAGTCCTTGGTGACGGTGACGCGGCGGGCGGTGCCCAGCACGTCCAGGTCGGCCTGCTCCAGCTTCATGCCGAGGTCCGGGGAGACCACCTGGGCGCCGGTGAGGATCGCGATGTCCTGCATCATCGCCTTGCGGCGGTCGCCGAACCCCGGAGCCTTCACGGCCACCACGTTCAGGGTGCCGCGGATCTTGTTGACCACCAGGGTGGAGAGGGCCTCGCCCTCGACGTCCTCGGCGATCACGAACAGCGGCTTGTTGGACTGCAGGACCTTCTCCAGCAGGGGCAGCAGCTCCTGCACGTTGGAGATCTTGCCGGAGTTGATGAGCACGTAGGCGTCCTCGAGGACGGCCTCCTGGCGCTCGGCGTCGGTCACCATGTACGGGGACAGGAAGCCCTTGTCGAACTGCATGCCCTCGGTCACGTCCAGCTCGGTGGAGGTCGTGGAGGACTCCTCGATGGTGATGACGCCGTCGGTGCCGACGGTGTCGAAGGCGCGGGCCAGCAGCTCGCCGACCTCGTCGTTCTGGGCGGAGATGGCGGCCACGTGGGCCACCTCCTTGCCCTCGACCGGGCGGGCGTTCTCGAGCAGGCGGCGCTCGACGGCGGCCACGGCGGTCGCGATGCCCTTCTTGACCTCGTTCGGGGCGGCACCGGCGGCCACCTGGCGCATGCCCTCGTTCACGAGGGCCTGGGCCAGGACGGTGGCGGTGGTGGTGCCGTCGCCGGCGATGTCGTTGGTCTTGGTCGCGACCTCCTTGGCGAGCTGGGCGCCCATGTTCTCGTAGGGGTCGTCCAGCTCCACCTCACGGGCGATGGTCACGCCGTCGTTGGTGATGGTGGGCGCGCCCCATGCCTTGTCCAGGACGACGTTGCGGCCCTTGGGGCCGAGGGTGACCTTGACGGTGTCGGCGAGCTTGTCGATGCCGGCCTGGAGGGCGCGGCGTGCGTCGTCGTTGAAAGCCAGCTGCTTGGCCATGACGGACGCTCCTTTCATTCAGGGAGTCAGAGGGTGCGAAGACGCGAGGGGCCCGGGGCGCGCGCACCGGTGCGGTGCGCGCCGCTCGCCGGGCCCGTCGCGGCGGGTCACTTGGTGACGACAGCCAGCACGTCGCGGGCGGAGAGCACCAGGTACTCCTCGCCGTTCACCTTCACCTCGGTGCCGCCGTACTTGGAGTACAGGACGACGTCGCCCTCGGCGACGTCCACCGGCACGCGGTTGCCGTTCTCGGCGACGCGGCCCGGGCCGACGGCCACGACCTGGCCCTCCTGCGGCTTCTCCTTGGCGGTGTCCGGGATCACGAGGCCGGACGCGGTGGTCTGCTCGGCCTCGAGCGGGCGGACAACGATGCGGTCCTCGAGGGGCTTGATGGAGACAGACATGCTGCACACTCCTTCTTCTTCGACTCGTCACTGCCGAACCGTCGTCGCGGGTGCCGGATGGCAGAGGTGTTCTGGATTCTTGGCACCCGGAGGGCCCGAGTGCCAACACCCATGACTCTAGGAACCCGCCTGGCACTCGGTCAAGGCGAGTGCCAGCTGTCCGCTGAGGGCGCGCACGCGCGCCTGCCGGCGCCCCTCGCCGGGGCACGACGACGCCCCCTCGCCTCCGTCCGTCCCCGCACCGGGGCGAGGAGGACGGGACGGGGAGGGGGGCCGTCGTCGCCGACGCAGTGCTCAGTAGTAGACGGCGAGCGGGCCGGCCGGGCCGTCCACGACCTCGAAGGGGGTGTGGAAGATGCCCTGGAGCACGTCCGGGCGCATGATCTCGGCCGGGGTGCCGACCGTGGAGACCCGGCCGTCGTTCATGGCGACGATCTGGTCCGCATAGGCGGCGGCGAAGTTGATGTCGTGCATGACGATCACCACGGTGCGGCCGAGGACGTCCGCGGTGCGGCGCAGCTGCTTCATCATCTGCACCGAGTGCTGCATGTCCAGGTTGTTCAGCGGCTCGTCCAACAGCACGTAGTCCGTGTCCTGCGCCAACACCATGGCCACGTAGGCCCGCTGGCGCTGACCGCCGGAGAGCTGGTCCAGGTAGCGGTTCTCATACGCGGTGAGATTGAGGAAGTCGATGGCCTCGGAGATGTACTTCTCGTCCTCCACCGTGATGCGGCCCCTGGAGTACGGGTAGCGGCCGAAGCCCACCAGCTGGCGGACCGTGAGGCGGGTGATGAAGTGGTTCTCCTGACGCAGGATCGCCAGGGTCTTCGCCAGCTCCCGGGACGAGGTGCCGGTGATGTCCCTGCCGTTCACCGTGATGGTGCCGGAGTCCACCTCCTGGAGGCGGCCCATCATGGTGAGCACGGTGGACTTGCCGGCGCCGTTGGGGCCGACCAGGGCGGTCACGCCGCCGGCGGGGATCTCGAAGGACACCGGGCCGATGGTCGTCTCGGCGCCGTAGGTCTTGGAGACGTTCTCGAGGGTGATCACAGGCGGCCCTTCCGCATGATGACGAACAGGAAGACGAGTCCGCCCACGAGCTCGATGATCACCGTCACCGCGCCCTGGGCGTAGAAGACGTGCCGCAGCACGAAGTAGGCGGTGGAGAGGATCGCATAGCCGATGAGGAACGCGACCGGCAGCACCAGCCGATGGTCGTAGGTGTCCGTGGCCGAGTAGGCCAGGGTGGCCACGAGGAACCCGAGGAAGGTCATCGGGCCGATCAGAGAGGTGGTCATGGACATGAGCACGGACACCAGGAAGAGCGAGACCATGACCTCCCGCTTGTGGTTCAGCCCCAGGTTGTTGGTCACGTCTGCACCGAGCGCCACCAGGTTCATGCGGCGGGCCCGCAGCCAGATCACCAGGCCGGTCACCGCGACGATCGGGATGACGTACTTCAGGTTGGCCGTGTCCGCGTTGCCGATGTTGCCGAACA
This sequence comes from Micrococcus lylae NBRC 15355, assembly GCF_001570885.1. Classification (GTDB taxonomy): domain Bacteria; phylum Actinomycetota; class Actinomycetes; order Actinomycetales; family Micrococcaceae; genus Micrococcus; species Micrococcus lylae. The sequence continues at coordinate 12,141 of NZ_BCSN01000055.1, read as the reverse complement.
GGCGGGCGGTAAGCAGGTCGAACTCGTTGGGGTCCATGATGCGCTGCATGAAGGAGGACAGCGAGCCGAGGCCGCCGCCGATCACGACGCCCACCAGCAGCATGATGTGGATCGATCCGAGCCGGCCGGAGAGCAGCCACGTGTAGAGCGCCGTGGCGAACAGGACCATGGCGCCGGCCTGGAGGAAGAACTGCGCTCCCCCGGCGAAGAGCGTCAGGCCCGCGGCGCCCAGGAAGAAGACGGTGGCGGTCTGGATGACCGTGTACAGGGCTTCGAAGCCCATGATCGAGGGCGTGATGATCCGGTTGCCCGTGGCGGTCTGGAAGGAGACCGTGGCGAAGGCCTGGCAGAACGCGACGACGGCGATCACCACCAGCGCGTCCATGCGCATGCCGACGATCAGCTCGAAGGCCCGGGTGCCCGGGGCGGCCTTGTTGTCCCAGAGCAGGATGCCGAGGGTGGAGCCGGCCGAGACCAGCACGAGCACCGCGACCAGCAGGATGTACCGGGTGCGGTGGCGGGAGTCGGTGAACGGCCCGGACTGGCGCGGCCTGTCCGCCGTGGAGGCGGGGGCCTGCGCGGAGTCCGGTCCGGCGCTGGAGGTCTTGAGCACGTCAGGCACCGCGGCGCCTCCTCACGAGCAGGAACACGAAAACGCCGGCGCCGACGATGCCCAGGATGACGGACACGGGCACCTCGAACGGGGCGATGACCACACGGGCGAGGATGTCGCAGACGCCCACGATCCACACGCCGACCATGCACACCCACGGCAGGTTCGACCGCAGGTCGTCGCCGCGGACCATGGACACCAGGTTCGGCACCACGAGCCCGAGGAACGGCAGGGACCCGATGACCACGGTGGTCACACCGGTCACCAGTGCCACCATGGTGACGCCGGTGAAGACCACCGCCGTGTAGTTGAGGCCGACGTTCGTGGCGATGTCCTTGCCGAGGCCCGCCACGGTGAAGCGGTCGGCGATCACGAACACGGCCACGAGGACCACGAGGGTGGCCCACATCGGCAGGTAGCGGCTGCCGACGACGGACGTGAAGGAGCCGTTGAACCACTGCCCCACCTGCTGGAGCATGTCCGTCTCCAGGGCCAGGAACGTGGAGGCCGCCCCCACGACGGCGCCGAGCATGATGCCCACGATCGGCACGATCAGCGAGGACTTCAGGGTCACCCGCCGCAGGAAGAGGAAGAACACGAGCGTGCCCACCAGCGCGAACACGATGGCCCCGACCATGCGGACCATCAGCGGGGCGCCCGGGAACAGGATCAGCGTGATCAGCAGGCCCAGGCCCGCCCACTCGGTGGTGCCCGTGGTGGTGGGCTCCACGAACCTGTTCTGCGTCATCAGCTGCATCACCAGGCCGGCCATCGCCATCGCGGATCCGGCGAGCACGAGGGAGACCGTGCGCGGGACGCGGGTGGTCTGGAACATCGCCCAGCCGCCCTCAGCGTTGACCACGTCGTAGACGCCCACGAAGAGGGACGTCACCACCACCGCCAGGGTGATCAGTCCACCGACCAGCAGGGGCCAGGTGCGCTGCCACCGGGTCTTGGGCCGCCGTACCGGCACCGGGGGGACCCAGCAGAAGCGGTCGTCACCGTCCGCGGCGCGGGCCATGGGGTCACGGCGAAGCGCCGGGTCCGCTGCCGGACCCGGCGCCTGCGTGCTCGTGTGAGCGGAGGTCATGCCTTGCTCTCGAACGCGTCTGCGATCTCGTTCATGAGGGTCGTGTAGTTCTGGATGTCCTCAGTGAGGTAGAAGTTGTTCGGCAGGTAGATGATCTGATCCTCCTTCACCGCCGTGACGTCCTTCAGGGCCGGGGACTGCTTGATGAGCTCCTCCGCGGTGGAGTAGTCCGCCTCCTTCGAGGCGCTCGTGGCCGCGTCGCGATCCATCACGATGATCCAGTCCGGGTTCGACTGCGCGATGGCCTCGACCGAGATGTCGTCTCCCATGTGGTTGGTCGAGCCGTCCTGCTCCAGGGACGGGGTCAGGCCGAGGATGTCGAACACCGGGCCGACCGCGCGGCCGGTGCTCGGGGCCGCGTAGGCGAGGTTGCCGCCGGAGGCGATCAGGCCCATCACGGTCTGGTCCTTGTCATAGGCGTCCTTGGCGCGCTCGATGGAGGCGTCGAAGTCCTCGATCAGCTTCTTCGCGTCGTCCTGGTGGCCGAAGACCTCGCCGAGCAGGGTGGTGTGCTGCTTCAGGGCCTCGTCCATCCGGAAGTCCTCGGCCTCGGTGTCGATGTTCGTGTCCACGAGGGCGGCCTCCGGGGCCAGGCCCTTGATGTCCTCCTTCATGTTGGAGAACCGCTGGCCGTTGATGATCAGGTCCGGCTCGGCGGTGACGAAGCCCTCCATGTCCGGCTCGCGATGGGAGCCGAGGTCGTAGACGTCGTCGTTCTCCTCATAGGAGACCCCCGTGCCGTTCATGAGCGCACGAGGCGCGGCGGAGAGCTCGATGCCCCAGTCGTCCAGGGTGCGGAAGGAGCGGTTGTCCGTGGCGATGACGCTCTTCGGGTCCTCGGGCAGCGTGACCTCGTCGCCGGCCATGTCCGTGACGGTGGCGGCGGGGGTGCCCTGCTCTGCCTGCGAGGCGGAGGCGGAGGCGCCGCTGCTCGTGGAGGCGGAGTCCCCTCCTGCGCAGGCGGACAGCGCCAGGAGGGCGGCGGCGGAGAGGGCGAGGGCGCCGGTGGCGCGCTGGCGGAAGAAGGCCATGGAAGTGGTCCCTTTGCGTGACGGGCCGGATTCAAGGTCCGGCGGTGGATGAGTGTGATGACGAGGCCCTTAGGTCAGGCATGCCTTACCTCGCCCGATTAGCGTACATGACTGTTTCGTATTGACCCAAACGAATTGCCGCAGATCACATCGCCCCCTTCTGACCAGGGCGTGTGCTGAAAAATCGGCGCCCGACGGGCGAGGGAGCGCACGCCGTGCCTCTACAGCGGCGTCACCTCGAGAGCCACCTTGGCCTCACCGACCCGGGCCAGCACCAGCGTCGCGTGCCGTCCCCCGGCCCGTCCCGACGACGGCCCCGCCGCCGCCTTGGACCTGGCCGCCTTCTTCTTTCCTCCGCCTCCCAGCAGCTGGGCTCGCAGCTGCTCCGGGGTGACCGAGACGCCGCGCTTCTTCACGTCCAGACGGGTCACTGCGGCCTCTCGGGCCCACCGCTTGAGGTGCTTGATGTTCAGCGGGTGGACGGCCTCGATGCGGTAGCCGTCGGCGAGGCCGGTCCGCAGCGCGTCGTCGGCGACGAGGTACGCGAGGTGGGCGTCGAGCATCCGGGTGCGGTGGCCGCCGTCGTGCCAGCGGGCACCGAGGTCGGAGACGAGCCCGGCGCGGATGACCGCACCGTCCGGTTCGTAGAGGACGGCACCGGGCAGGGCGGCCAGCCCCGCCTCGCCGACCTCGTCGAGCTCCGGCGAGCCGTCCCGGTCCACGGCGCTGACGATCTCCGCCGAGGCGCCGGCACGCTCGCCGCGCGTGCGCAGCACCAGGGCGGCCCGGCGGACACCGGGGCGCGCCAGGGAGCCGGTGTAGAGGCAGACCTCGGTGACCTCGCCGTCCGCGGAGACCCACTGCGCCTCCGCACCGGCGGGGACGGCTCCGTGCGGCAGGCCGGGGCCGAGCTTCACGGCCAGACGGTGACCGGCCTCCGCGAGCGCGAAGACGTCGGTCAGAGTCGGTGAGAACGCCTCCGGATCGAACACCCGGGCCGCGGATGCGGCGCCGGTGACCTGACGCCGGGCCGGGTCGAGCCAGAGGGCATCGACCTGCCCGGCATGGGCCGCCGCCCAGGCGATGCCGTCAGCGTGGAGGACCTCGGCGCGGGGACTGCCCGCGAGGTTCGCGGCGGCGGCCGCGGCCACCGTGGCGTCCCGCTCCACCGCGGTCACGCGCAGGCCTGCGCGGACGAAGGCGAGGGCGTCCGCCCCGATGCCGCAGCCCAGGTCCGCCACATGCCGCACCCCTGCTGCGGCCAGGCGAGAGGCGTGGTGCTCTGCCACCACCAGGCGTGTGGCCTGCTCGAGCCCGTCACGGGTGAGCAGCAGCTCCCAGGCCTGCGGGCCCAACTTGGCGGCGGCCTTCGCCCGCAGAGACAGCTGGGTGAGCACGGCGGCCACCGTCTCGGCGGAGTGGCCGGCCGCCCGCAGGCGGGAGGAGGTCGCCAGCGGGTCCGCGGCGTCCTCGGCCCGCAGCGAGTCCAGCAGCGCCCGCCCCTCCGGGTCGAGGACGGGGGCGAGCACCGTGGCGTCCGGGACCGAGTCCGCGGCGGCGGGACGGGAGGTCGACACGCACATGGACCCCACTCTACGGACGCGTTCGGCCAGGGCCGACGGCGGGCCGAACCCTGCGCACCGACGCCCCGGACGCCGCCCGTGCGGCTGCCCTGCATCCACCTGCCCCGCCGTCCCCCAGGCCCTGCCGTCCTCCAGCCCCGCCGTCCCTGAGGTCACGGGGGTCCAGGTCACAGGGGATCCAGGTCACAGGCGCCACCAAGGCGGCCGGGCCGACCGTAGGATGTCCGCATGACTCTGGACTTCGCACACTCCGACCAGTCCACCCTCGGCATCGAGTGGGAACTGGCCCTCGTGGACGCGGCCACCGGAGACCTGCGCGCCGAAGCGCCGCAGGTGATCGAGGCCATGGCCCGGGCCGCCGGCCTCGAGGACGCGGAGGACAACCCGCACGTCACCGCCGAGCTGCTGGAGAACACGGTGGAGCTCGTGACCGGCGTACACCGCACCGTGGACTCGGCCGTCACCGAGCTCGGCGCGATCGCCGGGGACGTGCTGTCCGCCGCCGAGGCCCGCGGCCTGCACCTGTACTGCCAGGGCTCGCATCCTTTCGCCGAGCCCTACATGCAGAAGGTGACGGACAAGGAGCGCTACGGGCGCATGGTCGAGCTGACGCAGTACTGGGGCCGGCAGATGCTCATCTTCGGCGTGCACGTGCACGTCGGCCTGGACGACGTCTCCAAGGCCATGCCCGTCGTCAACGGCCTGGTGAACCGCTTCCCGCACCTTCTGGCGCTGTCCGCCTCCTCCCCCTTCTGGGCCGGCCTGGACACCGGCTACCAGTCCCAGCGCACGCTGGTGTTCCAGCAGCTGCCCACCGCGGGCCTGCCGTTCCAGTTCGAGGAGTACGACGAGTTCGTCGCGTGCGTGGAGGACATGGTCTCCTCCGGGATGATCGAGGATGCCACGGAGTGCCGCTGGGACGTCCGCGCGGTGCCGCGCCTGGGCACGGTGGAGATGCGGGTGTGCGACGGCATGGCGACCCTCGAGGAGATCGGTGCCGTCGCCGCCCTGACCCAGTGCCTGGTCCACGACCTCGCCGCCTCCCTGGAGCGGGGCGGCACCGTTCCGGTGCTCCCCCCGTGGTACTCGCAGGAGAACAAGTGGCGCGCCGCCCGGTACGGCATGGATGCGAAGGTCATCATCGCCCCGGACGGCACCAAGGCTCCGGTGGGCGAGCACCTGTCCGACGAGCTGGACCGCCTGGCCCCGGTGGCCCGTGAGCTCGGCTGCGAGGAGCAGCTGGCCCACGTGCACACCATGATGGCGGAGAACGCCGCACACCGGCAGCGCCGCATCGAGCAGGAGGCCTCCGCCGTCCCGCCGGCCGAGGGGCAGGACCAGGACGATCACGTCGCCCCGCTGCGCGCGGTGGTGCGCGACGCCGCGGCCCGCACCCGCCGGTCCCTGCACGCCGCGCAGGACCGGGCCGACTGAGTCTCAGACGCTGACGACCTGGACCGGAAGCCCCGGGTCCGCACCGAGCTCGGCCGGGGACGGTGCCACGCCGTCCATGACGAGGCGCGCGCCGAGCGCCGCGACCATCGCGCCGTTGTCCGTGCAGAGGTTCACCGGCGGGACGGTCAGCTCAATGCCCGCGGAGCGGCAGCGGTCCGCCAGCAGCCCGCGCAGACGGGAGTTCGCGGCCACGCCGCCGCCGAGCAGCAGGTGCCGGATCCCGTGCTCGCGGCAGGCGCGCACGGCCTTCGCGGTGATCACGTCCGCCACGGCCTCCTGGAAGGAGGCGGCGATGTCCGCGGCGGGCACCTGCATGTCCCGGGCCTCGAACTGCTCCACTGCGCGGGAGACGGCGGTCTTCAGTCCGGAGAAGGACCAGTCGTGCCGGTGCTTCCCCGGCTCCTGTGCCGAGCAGACGAACTTGCCGGCGGTGAGTCCGCGCGGGAAGCGGAAGGACGTGGGGTCGCCCTCCTTCGCCATGCGGTCGATCACGGGGCCGCCGGGGTATCCGGCGCCGATGAGCCGGGCGACCTTGTCATAGGCCTCGCCGGCGGCATCGTCGATGGTGGAGCCCAGCAGGGTGACGTCCGTGCTGAGGGAGTCCACCTTGAGGATCTCGGTGTGGCCGCCGGAGACCAGCAGTGCGCCGAGGTCCTCGGGCAGGGCATCGCCCCACGCCTCGGGTCGGACGCCGTCGATCAGGCCGACGCCCACGTGCGCCACGAGGTGGTTGATGCCGTAGAGCGGCTTGCCGGCGGCGGCCGCCAGGGCCTTGGCACCGGAGACGCCGACCATGAGGGCGCCGGCCAGGCCCGGCCCGGCGGTCACGGCGATCGCGTCCAGCTCGTCCAGGGTGACGTCGGCGGCCTCGAGCGCACGGCGGATGGTCGGGATGAGCGCCTGCAGGTGCGCACGGGCCGCGATCTCCGGGATGACGCCGCCGAAGCGGACGTGCTCCTCCACCGAGGAGGCGACCTCATGGGCCAGCAGCCGCGTGCCGCGCACGATGCCCACGCCGGTCTCGTCGCAGGAGGTCTCGATGCCGAGCACGAGCGGGGAGCAGGAGGTGGTGGGCATGGCTGTCATCCTACGTCCGTCCCCTCTGCGGTCCTGTGCGCCTGCGCGGCCGTCGCCCGGTCCGCGGCGGTCAGCTCCCGGCGCAGGATCAGGGCGTCCTCGCCGCCGGGGTAGTACCGGCGGCGGGTGTGGATGTGGGCGAACCCGTGCCGCTCGTAGAGGCGGCGGGCCGGCTCGTTGGAGGCGCGGACCTCGAGCATCAGGGCCTCTGCGCCGCGGTGGGCGGCTTCGGCGACCATCCAGGCCAGCTGCGCGGCACCCAGGCCGCGGCCCTGGGCCTCGGGGACGGTGCCGATGGTCTGCACGTCTGCCACGTCCCCGGCGACCATGATGCCGCCGTAGCCGACGATGTCCCCCGGGTGCTGCCCGGCCTCGGTGTCCGCGGTCTCGTCCCGGACGACGACGCGGTAGTCGCGGGTGGTCGGGCGCCCGGCGAGGTCCTCGGCGCCGTGCGGGCCGGACTGGGCGAGCTCGGCCTCGTAGAACTCCGGCGGCCACGCGTCCAGGGGGAAGAGGGTCTGCTCGTGCTGCAGCACCTCGGGGATGTCCCAGACCGTCATCGGGCGGATCAGGAAGCCGGAGGGGACAACGACGGCCGCCTCGCCGCGGTCGGTCGGCCCGCCAGGGTGCGCCGTCGCCGGGCGCCCGGGGCCCTGCCCGTCGGACGGCCCGCCTGCGTGCTGGCCCTCCCCCATCAGGCGGAGGCCCGCTTGCGGGGGCCGGGGACCTTCGCATCCGACTCGCGCAGGTAGAGCGGGGTGAGCGGGCGCAGGCCGCGGCCGCGGCGCAGGGCCAACGCGGCGACCTCGCCGACGGCGGCCGCCTCGGGGACGGCGTCCTCCCAGCCCGGGACGGCACGCACCTGGTCCGGGTAGAGGCCGGCCCCGGCGCCGTAGACGGGCAGGTCCGTGACCTCGGCGGCGCCGGTGACGAAGGGTCCGTGCAGGGTGGTGGCCTGGCCGCCGACCTGCACGTGGTGGGACCAGTAGACCTCGCGGCGGCGGGCGTCGATGGCCACCACGTACTCCTCCACTCCCACGGAGAAGGCGTGGACGGCCGCGCGGTGCGCCAGAGCGTCCAGGCTGCAGACGCCGTGGACGGGCACGTCCCAGCCGAAGCCGAGGGCCTCGGCCGTGGCCAGGCCGGCGCGCAGTCCGGTGAAGGGACCGGGCCCGACCCCCACGGCGATGCCGTCCAGGTCCTTGCCGTCCACGCCGGCCTCGGCGAGGACCTGCTGCACCGCCGGGGTCAGGGCCTCGGCGTGGGAGGTGGTGTCTGCCGCCGTCCAGCAGGAACGGGTCTGACCGTCGGCCACGAGGGCGACCGAGGCGGCGGCGGAGGTGTCCAGGGCGAGCAGGGTGGGCATGCCGGCCAGTCTATGCCGGTCCCCTGCCGCCGGCTCCGTCGGCCAGGGCGGCGAGGTCTGCGCCGGCCCAGCGGGGGCCGTAGGCGCGGAGCACCACGGTGCGCGTCTCGTCGTCCCCGTCGCCGTCCTCATCCGAGAAGTCGGTGACGATGCCGCCGGAGGCGAGCGGGCCGTCGTCGTGGTCCTCCTCCAGGTCCAAGCCGGTGGCGCGGAGAAGGTGCAGGTCCAGCCAGGAGGCGTCCGGGTCCGCGGGGAACCCGGCGAGGGACTCGGCCAGGCCGCGGCCCCACTCGACCACAGTGACCGAGTGCGGCACGGACTCCTCCAGGTCCAGGTCCGTCAGCTCGGCGGCCGAGCGCAGGCGGTAGGCGTCCACGTGGACCAGATCCGGGCCCCCGTGCTCGGCCGGGTGGATGCGGGAGAGCACGAAGGTCGGCGAGATGATCCCCTCGCGCACGCCGAGTCCGCGGCCCAGGCCCTGGGTGAACGTCGTCTTGCCGGCCCCGAGGTCGCCGGTGAGGACGAGGACGTCTCCGGCACGCAGCAGGCCGGCCAGCGCGGCCGCCAGGTCCCGGGTGGCCTCCGCGCCGGGCAGCGGCAGCTCCACGGTCTGCACCGGCTCCGGGGCACCGCGCAGCAGCGAGTCCACCTCGGCCGAGGGGTGCGCCGGTGCCGGGTGGGAGGCGGCGGTGGGCTTGTGCGGGTGCTCGGTCACGGGCGGCCCTCCGTGACGGCGGGCAGGTCGGCGGCGAGGGCCGGCGTGCCGTGGACGTGGATGCGCGTCAGGCGGGCGCCGAGGCGGGTGACGAGCTCGTAGTTGATGGTGCCGGCGGCCGCGGCCCAGGCGTCGGCGGGGATGCCGGAGGCAGGGCCGAACAGCTCGACCGGGGTCCCGACGCGTTCACCGGTCCGGGAGGCGTCCGCCGCGGGGCCGAGGTCCACGACCATCTGGTCCATGGCCACGCGGCCGACGACCTCGAGGCGGCGTCCGCCCACCTGCACGGGGGCGTGCGTCGCCACGCGGGGGACGCCGTCCGCGTAGCCCAGCGGGATCAGGCCGAGGCGGGTGGGACCGGCGGTGCGGTAGAGGTAGCCGTAGGAGACGCCCTGGTCCGCGGGGACCTCCTTGAGGTTGGCCAGGGACGTGCGCACGGACATGGCCGGACGCAGGCCGAGCTGCTCGGCCGAGGTGCCCTCGAACGGGGAGAGCCCGTAGATCCCGAGGCCGATGCGGACCATGTCCAGGTGGACGTCGTCTCGGGTCAGCGCCGCCGGGGTGTTCGCCAGATGCCGGATCACGGGTCGGTCCCCTCCGAGGCCGGCCGCCTGCAGCCGCTGGAACCCGGCGTGGAAGGCGGCCAGCTGGGCGTCGGTCTCGGCGGCCCGTGCAGGCTCGTCCGCCACGGCCAGGTGGGAGAACATGCCCTCCACGGACAGCACGCCCTCGGCCTGCAGGGCGGCGGCCCTGTCCACGAGCTGCGGCCACTGCGCGGCGGTGGCGCCGTTGCGGCCCAGGCCGGTGTCCAGCTTCAGGTGCACGCGAGCGGTGCGGCCGACCGCGCGGGCGGCGTCTGCGACGGCCTCCAGGTCCCAGCCGGAGACGCCCAGGGTGACGTCCGCGGCCACGGCGGCGGCGAAGTCCGTGTGGACGGTGTGCAGCCAGGCGAGGATCTCGCCGTCCACCCCGGCGGCACGCAGGGCCAGGGCCTCGGAGACGTGGGCGACGCCGAGCCGGTCCGCCCCGGCGGCGAGCGCGGCCCGGGCCACCGGGGTGGCGCCGTGGCCGTAGGCGTCGGCCTTCACCACGGCCGTGAGCAGGGCACGGGTGCCGTCCGGGCGGGTGAGGCGCTCGCGCAGGGTGCGCACGTTGTGGGCGATCGCGTCCAGGTCCACCAGCGCGGCGCGCTCGGCGGGCGGCCCGGCGGGGCCCTCCGCTGTGGGCGCGGTGACGGCGCCGACGGGGTCGGCGGAGTCGGCGGCGGTGGGGTTCTCGCTCATGGATGCCTTCCAGGTGGTCACGGGCGCAGCGCCGGCGGACGGCCGGGCCGCTGCGGGGCGGTGTCGATGCGGGTGGATGTCGATTCAAACAGGCCGGCGGCGGGCGGCCCGGTGCGCCGCGCGGTGAGGGCCGGACGCCACATCCGGCCCAGGAGTGCGGCGACGGCCTCGTGCAGCTGGCTGGCGCGCACCAGGGTCTGCTGCTGCAGGCCGGCGGCGCCGGCGGCGTGCAGCCAGGCGCCGGCGGCGGCGAGCGCGGCGGCCCGGTCCCCGTCCACCGGGGCGGTGTCCGGCCCCGAGGCGCCCTGACGGCTCGGCCCGGACGATGCCTCGGCGGCCAGTTCCGCCCGTGCCACGGCCGCCGCCAGCACGGCGCCGAGGACGCCGGAGAGCACGTCCCCGCTGCCGGCGACGGCCAGCTCCGGCCCGCCCTCGCGCACGCACCACAGCGCACCGGACGGGGAGGCCACCAGCGTCTGCGGACCCTTGAGCAGGACCACCGCGCCGGTGGCCTCGGCGAAGTCCCGCAGGTCCTGCCCCGGACCCCGACGACGGCCGCTCGCCTCCGCCTCGCAGGTCGCCTCGGTCTGCCGGCCCAGCCGGCTGCCCAGACGCGCCCATTCCCCCGCGTGCGGAGTCAGGACGGCCTGCACGCCGGCCGCACGCAGGCGGTGCAGGTCCTCGGCGGTGACGAGCTCGAGGGCGGAGGCGTCCAGGACCACGGCGCCCCCGCGGCGCTGCACGGCCGCCTCGAGGACCGCGTCGAGGCGCGAACCGGCGGCGGCGTCCGTGTCCAGGCCGGGGCCGACGACCCAGGCATGGGTGCGCTCGGCGGCCGAGGGCTCAGTCCCGCCGACGACCTCGGGCCAGACGGTGAGGCACGCGGCGCGGACGGCGTCCGGGGCGGCCAGGTGCACCATCCCGGCGCCGGCGGCCAGGGCGCCGCCGGCGCACAGCAGCGCGGCCCCCGGGTAGCGCGGGGAGCCTGCGGCCACGCAGGCCAGACCACGGCGGTACTTGTGGGCGTCCGCCGCCGGGGCCGGCACCAGGGCGGCGGCCTGCGGGGCGTCCATGAGCTCCAGCCGTTCGCGGGGCTCGGTGGGCAGGTGCGGGCCGAGGCCGATGTCCACGACGTGCACGTCCCCGGAGGCGGCGGCACCGGGCCCGACGAGCAGGCCGTTCTTCAGGGCGCCGAAGGTGACGGTGGAGGAGGCGGAGAGGACCTCGCCGGCCACGTCGCCGGTGTCCGCGTCCACCCCCGTGGGCACGTCGCAGGCGACGACGGCGGCGCCGGCCGGGACGGCGCGGGCCGGAGACGGAAGGACGACCTCGCCGGTGGCGCCGGTGCCGAGGATGCCGTCGACCACCACGTCCGCGTCGGCGGGCAGGGCGTCGGCGAACCGGCCGCCTGCCGCGCGCAGGGCCGCCGCACCGGCCGCGTGGAGCCTCGGGGTTCCGTGCTCGTCCCGGCTCGTGGGGACCGCCGTACAGGCCACCCCGCGGCGGCGCAGGAAGGCCAGGGCCCACAGGGCGTCGCCGCCGTTGTTGCCCGAGCCGACCAGGGCGGCGACCACTGTGCCGGCCACCCGCCCCGTACGCTCGCGCAGCACGTCGAGCACATGCCCGGCCAACGCCCAGGCGGCGCGGCGCATCAGCTCGTCGCCGTGGCCGGCGTCCAGCAGCGGGCGCTCGGCCGCGCGCACGGCGGCGCCGGAGACGGCGAAGGAGTCGAGAGCACTCATGGGCGGGCCTCGGCGATGCAGTAGGCGACGGCCACCGGACCGTCGTGGCTGAGGGTCAGGTGCCAATCGGTCACGCCGAGCCGGTCCGCGCACTCCTGCACGGTGCCGGACAGGCGCACCTCCGGGCGGCCGTCCCCATGTTTCGGGCGCGGGACCTCACAGTGCTGCCACTGCATCCCGGCGGGG
>NZ_BCSN01000054.1 GCF_001570885.1 Micrococcus lylae NBRC 15355 | reverse complement strand
GAGATCCAGAAGAAGTCCGAGGCCATCTACGTGGTCATCAACTTCACCTCGGAGCCGGCCACCGCCCAGGAGATCGACCGACTGCTGTCGCTCAACGAGACCATCCTGCGCACCAAGATCATCCGCCCGGAGGAGCAGCGGGTCGCCGCCGAGTGATCCACCGCGTCCGGGTGACCTGAGAGCATCGGACACACACCCCGGTCCCCGGGACCGGAATCGACGCTGATCCATCTGCGAACACAGGAGTGACCATGGCCGGAGACACCATCATCACCGTGGTCGGCAACCTGACTGCCGACCCAGAGCTGCGCTTCACCCCGAACGGTGCCGCCGTCGCCAACTTCACCGTTGCCTCGACGCCGCGCACGTTCGACCGCCAGACGAACGAGTGGAAGGACGGGGAGACCCTGTTCCTGCGCTGCTCGATCTGGCGTGAGGCCGCGGAGAATGTGGCGGAGTCCCTGACCAAGGGCATGCGCGTCGTCGCGCAGGGCCGCCTGAAGGCTCGCTCCTACCAGGACCGTGAGGGCAACAACCGCACTTCCTGGGAGATGGACGTGGACGAGGTCGGCCCGTCGCTGCGCTACGCCACCGCCAAGGTGACCCGTTCGCAGCGCGGTGGCGGCGGAGGTGGCGGCTTCGGCGGCCAGCAGGGCGGCGGCGACTTCGGTGGCGGCCAGTCTGCAGGCGGCTTCGGCGGCAACTCCGGCGGCTTCGGCGGCGGCCCTTCGCAGGGCGGCGGCTGGGGCGGCCAGCAGGGCGGTGGCAACGCCGCCCCGCAGGACCCGTGGTCCGGCGCCGGCGGCGGTGGAGGCTGGGATACCCCGTCCTCCAACGAGCCCCCGTTCTGATCCGCGGCGCCCGGTGTGGGCGCATCCTCTCAGGGCATCTGACCGTCCGGGCTTCCGAGCCCGGAGGCCGGCACTGAACCGCCGGCCCCATTCTCCGCCTCGCGGCGCCGCTGCGAGGCACCCCCGCCGCCGGTCCGTGACACGGCCGGAGGCGTTCCATCCCGCAGAACCGTTCTGCGGGCTCCACCAGACACAAGGAGCACCACGATGGCAAAGGCTGACATCCGTAAGCCCAAACCGAAGTCCAACCCGCTGAAGGCCGCCGGCGTCACTGTCGTCGACTACAAGGACGTCGCCCTCCTGCGCAAGTTCATCTCCGACCGCGGCAAGATCCGCGCTCGCCGCGTGACCGGCGTGACCGTCCAGGAGCAGCGCAAGATCGCCCAGGCCATCAAGAACGCCCGTGAGGTCGCCCTGCTTCCTTACGCCGGCGCCGGCCGCGGCTGATCGAGCGAGTCGAGAGAGGAAGTACACCAGATGGCAAAGCTCATCCTGACCCACGAGGTGACTGGTCTCGGCGCTGCCGGTGACGTGGTCGAGGTCAAGAACGGTTACGCCCGCAACTACCTGCTCCCGCGCGGTTTCGCCACCGTGTGGACCAAGGGCGGGCAGAAGCAGGTCGAGCAGATCAAGGCCGCCCGCGCCGCCCGCGCCGTGGCGAACCTTGAGGAGGCCCAGGCCCTGGCCGCCAAGCTGCAGGAGACCACCGTGCAGCTCGAGCGCACCGCCGGTGCCGAGGGTCGCCTGTTCGGCGCCGTGAAGCAGGCCGACATCGCCGAGGCCATCGAGGCCGCCGGCATCGGCTCCGTGGACAAGCGCTCCATCACCATCCCGCAGGCCATCAAGGCCGTGGGCCACCACCAGGCCCAGGTCCGCCTGCACGAGGACGTCGTCGCCGACGTCGAGGTGCAGGTCCTGGCCGCCAAGACGAAGAAGAAGTGAGACCCACTCCTGATTCGTCACCGGTGATGTGACCGTCGTCGGGGGACCCCGGCATGCACCGCAGGGTGCGTGCCGGGGTCCTCTGCTGTCTCGGGGGGCGGTGCTGTTCCCGGGGACCTGCGTAGTCGCCGGGGACCTGCGTAGTCTCCGTGGGCCGACGCGGCCCCGTCAGGCTCGCCAACTGGTGAGGACTCACCCTCTCAAGCGCCGAAGACCGGGGGTCAGACGGTGTGTCCTCACCAGTAGGCGAGGGCGCTGTGGGGTGTTCACCTGGCGACTCGGACGGGCACCCGGCTGCCTGCAGGGCGCAGAATGCTTTCGGCACCCGGCACCCGGCACCCGGCACCCGGCACCCGGCACCCGAGCACCCGGCACCCGGGACCTGAGCGCCCGGGGCTCGAGCGCCCGTCGAGCACCCGGCACACCGTCGAGCCCGCCGCCACCCCGTCGAGCATCGAGAGGAGACGACCCATGACCGCACCCGGCACCCGAGCGCCCGCGGCCTCCCGGCCGCCGCTGTGGACCCGTGACTTCGTTCTGGTCTCGGTGGGCTACCTGTTCGTCTCGATGATCTTCTACCTGCTGATGACGTCGATGGCGCTCTACGCGGTGGAGCGGTTCGGCGCCTCAGACACGGTGGCGGGCGTGGTGACCGGCTCCTTCGTGCTCGGTGCGGTGGTCACCCGCCTGGTCACGCCGCCGTCCATGGAGGCCTGGGGGCGCCGCCGCACCATGGTGGTGGCGATGGTCCTGTACGTCCTGTCCTCGGCCGCCTACCTGGTGGCCTCCTCGGTCCCGCTGCTGATCGCGGTCCGGTTCGTGCAGGGCATGTGCTTCGGCGCCGGCGCCACGGTGCTGGCCACCGCGGTGCAGTCGATCATCCCGCCGTCCCGCCGCTCGGAGGGGACCGGCTGGTTCTCCACGGCCATGACGGTCTCGAGCGCCATCGGGCCCATGACGGCGATCCTGGTGATCAGCCGCTTCGGCTACGAGTGGCTGTTCGTCACGGCCACGCTCATCACGCTCGGCGCCCTGGTCTGCGCGCTGGCGCTGCGCCGCATCCCGGAGCCGACGCCCACCGGCCGGTTCCGACTGACCCGCGCGGGGATCTTCGCCTCCGAGGCCGCCCCGATCGCGGTGATCACGGCGGCCGCGGGCATGCTCTACGGCGGCGGCGTGCTCGCGTTCCTGGCCGGCTACGCACGGGATCACGGCATCGGCGCGACAGCCACCAGCGTGTTCTTCCTGCTCTTCGCGCTGGGCACCCTCGTCGGCCGCTTCGTGCTGGGCCCACTGCAGGACCGCCGGGGCGACGATGTCCTCGCCTACCCCGTGCTCATCGCCTACGCGGTGTCCTTCGTCCTGCTCTCCCAGTGGCACACGGCCACGGGGCTGCTGGTGTGCGGGTTCCTGTTCGGCCTCAGCCACGGCCCGCTGATCAGCGGCTTCCAGACCATCGCGGTGCAGGCGGTGCCGCCGCAGAAGTTCGGTGTGGCCACGGGCACCTACTTCCTGCTGCTGGACATCGCCACGGGCCTGGGGCCGATCATCGTGGGCGTGGCCGGCGCAGCCATCGGGCTGAGCTCCGCCTACCTGCTCTCCGGCGCCGTCATGGCGCTGCTGACGGCGTACTACTGGTTCGTCCACGGCCGCCACACGGCCTCCCGAGCCGCCTGACCACGGACCGCCGCCGGCTCTTCGGAAGGCGGCAGCGCGCCGTCGTCGTGCCCCCGCCTTCCTTCCCGACGACGGCTCCTCGCCTCCGCCTGTCCGCGGAGACTCCGGCGCCCGAGGGGTTTCGTCTGCGCGGCCGATCGCCCCATGATGGCGGACAGGGCGCCGCCCCGACGGCGGCGCACCGGCGCGCAGGCCACACCCGAGGCCCGTGCGGAAGGAGGACAGCCATGGCTGCCGATGAGACCACCCAGAACGCCCCGCTGCTGGACCCGACCGGGTCGCCGATCGCGTCCCCGTCCATGGAGGAGAGCTACGACCACGTGATCGTGGGCGGCGGCATGGCCGCGGTGAAGGCCGTGGAGGGCATCCGCGAGGTGTCCCCGGAGGCCACGGTGGCCGTGGTGAGCGAGGACGTCTCGGCGCCGGTCTACCGCCCGGACCTGTCCAAGAGGCTGTGGGCGGAGGACGAGGCGAGCGTGCAGGACTCGGTCCTGGTCACCACGGATGAGAAGGAACCGGCCGCCCCGGGTCTGAACACCCGCTACCTGCTGGGCGTGGAGGTCTCGGACCTGGACCCGGAGGCGCACACCCTGGTGATCGCCGGCAAGACCGTCTCCTACGGCTCGCTGCTGCTGGCGACCGGCTCCGAGCCGATCACCGGTCAGACGCAGGTGGGCGCTCGCGTGCACACCTACCGCACCGCCTCGGACTTCCGCCGGCTGCACGGCGCGGTGTCCAAGTCGGACCGCGTGGTGGTGGTGGGCGGCGGCTACATCGGCACCGAGCTCGCCGCGGCCCTGACCGGCGTGGGCGCGCAGGTGACCCTGGTGTCCCCGAGGCTGCCGCTGCTGTCCCACATGCTCCCGGAGGAGCTCGCCGAGGCCGTGCAGAAGGACTACGAGGAGCGCGGCGTGAGGGTGGTGGAGGGCCGCTACGCCTCCGTCGCCGAGGCCGAGCAGGTGGCCGAGCCCACCGAGGAGGACATCCCGCAGGACCCGGAGCCGGCGCAGGGCGAGTCGGACGAGCCCGCCGCGGCCGAGGAGACCGGGGAGCAGGAGGAGAACCTCTCCCGCCCGTCGGACTACGGCCTGCGCGCGCCCGGCGTGCTCACGGTGACGCTGGAGGACGGCACGGAGCTGAACGCGGATCGTCTGGTCCTGGCGCTGGGCGTTCAGCCGCGCACGGAGCTCGCCGAGTTCGCCGGGATCACGGTCGAGGACGGCGTGGTGGTGGACGAGATGCTCCAGACCTCCGCGCAGGACGTCTACGCCGCCGGGGACATCGCCTCCTACCCGGACGCCCTGCTCGGCACCCGCCGTGTGGAGCACGCCGACGCCGCTGAGACCCAGGGCCTGGCCGCCGGCAGGGCGATGGCCGGCCAGGGGGAGGCCTACACGCACACCCCGTTCTTCTGGGGCGACCTGTTCGACGCCGGCTACGAGGCCATCGGGGAGATCACCACGGACCACACCACCGTGGTGGACCTGGCCGAGGACGCCTCCGGTGCGCCGGACACCTCCACGGCGGTCGTCTATTACGTGGACGGCGGCACGGTCCGCGGCGTCCTGCTCTGGAACGTCTGGGACTCGGTGCCGAAGGCCGAGGAGCTGATGAGGCAGACCAAGGACGAGCCCGTGGAGGACCCGGAGCAGCTCAAGGGCCGCATCCCGCTGGGCTGACGCCCGCGCGGGAGACCGCCGGCTTCCCGGAGAGGGGCTTCCCGACGTCGGCCATGCACCTTGCGAAGGTGAGTGGCCGGCGTCGTGGTGTCCCCGCGTGACAACTGGTGAGGACTCACCGTCACGACGCTCTGACAGCGGTCTTTGACGGTGTGTCCTCACCAGTAAGCCAGGGGAATGGGCAGCGCCCGGCAGCGCCCGCCGCAGGGCTCGGCTCGGCGCGGCGTGGTCATCGGCCGTGCCGAGGCGCCCCTGGTGAACCGAGGCGACGCGTTGGTGCACGTCGGCGAGACGGGCCCGCAGAACGGCTGAGCCTGCGGCAGGGCGTCAGGTGACGTCGGCTGGGCTTCTCTCCGCCGTCCTTCTCTGCGGGAGGAACAGTCCGCCGATCGCCACGAGCGACCCGACCACGGGCACGACGGCCGCCAGAACGAGCACTGTCCAGGACGAGACGCTCCGCTCCCGCCGCAGCCGGGCCACGGCGCAGACGAGGCCGACCGCCCAGAGCAGAAGGACGGCGATCTCGACTCCATTGGGCTCGAGGGCCACGGTGATCCCCCTCTCGTTTACCTCACCTTCTCCCGCAGGCAGGGGTGGGTCAAGCCGCCACCACGACGCCAGCCGCGCACCTTGCGAAGGTGCGTGGCCGTCGACGTGGTGTTCCCGTGCGACAACTGGTGAGTCCTCACCAGTAAGCGACTGGATTCGTCAGCCCGCGTGCGGACCGGTCTCGCCGATGTGCACGAGCGCATCACCGCGGTTCACCAGGGGCGCCTCGGCCCGCCCGATGACCACGCCGGCGCGGTCGGCCTTCACGGCGGAGACCGTCCGGCCGAAGGAGTCGTAGAGGGTGCCGATGCGCTGTCCCTCCTCCACGAGCTGGCCCAGCACCACCTCGGAGTGCAGGATGCCGTCCTTGCGGGCACGCACCCAGCCGGAGCGCCACACCACGTGCCGTTCGGGAAGGTCGGGGGCCACCGGCTCGGCCTCGTCACCCATGGCATCCACCAGGGCGGGGACGTCCACCTCGTACTCCTCGCCGCGGTCCGGGGCCGGGTCCACGCCCAGCGGCGCGAGGTCCACCATGTCCATGGCCGCCAGCACGCGGAGCACGCCGTCCACGCCGGGGGCGATCGCGTACTCGTCGAAGCGCCAGCCCTCGCCGGCCTCGTAGAGCAGCACCCGCGCCCCGGCCTCGCGGGCGGCGGCGCGCAGGGAGCCGTCCCGCAGCCGGGCGTGGTACATCACCGGGGCGTCGAAGGCCTCGGCCAGCTCGCGGGTCCGCGCGTCCTCCAGGTCGCAGCGGATCTGCGGCAGGTTCGAACGGCGGTCCGCGCCGGTGTGCAGGTCGATGCCCACCTCGCAGCGGCTGATCACCTCGGTCATCATCAGGTGCGCGATCCGTGCCGCCAGCGAGCCGCGCGCCGAGCCGGGGAAGGACCGGTTCAGGTCCCGGCGGTCCGGCAGGTAGCGGTCGCCCGCGAGCACACCGAGCACGTTGACGATCGGCACCGCGATCAGCGTGCCCCGCATCTGCTTCGGGTTCAGCGTGGACAGCACGCGGCGGATGACCTCGATGCCCACCACCTCGTCACCGTGGATCGCCGCGGACACCCACACGGTGGGCCCGTCCTCCCGGCCGTGCAGCACGTGCACCGGCAGGGTGACGTCCGCGCCGGTGATGGTGCGGGTGATCGGCAGGGACACCTCCCGCCGGTGCCCGGCGCGCACCTTCACGTTGCCGAACGCGAACGACGGACGGGGACGACGACGGCGCGTCTCCACGCTCACCGCTTGCCCCAGTTGCGGCGGCGGACGGCGCGGGGCGGGACGCCGCCGGCGTAGGAGCGGGACGAGTCCACCAGGAAGCCGCGGGCGAGGACTTCGCGGCCCACCAGCATGCGGAAGCCCATCTCGTCCCGGTCGGTGAGGGTGACCTCCGCGTCGAGGGTGCGGCCGCCCACGGTGACCGGCATGACCACCACGCGGCGGATTTCGGCGCGGCCGTTGGAGGAGCGGATGGTGCGCTCGTCCGCCACGGGCAGTTCCACGGTGACGGCGTCCCGGGCGGAGGTCTGCCAGGGGTGGACCTCGAAGCGGACCCAGAGGTGGCCCTCGCGGCGGAATTCCTGCACGTCGAAGGCGTGGAGGGCGGAGGTGCGGGCCCCGGTGTCGATCTTGGCCTTCATCCAGGGGACACCGGCGCCGGGGAGGCAGACCCATTCGCGCCATCCGACCGTGACGGCCTCGACTGACGTCTCCGGGGTGACCTGCTTAGACTCTGACACGCCCCCTATCCTGTCAGGAGATCCCTGGTGAAGCTCGCCATTCTGTCCCGGTCGCTGCGCGCCTACTCCACGCAGCGCCTGAAGTCGGCCGCCCTCGAGCGCGGCCACCAGGTGAAGGTCCTGGACACCCTCCGCTTCGGCATCGACCTGTCCACCGAGGAGCCGGACCTGCTGTTCCGAGGCCGGCCGCTGTCCTCCTATGACGCGATCCTGCCGCGCATCGGCAATTCGGTGACCTACTTTGGCACCGCCGTGGTGCGCCAGTTCGAGCAGATGGACGTGTACACCCCGAACACGGCCGCCGGGATCATGAACTCCCGGGACAAGCTGCGGGCCACCCAGATCATGTCCCGGCACGAGATCGACATGCCCGCCACCGTGTTCGTCCGCAACCGCGGCGAGGTGTCCACGGCGATCGACATGGTGGGCGGGGCGCCCGTGGTGATCAAGCTGCTGGAGGGCACCCAGGGCATCGGTGTGATCCTGGCGCCGACCAAGAAGGTGGCCGAGGCGATCATCGAGACGCTGCACGGCACTGACCAGCAGGTGCTCATCCAGCGGTTCGTGAAGGAGTCCAAGGGCAAGGACGTCCGTGCGCTCGTGGTGGGGGACCGCGTGGTGGCCGCCATGCGCCGGGTGGCCCAGGGGGACGAGTTCCGCTCCAACGTGCACCGCGGCGGCACCGTGGAGAAGGTGGACCTGTCCCCGGAGTTCGAGGAGACCGCCGTGCGCGCAGCCCACATCATGGGCCTGCGCGTGGCCGGTGTGGACATGCTCGAGGGGGAGAACGGCCCGCTGGTCATGGAGGTCAACTCCTCCCCGGGCCTTGAGGGCATCGAGCGCGCCACCAAGCTGGATGTGGCCGGTGCGATCGTGGACTACATCGCGGACCAGGCCGGGTTCCCGGACATCGACGTCCGCCAGCGTCTGGCCGTGTCCACCGGGTACGGGGTGGCCGAGATCGCCGTGAACATGGGCGCGGACATGATCGGCAAGACCATCGGCGAGTCCGGCCTCTGGGAGAAGGACATCCAGGTCCTCACCCTGCACCGCGGCACCAAGGTGTTCCCGAACCCGAGCGCGGAGAAGGAGCTGGAGGAGAACGACCGCCTCCTCTGCTTCGGCAAGCATGAGAACATGCGCTCGCTCATCCCGGCCCGCTCCAAGCGCCCCAAGCGCGTGCGCAAGCTGCCGAAGAACCCGATCATCGAGCCCGTGGTGGAGGAGGCTCCGGCGGACAAGGAGGCGTGAGGGGTCTCCTGGGGTGTGCGTCGAGTGGGCAGTTGTTCCACGGATCCGGCCGGATTCGTGGAACAACTGCCCACTCGAGTCGGCGGGGGGGCTGACAGCATGGAGCCATGACCCCTTCTGCGCATCCGCACCCTGCCCTGAAGCATCTGCCCGTGGCCGAGACCGCCCCGGTGCTGGACCGGCTCGTCCGCATGGTGGCCGCCGTGAGGCCGCAGGACGCGGGCGAGGTCCGGGCGCTCGCCGACCGTCTCCTCGCCGAGGACGGCCCCGCCTTGCGTGAGGCGCTGGTGGCCCGCGCGGAGGCCGAGGATGCGGCGGGCCGGAACTGGATGTCCGTGCCGTGGCTGCACGGGTACCTGGCGGAGCGCCGGCCGCTGCCGCTGTCCACGAACGTGGTGTTCCAGGTGGCCCTCGGCCGCGACCAGCCCGGCGGCGCTGTGGAGGACTCGTTCGAGCGGGCGGCGGACGTGATCCGGCGGGCGGCTGCGGTGCACCTGACCGAGGCCCGCGGGGAGACCGAGCCGCCGGTGGACGCGCGCGGCTCGGCCATCGACCCCGCCCAGTTCGCCTGCCTCAACGGCGGCCTGCGCGAGCCCGGTCAGGACGTGGATGCCTTCCGTGCGGCGGAGCCGGGCACGGCCCGGCGTGAGGTGGGGTTGTTCGTGCGCGGTCGGCTGTTCGCGGTGCCCCTGACCCACGACGACGGCCGCCTCCTCGGCAGGGCAGAGCTCGCCTCCGCCGTGGCGAGGGTTGCGGAGGAGGCGCGGGGCGGTGCCGGTGATGGTGGCGGCGGTGATGATGGCGCCAGCGGTGGCGTCGGCTCCTGCGGCATCGGCGGTGGCGTCGTCGGGGGCGAGCTGGCGTTCGGTGCGCTTTCCGCCCTGGGCTCGGCGCACCTGGCGGAGCTGTTGCCCGAGCTGATGCAGGACGAGCGCAACGCGGCCGTCTCTGAGCGACTGCGGCAGATGCTCTTCACGGTCAGCCTTCTGGACGGTGAGACGGGGACGGGTACAGGCACGGGCACGGGCGTGGGCGACGAGGGCAATGGTGATGGCGCGGACGGCGGGCGCGGTGCTGTGGCCGGCCAGGATGCCGCGGCGCTCCTGCAGGGCCTGACGGATCCCAGCCTGGCCTGGGTCTACCGGCCGATCTCCTACCTGCACCGGCTGACCGACGGGTGGACCGCGATGCACGTGGAGCACTCCACCGTGGACGGGGCGACGCTGGTGGAGGCGGTGCGCCGCATGCAGGAGGCTGCTGTGGAGGAGACCTCGCAGGCGGCACGCCCTGCCCCCGGCTCCGAGGCCGAGGTAAGCGGACAGGCGGGGGAGCCGGACGTCGTCGGGAAGGAGCTGGCCTGGAAGTGGCCGGAGCAGCTGCGCGAGAGGGCGACCACGCTGCTGGACGAGGCGGCGGAGCGGGCCGCCAAGCTGCGGGTGGACGTGGTGCGCACGCGGAGGCCGGACGTGCAGGCGGCCGGGATGAAGGTGAGCCTGGATGCGGTGCAGCAGCTGGTGATGGCGCTGGCGCAGCGGATCGCGTTCGGGCGGGTGCGCGGGCACTACGAGTCTGTGGACATGCGCGAGTACCAGGCCGGGCGCACCGAGTGCCTGCGGCCGGTGACGCCGGAGCTCGTCGCACTGGTGGAGGCGCTCGCCGCGGGGCCTGTGGAGGGCCGGGCGGCTGTGCAGTGGCGGGAGCTGCTCGTGGCGGCGCTGGATGCCCACCGGGACTGGGTGAAGGCCTGCAAGGCCGGCCACGGGGTGGACCGGCACCTGTTCGGGTTGAGACTGGCCGCCGAGGCTGTGCAGGAGAGGTCCGAGGCGCTGGACGAGCTGACCGGGCATCCGGCGGTGCGGCAGGCGCGGGAGGACTTCCTGTCCACCACGTCGATCGGCTCGGCCGACCAGGTGGTCCGCTACGCGTTCGTGCCCTCCGTGGAGGACGGGTTCGGGGTGGCCTACACGCCGGGGGGGGACTGGCTGGAGTTCACGGTCAGCCACTGGGCCGGCGGGGCGGCCGAGCCGGAGCGGTTCCTGGCTGCGCTGGAGCGGGCAGCGGAGCGCGTGGACGAGCTGCTGCAGGCTGTGGGCCGGGTCGCCTGAAGGGGGCTGTCAATCTGGATGTCCCCAGGTCACGGCGGCTTGTCCACACGAGTTGTCCACAGATGTGGACGTTGTGGATTGGGATGTGGATAGGGGTTTATAACACCCGGGTGAGACGGGGGTCAAACGTGATCTGAGGGCGTGTGGCCACGGCCAGGGATCTCCCAGGAAGAAATCTTTCCCCACAGGCGTGGATCAGCATCATGCCTGGTCAGAGGGAGAATAGTGAGCTCCTGTGGGTTTGCCCCACAGTCTTGTCCCCAGCGCCACGCCGCGGAATCCACACGACACGCCGCGCCGTCCACATGCTGTCCACAGGACCTGTGGAACACGCGGTTGTCGCAGGTTCCGCGCCACAGGTAGTGTCCCGTGCTATCCCCACGTCGCAGGCGGTGGGTATTGGCCGGCAGGTGACCACTACGTCGGCGTCCATCCGCCGCCCCCGTGACTGGAGGTGTCCTCCGCCGCATCGACGTCCTGCACGCCGGTGCGGCGGACTAGCGCGGCACCTGCGACGGCCGGGGGTGTCACAGAGGAATACGGGCTGGCTCGGCCGGTCCGGAGGCCGCCGTCGTGCCGCGCCGTGGGAAGGGAGAATCCGGAAGATGTCTGATGAGTACGGAGACTCCGGCGCCTACGACGACGGCGGCCGCTCCTCTGACCGCGGCGTGCTGCCGCCCCAGGACCTCGAGGCGGAGCGCTCGGTCCTCGGCGGCATGATGCTCTCCAAAGACGCCATCGCGGACGTGGTGGAGATCCTCCGGGGCCACGACTTCTACCGCCCCAGCCACGAGATGATCTACGAGGCGGTCATCGACCTCTACGGCCGTGGCGAGCCGGCCGACGCCGTCACCGTGGCGGACCTGCTGAACAAGCGCCAGGAGCTGACCCGCGCCGGTGGACCGGCGTACCTGCATGAGCTGATCCAGTCCGTGCCGACCGCCGCCAACGCGAGCTTCTACGCGGAGATCGTGGCCGAGAAGGCGGTGCTGCGGCGTCTGGTGACGGCGGGCACGAAGATCACCCAGATGGGCTACACCGGAGACGGTGAGGTCGAGGAGATCGTCAACGAGGCGCAGTCCGAGATCTACAAGGTGGCGGAGAACCGTCAGTCCGAGGACTACGTGCGGCTGTCCGAGATCATGGAGCACACGGTCGACGAGATCGAGGCCGCGGGCAACCAGGGCGAGGGCATGACCGGCGTGCCCACGGACTTCTACGACTTCGACGAGCTGACCCAGGGCCTGCACCCGGGCCAGATGATCGTGATCGCGGCCCGCCCGGCGGTCGGCAAGTCCACGCTGGCGCTGGACTTCGCGCGCGCCGCGGCACTGCACCACAACATGGCCACCGTGTTCTTCAGCCTGGAGATGGGCAAGAACGAGATCGCGATGAGGCTCTTGAGCGCGGAGGCGACGATCGCCCTGCAGGATCTGCGCAAGGGCACCATCCGGGATGACCAGTGGTCCAAGATCGCCGCGACCGTGGGCCGGCTGAACGACGCCCCGTTCTTCATCGACGACTCCCCGAACATGTCCATGATGGAGATCCGGGCGAAGTGCCGGCGCCTGAAGCAGAAGAACAACCTCAAGATGGTGGTGCTGGACTACCTGCAGCTGATGAGCTCCGGCAAGAAGGTCGAGTCCCGTCAGCAGGAGGTGGCCGAGTTCTCCCGTGCCCTGAAGCTGCTGGCCAAGGAGCTCGAGGTGCCGGTGGTCGCGCTGTCCCAGCTGAACCGTGGGTCCGAGCAACGCACGGACAAGCGGCCGCAGGTGTCCGACCTGCGTGAGTCCGGGTCGATCGAGCAGGACGCGGACATGGTGATCCTGCTGCACCGCGAGGACGTGTACGACAAGGAGTCCCCGCGCGCCGGCGAGGCGGACCTGATCGTGGCCAAGCACAGGAACGGGCCCACGAAGACCATTGTGGTGGGGTTCCAGGGGCACTACTCGAGGTTCTCGAACCTGGCCGAGGATGGCGGGGTCGGCGGGGGGTTCTGACGGAGGCACCGTGTCCGCGATGCCTCTTGGGGCCGTCACTGCGGTGGGAACCAACCTCACTGAGTAAAGTGACGCTGTCACTGAGTAAAGTGAGGTCTTCACTGTGTAAAGTGAGCCCGTCAGTCTGTAGAGTACGTGCTGATGGCTCGGTGAGTGAGTGGGGGTCTCGTGACGGCGGATGGCGGGGTGCTGCGGGATGTGGAGAGGCTGAGGCGCCAACGTTCGGATGATGCCCTCTGCGAGGCCAAAGCTGCAGGCGGAGGGTTGCCCAAGGACATCTGGGAGACGGTGAGCGCGTTCGCCAACACCCGGGGTGGACGGATTCTCCTGGGCGTGTCGGAGGCTGGAGGCTTTGTGCCGGCCGAGGGATTTGATCCCCAGCGCGTGATCGACCAGTTCGTCTCCGGCATGGGGGACGGCGGGCAGCCTCCACAGCTGACCAACCCACCGGTGTACACGATCGAGCGCGCTGAACTGGAAGGACGTCCAGTCGTCGCCGTGGACATTGCGGAGAACGACCTGGGCCGGAAGCCGTGTTGGCGGACCGCGCAGGGTATTGAGAAGGGCAGTTACAAGCGGGTGGATGACAAGGATCTCCACCTCTCCAGCGCAGAGATCTATGAGATGCGGCATGCCCTGACCCAGTCATCGGTAGACCTCTCCGCCGTGCCGCGGGCTTCTCTGAAAGATCTCGACGAGTCGCAGCTGCACGCCCTCCTGCAGCGACGTGCGAGCTCTGTGGCTCTCCGAGGCACGGTGGATCATGGAGAGCGGCTGCGGCGCCTGAACATCCTCACCGAGGACGCTTCCGTCACGCTCGCGGGGCTTTTGAGCTTGGGGGTGTATCCGCAGCAGTTCTTCCCCCGGTTGCTCGTGGATGTCACTGTGCATCCTGGACTCGCGAAGGCCACCGGAGGAGGCCGAGTTCGCTTCAGCGACCGTCAGCAGTGCGAAGGGGCTCTGCCAGAGGTGGTGCAGACGGCCGTGGCGGCGACGGCCAGACACCTGCAGCGGTATGCCACGGTCGAAGGCAGCGGGCGAACGGAGCACTTGGAGATTCCCGAAGACGTCCTTCGTGAAGCCATCGCCAACGCCGTGGTGCACCGCGAGTATGCAGACCTCTTCCAAGGTGAGCCGGTCACGGTGGACGTCTACCCGGATCGCGTGGAGATTGCGAGCCCCGGTGGACTCTGGGGAGGCAAGACCAAAGACAACCTCGACGACGGCAGGTCCATGTGCCGGAACAGGGTGCTCATGCAGATGTTGCAGCACGTGCCCCACCATGAGGCGGCGGGATTCACCGTGGAGGGCCAAGGGGGCGGAGTGCGCATGATGATGAACCAGATGACCGCTCATGCGCTCGAAGGCCCGGAGTTCACCGTGCATCCGGACCAAGTGGTGGTCACTCT
The DNA here is from genome assembly GCF_001570885.1 of Micrococcus lylae NBRC 15355. Lineage (GTDB taxonomy): Bacteria > Actinomycetota > Actinomycetes > Actinomycetales > Micrococcaceae > Micrococcus > Micrococcus lylae. The sequence continues at coordinate 2,716 of NZ_BCSN01000054.1, read as the reverse complement.
GCGGCGTCATGGCGTTGAGATCCCTGCACTGCGTCAGTGGTTGCAGTCTCTCAGCAGTGAGACCCTCACTGAGCAGGAGGAGGCGATCCTCCTGATCGCCCGGCGGAACGGCGGGGTCACCGTTCCAGGCCTGAGGCAGTCTCTGGGGGCGGATTCGGATGTGCTCCGCATGGTGTTGGACGGTCTGGCGTCGAAGGGTCTGATGCGTGAGACGGGCACGGATTCCTACGCCCTGTGGGCTGAGGAGCAGGGGTTGACCGATGCTGAGCAGTCCGTTGTTGATGCGTTGGCCAGTGGACACGCCCAGGAGCTGAGTGTGCATGACGTGGCCCGTGCGACCGGGCGAGCCGTCACCTCCCTGCGACCGGTGTTGCGCGGTCTTGTTGAACGGGGTGTTGTGGTGGCGACTGCGCCCCCGACCAGCCGGAACCGTCGGTACGTCCTGCCGGACGGGTGACGCAGGAGTTGTCGAACAGGGGCCGACTCAGGTGGTCAGTGCAACACCGTCCTGGTGTTACGGCCTACTTTCAGTTCTTCGGCAACGTCTTGCGACCGGCCTCTGGCGACCATCAAGGACAGGGCACGCAGACGTCGTCTCAGGGACTCTTCTCGCGTGGATCGGGGCATGGTGAGCGGGTACTGCCTTCCTGAACGCCCAGGAAGGATCTGTTGCACTCATCGATTGAGTCCGCCGTGCACCCTCGCCACCCCGAGTGCAACGAAGACGCGGAGAGTGCTCCGCGTAGGTGCGGCCGGGTGTGACAACCGACTCTGTCAACCCATCCTCAATGAAAGCTCTCGGAGTGGCGAAGGCGCATGCCGAAGCCTACCTTCGCGATGTCTCGGCAGTGGTCACTGATCTGGGTCATCACGGTGTGGGCGGTAGGGCCGCGCTGCAAAATACGCCAAGGTGTGGCGGAGCCATTCGTTCTCGTCGCGCAGCGTGCGGTTCTCTTGGTGAAGTCGGTGTATCTCCTCAGAGCGATCAGTGCTCACACCGAGCGCCTCACTTCGGTCCAGACCGCTTCGCTTCCACCACTTCCGCAGGGTGTGAGGGGAGATCCCGCCAAGGGTTTCGCCGACCTTGGTGCAGGCGGCCAAGGCAGAGCACTGCTCTACACGGACGTGTTCCTCGATGAGCTGCAGGGCCTTCACCTTGAACTCTGGGGTGTACTTAATCGGCATGCGACTCCTTTCATCCATTGAGAGGGGCCTCCCGTCCAGGAGAGCGGGCTCCCCTCATCGAGTGCGGTGGCCTCCCCTGCTCGATAGAGCATACTGGGTTGATAGCGGTGGATGTACGAAGGAGTGCTGAATAATGAGTAGTCTTGGTGCTACCGTGGGCCTCACGGGCCTGCTGATGCACAGGTTCCCGTACAGGGCGGACGCGATAAGCGTCGTGTTCGCCGAACCGTTCCACCCAATAGCCGCGGCAACGAAAGGCTCCTCTCATGACTGACCGAACGACCCTGTCCCTCGACCATCTGCTGTCTGCTTGCGCCCCAGGTGGGAGCACGTCTCTGCTGTCTGAGACGGAGCTCGAGCCGGCGGGCGGACCGGGGGCGGTGATTGCTCCGGCTCGCGTTCTGCAGGACGGGCGCGGCGCCACGTTCGCGTTCGAGACGCGCATGGAGCGGGGGGACGACGGCGCGCAGGCGCCCGTCTGGACCGTTGTCGTCGATTCGAAGCAGTCGGTGTCCAATCGGGACGAGGATGCGATCGTGGAGGCCCGACGCGACGGTTCCACGAGGGAGGGTGCGGCCCTGCGGAAGGTGCCCTCCATTGAGGTTGCCTATGGCGGCCAGGTCGAATCCGACTTGACTCTCCCGCATCGCGCGTTCGACGCCCACATTCGTTCGGCGTCCCTGGACGGGGTGCCCGTCACCCAGTCGGACGTGTACCGGGCCCTGCGCAACGCCACACGTCACAATGCGCGCCCCCTCCTTGAAGCCGCTCCCACGTCACTGGTTCTTGGTGCGTGGGATTCCACGCGGAAGTCGCATCAGGGCCGCTATCAGACCTGCTTGACCGGCGAGGTCATCGGTGTTCTGACAGACCAGGACCACCGTCCGGACGAGCGGCGCAATCGGCGTGCCGCGGCGCGTGTGGATCCCGTCGCCGCCAGCGTCAAGCCCAGTGCGAAAGACGTCGAGGCCCTGGTGAAGGACCAGGCTGAGGAGCTCAGTGACAAGCTCCAAGCCAAGATCCTGTCGGAGGCCAAGAAGAAGGGCGACACCGGCTCCTCGATGTCCACCTTGGGCTTGGGGAACATTCCGCCCTCGCTCGGTGAGCTGGGCGGTGTGGCGTGTCGGTCCATCACCCGCCGCAGGCTTCTCTCTTTCGCTGCTCTCCGGCAGCTCCGTTTCGGGGGGACGACAGAGGCGGACGTGGCCTCCCGGGCCTTGCTCGCGGCGTATGGATTGCTGGGCATGTCTCTGTCCGACCGTGAGCTGCACCTGCGTGCGAACTGTCACCTGCGTGAGAAGGGCGAGCCTGCGGTCACTCTCGACCAGCGCTACGGAAAGTCCCTGGATCTCGCGCCGATCGACGTCGAGACGGCCGTGGAGGTGTTCGAACAGGCGCTGGCGCACGCTAAGAAGGTGGCTGGCGTCGAGTGGTCCGGTCAGACGCTCTCCCTCGTTGGCAATCCGATCATCCTCGGTGCTGCAACGAGTGACGACGCGGATGAGGCCTGAGCATGGCGACCCTCGCGATC
>NZ_BCSN01000053.1 GCF_001570885.1 Micrococcus lylae NBRC 15355 | reverse complement strand
CCGTCGTGCCGGGAGGGGGCCCTCCGGGGTGTCAGTCGTCCTCGACGACGCGCGGGGGCTGGCCCGGAGCCACCGGACCCGGGGCGCCCTCGGGGCGGTCGATCATCGAGTGGGTCGGCAGGTCCTCCGGGTCGGACTCGCCGGCGGGGATCTTGCGGGCCTCCTCGAGGGTCTTCTCGTCCATCTGGTAGTCCATGAAGAACGGCGAGGCCTTGCCGATGACGTCCTGGTACGTGGAGGGATCCTTCAGGACGGTGTCCGCCAGGTGGTCGCGGGCCTCGGTGACGATCGTGGTGCTCTCGGCCACCGGGGAGTTCTCGATGGCGGTGAGGCCCTCGTTGGCGTCGCCGTAGCCCTCCATGGCGCCGAAGGTGATGGACACCATCTCGGTGCCGTCGTCACTGCAGGCCCAGCCGGTGCGCTGCGGCATCAGCGGGGCGCCGTCGGCGCCGCCCTTCATGCCCGGGCGCACGAGGGCCATGAGGCCCTTGCCGGTCTCCTCGTCGAACGTGTACTCGTCCGCGATGGCTGCGGGCTCCGGCTTGCACCAATCGAGGCGCTCGTCGTTGAGGTTGTGCTGGTAGCGGACCATGGCCATCGGCATGCCGTTCTCCGCACGGGTGGAGCTGGTGAAGGAGCAGCTCATGAACTCGAGGTTCTCGTCGCGGGAGGCGAAGAGCTGGGCGATGGACATGGCGGACGCGTTCGGGATGTGCGTGGCCACGGCGTCCAGGGTGCCCTGGTCCAGGACGTCGCGGGCGCAGTCCATCACGGACACGGTGTCCTGCTTGGCGGAGGCGATCGAGATCCAGCTGCCGGTGGCGGCGCCGTCGGTCACCCCGGGGCCGTCGGTCTCGAGCGCCTCACGGGGCTGCGGGCGGCGGGTGCCGGCGGCGGCGCTCGACGCGGCGGCCTCGGCCACCTGGGAGGCGGCCGCGGCGGTCGGGTCGAGGCTCTCGGACGGGCTCGGCTCGGAGGTCTCCTCGGTGCCGGAGGAGGGCGCATCGTTCGGGTCCTCCTGGTCTGCGACGCAGCCGGAGAGCACGAGTGCCAGCGCGGCGGCGCCTGCGCCCAGGGGCAGGAGGCGGCGTCGTGCGGCGGTCGAGGCCTTGGCCATGGAGAGCTCCTTCGAAGACAGTGGGCGGTGCCGGGAGGGCACATGCACAGACCCACGGTACCGGAGAAGCCTGGAAGCGGCCCGGGTCCGCCGGGCGAGCGTGGATACACTTTCGGAGAACCCCGCCGCCTGCTGACGTGCATCCCCGTATGTGCGGTGCGGGCGGACCCGCAGACAGCACAGGAGGAGATCGCCATGTCCGAGTCGCTGATCGGCAAGAACCTGATGGAGCCGCCGGCCACCCTGCTCCCGGAGGAGCCCGAGGTCCAGGCTCGCATCGAGGCCGGAGACCTGCCCGAGGACATCGTCCCGGTCGCCCCGGACTCCTCGCTCGTGTGGGCCATGATGGCCGAGGACGCCTGGAAGGAGGGCCGTACGGTCGACTCCTACGCGTACGCGCGGGTCGGCTACCACCGTGGCCTCGACGCCCTGCGCCGCTCCGGATGGCGCGGCGCCGGCCCGGTGCCCTACTCCCATGAGCCGAACCGTGGCTTCCTCCGCGCCCTCTACGCCCTCGGCCGGGCAGCCGCCGGCATCGGCGAGTCCGAGGAGGTCCAGCGCATCGGCACGTTCCTGAACGACTCGGACCCGTCGGCGAAGGAGCAGATCGAGAAGGCGCAGGGCTGACGCGCACGTGGCCAAGCTCTACTTCCGCTACGGGGCGATGAACTCCGGGAAGTCCACCGGCCTGCTGCAGGCCGCCTTCAACTACGAGGAACGGGGCCAGCGCGTTCTGTTGGCCAAGCCGCAGGTGGACACCAAGGGGGATGACGAGATCGTATCCCGCCTGGGCGTCTCCCGCCGCGTGGACTTCCGGATCCGCCCGGACGACGACGTGGTGCAGCTGTTCCGCGGCCACGCCTCCGGGGAGGATCCGGACGCCCTGGTGGACCGCCTGGACGGCGTCCCCCCGGTGGCGTGCCTGCTGGTGGACGAGGCCCAGTTCCTCACCCCGGGGCAGGTGGACGACCTGCTGCGGATCGCCGTGGAAGAGGGGGTGCCCGTGCTCGCCTACGGCATCCGCACCGACTTCCGCACCCATTCCTTCCCGGGCTCGGCACGGCTGATGGAGCTGGCGCATTCGCTGGAGGAGCTGAAGACCATCTGCCGGTGTGGGAAGAAGGCGCTCTTCAACACCCGCAAGGCCACCGACCCCGCCACGGGGGAGGAGCACTACATCTTCGAGGGGGACCAGGTGGCCATCGACGGCGTCGAGGTGACCTACGACTCCCTCTGCGGCGGCTGCTACCTGCGCGAGTCCGGCGGCCGGCTGGGCTGAGGCGGCGCTCTCTGCGCCGAGCCAGAAGAATCGGCTGCTTCGAGGCTCGGCGAAGGGGCCGATTCTTCTGGCTCGCGTGAGGCGGAGGCGCGTCTGACTCGCGCGAAGCGGAGGCGCGTGTTGTCAGGGAACTCCCAGTCCTGGTTCGGTCTTCGTACACCGGCGCTTCGTAGGCTGAAGCCGCCTCATCAAGGTGCGAGTGATGACGGGCGAGGGGCCCCGGAGTTGATCCGGGGCCCTTCGTCCTGTCCGGGCAGCGACGTTCAGCGCGGCCGGAAGTCGGTGCGCAGGGCCCGCTGGATCCGGACCACCCGCTCATCCGACCACTCCTGGCCCAGCACCGCGGCCCAGTAGGGCACGACCTCCTCGAAGTACTGGTGCCCGTGGCCGCCGTCGGTGGCGACGGACAGCGGCTGGTCCATGCCGACCTGCCAGAACGTGGCCCACGGCGTCCAGGTCAGGTTCGGGGAGACGTCCCGGCCCACCTTCTCCTCCATCCAGTCCGGCTCCGAGACCAGCAGGTCCGGGTCCCACCAGACGATTGGGTCCGAGGCGTGCTGGGCATAGACGACCCGGGGATGCTCCCACTCCGCGTAGGGGCCGCCGTAGTAGTCGTGGCCCAGCTCCTCGGGGCGGGTGACGAACCGGACGTGCCGCCCGTTGTCCACCACGGGAGCGATCTCCGGGCTGCCCGGCCGCCGCTGCTCCGTGAACTGCTGCCACAGCGGCGTGAACCGCGGGGTGCCGCTGAACACGGCGCCGTCGACGTCGGCCATGAGCTCCTCCGGGGAGTCGAACGCGCCCTGCATGCCGTAGGACCCCAGCGACTCGCCGCTGACCACCAGCAGCGGGCGACGGTCCTCGGGCAGCTCGAGCCAGGCGTCGTGGACGGCGTCGAAGAGCGCGCGGCCGGCCTCCGGAGGGGACTGCCGGTCGGAGACGTAGGCCAGGGCCGAGGAGAAGTAGGAGTACTGCAGGGACACCGTGGCGCAGTCCCCGCCGGCCAGATACTCGACGGCGCCGGCAGACCAGCCCTGCACGAAACCGGTGCCCGTCGTGGTGGTCACGTGCACGACGGACCGGTCGAAGGCGCCGGTGCGCTCCATCTCCGCCAGCACCGCATCGACGGCGTCCTGGATGCTGGGGTTGCCCTCCTTGCCGGCGTACAGGCGGATCGGCTCCTGAGCCGGCTGCCCGGTGATCTCTGCGATGCGCTCGCGACGGGCGCCGTCGGCGACGAACACCTGACCGTCCCGGCCGAGGCTCTCCCAGGACTGCGTGGACTGCGGCGACCCGGAGCGCTCGGGCTCGGCCGGCCGGGTGCGTCCGGGGGCGGTCTCGGCGTTGAGCTGCGCGGCGGAGGACAGGGCGGCGTTCATGCCCTGGCGGTACAGCACGCCCTCGGAGAGCCAGGTCACGGTGGTGAGCACGACGACGGTGGCCGCCGCCGTCGCCAGGACCCCGGGCAGGAAACGGCGAGCCAGGTGGCGGACTTTCCACCAGGCCAGCGCCAGCAGACGGACGAGCAGCAGCACCACCCCGGCCAGCGCGAGCCCCGCGGCCACGCCCGCCAGCTGCGATCCGGCCCCGTTGCTGCGCAGACCCACCAGCTCGGCGGTGAGCTCCTGTTCGCGCAGGCTCCACACCCAGATGGCGACGGTGACCGCCGTGAGCAGTACCGTCCAGCCGAGGCGGAGGAGCCAGTCCGAGAGCGGCGGCAGGGTGATGCGCAGACCGATGCGGCGGGCGATCCACGCGCTCGCCCGGCCCACGAGGTCGCCGACCAGGTAGCCGAGCACGGAGCTCAGCCCCACCGCGACGGCCGTCATCCACCAGGTGCGGGGCAACAGACTGGGACTCAGGGACACCCAGAGCATCACGAGGGCGAGGGTCATGCCCGGCTGGGACAGACGCAGCAGGAAGCGCTGCCGTCGGTCCAGGACCTTCAGGGGGCCCACCGGGTACACCACGTCCGGGGCGTCCGGCGCGGGCGGGCGCCACCACGGGCGAGAGCCGCCGATGATGCGGTGGCTGCCGACGGCGGCGTGACGACCGTGCCGGGCCGCCGTCGAACCCGTGCCGGACGGGGGCAACTCGGCCGGAGCGTCGGAGGGCGGATCGGTCGGGGCGGCGGCCACGGCGCCAGGCTAACGACGTCGTCCCGCCGCGGCCAGTGCTGGGCGGCTCCGTCCCGGGACGGGCGTTGCGGAGGCCGTCGGAGATGGGGCCGAGTGGCTGTGGAGCACGGTGCGTGGCACGTGATCAGCGCGCCTGGATGGAAGGAGGATGGATGAGTGAGCAGGGCATGGAGCGGGTGTCGCTCAATGATGTGCAGTTCCCTGTGCGGGTGCTTCCTGCGCGAGTCCGGCGGTCGGCTGGGCTGAGGCGGCGCTCTCTGCGCCGAGCCAGAAGAATCGGCTGCTTCGAGGCTTGGCGAAGGGGCCGATTCTTGTGGCTCGCGTGAAGCGGAGGGGCGTGTTGCCAGGGAATTCCCAGTCCTGGTTCGGCCTCCGTACACCGGCGGTTCGTAGGCTGAAGCCACCTCATCAAGGTGCGAGTGATGACGGGCGAGGGGCCTCGGAGCTGATCCGGGGCCCCTTGTCTTGTCCGGTTCCGTGCGGTGAGGTCAGGGTCCCGCGTGGGACTGTCAGGGGTGTGGTCAGTGTGGGCGGAAGGGTGATGCGCCTTCGGGGCCGGTGGGTGCGGGGGTCTGGGTGGACTCCGGTAGGGGGCCGGGCTGGCCGGTGTAGTCCTCGAGACTGTCGGTGTCGGCGTAGCCGTCACCCACGGCGCCGTACTGCGGGTCCAGTTCGGAGCGGACCATCTCGTGGCCGTCGGGCATGTCGCGGCAGATCCCGCGGACGTGGTTGATGACGATCAGTGTCCCGTCGCGGTCTTCGTCGAGCAGGACGGTCATGACCATGTTCTGTCCGTCGTGCTTGCCGCCGAGCAGGCGGGTTCCGTCGAAGTTGCCTTCGGCGTCGACGTCGGCGGGGTCCTCGGCCAGGGTCCAGCCCTGTTTCTTGGCTTGGGTGCGGATGTGGTCGGCGACCTTGTGGGCGGTGTCCTCGGAGTCGACGGCGACTTCGGCGTCGGCGATCCAGGAGGTGTTGTCGGCGGCGCTGCGGTCGCCGGGCAGTGCGCCGGTGCAGGTCCTTTCGCGCAAGTGGGTCACCGATTCCGCACCCATGGCGCGGGCGATGTCGGGGAAGGTCTTTTCCAAGAACTCCCCGTCGGCGGTGGAGCGGTCTGCGTTGTGCTGCAGGTCGGCGGGGGAGAGTCCCGAGGTGCAACCGACCAGGAGAGTGAGTGCGCTGGTCAGGGCGACGGCGAGGGTCACTGAGCTGCGGCGGTTGCGGGTCATGATGGCCAGTGTGTCAGGGGTGTGGTCAGTGTGGGCGGAAGGGTGATGCGCCTTCGGGGCCGGTGGGTGCCGGGGTCTGGGTGGACTCCGGCAGGGGGCCGGGCCGGCCGGTGTAGTCCTCGAGACTGTCGGTGTCGGCGTAGCCGTCACCCACGGCGCCGTACTGCGGGTCCAGTTCGGAGCGGACCATCTCGTGGCCGTCGGGCATGTCGCGGCAGATCCCGCGGACGTGGTTGATGACGATCAGTGTCCCGTCGCGGTCTTCGTCGAGCAGGACGGTCATGACCATGTTCCGTCCGTCGTGCTTGCCGCCGAGCAGGCGGGTTCCGTCGAAGTTGCCTTCGGCGTCGACGTCGGCGGGGTCCTCGGCCAGGGTCCAGCCCTGTTTCTTGGCTTGGGCGCGGATGTGGTCGGCGACCTCGTGGGCGGTGCCCTCGGAGTCGACGGCGACCACGGCGCGGGCCATCCAGGAGGTGTTGTCGGCGGCGCTGCGGTCGCCGGGCAGTGCGCCGGTGCAGGTCCTTTCGCGCAAGTGGGTCACCGATTCCGCACCCATGGCGCGGGCGATGTCGGGGAAGGTCTTGTCCAAGAACTCCCCGTCGGCGGTGGACAGGGCCTCGGCCTCGGCGGACTGTGAAGCGGTCACGTCTTCTCCTGGGTCGGGTGCACACGAGCTGAGAGCCACCAAGGTCACCCCTGCCGCGATGGCCCGTATGGAAGCGGATCGGAATGTCAACGGATCACCTCGTCGTAGGGGCGCTTGAATTCGTCGAAGCCATCGCTTTCGGTGATCTCGGGGTGGTCGTCCAACCCGTCGATGAGCACCGGAGCCTTGGGATTCGCGCTGTAGTCGAGCCGGTCAGGCAGCTCGGGGACGAGCTCATCCTCGTAGATGAAGGCCTCGATGTTGGCGCGTGAAGTGGTGTCGACATTCCACAAGTCACTGTGTCCTCCGGCGGGCCCGTCCCCGACGCGGATTGGGTTCTCTGGAGTCGACCCCTTGGCGTAACCGGTCTCGAGCCGGGGAGCGTCCATAAGCCTTGTGGGGTCGCCTCCCACGAGGAAGTTCGGACCGTGGTGACTGCCTCCCAAACGCTGGGAGTACTTGATCGGGTCCTCCCGGGTCTGGAGCACTGCGCGGTCGGCATTCGGATTGACCGTGTCCTCCGGCGAGCCCACATTGTGCCCTGTCCCGGCCGGCGCCAGGTAGAGGAACTTGCCCGTCGTCATCCCATGGTCCCGACGCTCAGCCGTGCCCGCCAGGGGCGCGCCCGCGGAATGTGCCAGCGTCGTCTGCGTCGCCTGCGAGTTCTCCAGGTCGACACCCTGGTCGAACGCGGAAAGCAGGGGCGCGCCCGTCTCGCTGTAGCGGGCGGTCATGTTGTCCGTGACCACGGAGGGGCCGTCGTTCTCACCGGTTCGGGGATCGAACCGTCCCGAGAAGTCCGTGCCGGCCCAGTAGAAGTTCACAGTGTCAGACCGAGGGCCGCCGACCATGTTCTGCATCGCCTCGTTGTAGCCGCGGACACTCTCCATGGAGGTGTACGTGCCGGGTACGAACATATTGATGTGCCTAGTCTCGTCCGTGAATGTCCCCTGCATGGTGACGATCTGACCGTTGCCGGACGGATCGACATACACCGTGCGATACATCGCCACCTCATCGCTGTCCGGCGCTGCGCTCTGCTGGTACTGCTGCCAGGCATTGGCAAGTCCATATCGATTCTGCTTCAGCTCGACACCCTCAAGCAGCCACTTGTCCTTGGCACGTTGCCGGTCCTCTTCTTTGCCGTGCTCGGGCAGGTACGGGGCCTTGGGGTGCCCCCAGGGATTCCCGTCGCTCTTGCTGTAGTCCGGAATGCGCGCCTCCCATGTGGTCTGGCCCGCGCGGGTGCGGATCTTCTCCTCGACAATCTCAGCGCTGCCGCGCACGTTGACCGCGCCGATCTGGGCGCGCTGCTCCATGGGCACCCCGTTCATGTTGCCGAACACGATGGGGTAGGTGAACAGGAGGTAGGCCTGTTCCTCAGGGGTCAGACGGTCCCATTCGGCACGAACCGCCTTCACAGCGCCGCGATTCGACTTCGGGTCCATGTTCTCCGGACCGTGCACGAACGGGGCCATCCGCTCCTCCGGGCTGTCCGGCGCCGGGCGGGCCGGGAACGGGTTCTTCACGAGGTCCCAGGCCACCTCACGATGCTTGGCCAGCCACGTGATGTACTCATCGGATCCGAGGAACGTCCGTGCCTGGCCGGGATTCTGCTTCACCCAGTTCAGGAACTCCGTGGCGTCGAGGTGGCGGACTTCCTCAGCAGCCTGCTTCGTCTCCGCAGCGATCCATGCGGGGTGGTGGACGCGCATCCCCGTGTCGAGCGAGTCCTGCAAGGCGCTCCAGTCCAAGGTCAGGCCGACGCCCTGCCAGTCGCCGGGAAGCCCGTCATTCTCTCCGCCATGGATCGTCCGAAGGGCCGAGGCGTACTCGTCCTGCACCTGCATCCACTCGCTGCACAGTTGGTCGACGTCCGAATTGAAGGCGTGGACCTCCATCGTGACCCTCATGATGCGCAAGGTGTCCTCGGACGCCAGCGCCGCGAGACGCTCGGCCTCGAGCACTCCGCGGCGATCACGTAGGACCGCGGCCAGTGCTTGGACCACTGTTGCGGCATCGGCGAAGTCGTCCGTGCAGTCAGCGGCGTGCACGAGGGCTTGGCGCCACTCGTCCAAAGGGCGGTCGACGAGGTCCAAGCCATGCCACACAGCCTCCTGCGTGCCTTCGTGGTGGTAGGAGTCGCGAAGGCGCTTCCAGGCCGAGCTCGCGTCGTCGTAGTCGTCTGTCGCCCGGCGTACGCCGTCGCGCACCGTGCGTGCCCCGTCGCGGAGCACCTCGCCATCGACCTCGATGCGCGGGACGTCGACGGGAAGGGGGATGTTCATGAGTCGGAGAACCCTTCGGTCACACGTGCCGCCTGCTCACGGGTCACGGTCTGCTCGGTCTTCGAGTCCATGTCACGGTCCATCCGGACGAACGCCGCCGCGGCTTGCGCGACCTGCCACGTCTGATAGTGGACTGTTGCGGCTGCATTGCAGCCGAGGGCGTCGCGGGCGCCCCAGAACGCGGCAAAGGCGGAATGCGCCGTCGTCGCCGTTCCGAAGCCGCTCTCGATCCTCTGGCCGCCGTCGCGGACAGAACGGGCCGTCTCGTCCAGGTCTCGTCCTGCACGAGCGGTCTCCGTCAACGCTTCGTGCACGTCCCACGGGACGATCTCCACCTTCACCATCGGGCTCTCCCCCTTGCCCTCTTGTGTTCTCCCTTGCCCCACTGTGGCGTTCGCGCTCAGTGCGGGTCAAGCTATTGTGCCCCGCCCAGTCACTGATCGGTGTTGCCCGCAGGCGTCCCGTCGGAATTGTCCGACTCGTGGCCCATGAAGGTCTGTACCGTCTCGTGGTGCCCGGAGGAGCCCACCAGCAGTCCGCGGCCGGGAGGCAGGCGACGCGGACGCAGCCCGTCCACGAGCACGCCCTCGGAGCGGTCGCCGCTGAGCATGAGGGTCACGGCCTCGCTGGCCAGCAGCGAGGTGATGAACCGCTCGTATAGGGCACGCGAGGCGCCCTTCATGCGGCGGGAGACGAAGACGTTGAGGTTCAGCTCGGCGGACATCGGCAGGTATGGGATGAGCGGTGCCAGCGGGGACTCGCCCCCCACGGTGAGCACGTCGTAATCGTCCACCAGCACCACGATCCGTGCTTTGCGCATGGGGGAGTCGTCTGCGGGGTCCTTGGACTGCCTCTTCTGGAGCTCGGTCACGAGGGCGCGGGTGAGATTGACAGCCACGGTCGCGTTGCCGGCGTAGCCGGCGACATAGTCGTCCGGGACGGCGCCCTTGAGCTCGCCGCGCGGGTCGTACACCACCGCCATCATCTCGGTGTCTGCGTGGGTCTGGCACAGGTGAGAGGCCAGTTGGCGAAGCATGGAGCTGCGCCCGGTCTGGGCGTCGCCGAAGGCGAGCAGATGGCGCTCGCGCCCGTCGATCGCCAGGGACCGCACGGAGAGGTCGTCTTCGAGCAGGCCCAGGGGCAGCTGCTCGGGACGCTCCAGCTGCGCCAGCGGCGGCCGCACGGCCTCGGTGGGCAGCACGCGGACCGCCATGGCGCGGCCGCGCACGGAGGCGGCGACGCGTTCGGCGAGGGCGGTGAGGCCCTCGGTGACCGTGGCGGCGTCGGCGTCGCCGTCGATGCGGGGCAGGGCGACCTGGCCGTGTAGACGGTTCATCGAGATGCCGCGTCCCGGTGTGTTCTCGCGGACCTTCTCCGCCACCTTGCGGTCGATCGCAGAGTCCGTGGGCGAGGGCAGGTGCAGTTCCACACGGTGGGAGAAATAGGACTGCTGGGTGGAGCGGACCTCGTTCTGACGTGACACGGCAGTGATCACGTGGATGCCGTAGGCGGCTCCTCGCCCGATCAGCCCGTTGAGCACGGGGGTGAGCTCGGAGAACTCCTCGTTGACCAGACCGTAGCCGTCGAGCACCAGGAAGATGTCCGCGCTCGCCAGCTGCGGCAGGGATCCGTCCGCATGACGACGACGGAGAGTGACCATGGAGTCGATGCCCTCGGCCTCGAACAGTCTCTCGCGCAGGGTGAGCATGCCGGAGAGCTCCCGCAGGGTGCGGGTGACCATCTCCTTGTTCGTGCGGATGGCCACGCCGCCCACATGGGGCAGCCCCTGCAGGGGCAACAGGCCGGAGCCGAGCAGGTCCACGCAGTAGATGCCCACCTGTTGTGGTGTGTGGGTGAGGGCCAGTGAGGAGACGATGGTCTGCAGGAGGGTGGTCTTGCCGGTCCGTGGCCCGCCCTGGACGATCAGGTGGCCGGAGCCTGCGGTGAAGTCCAGCGTCCAGAGGCCCTGCCACTGCTGCTCCGGGTCGTCCACCAGGCCGATCGGCACCTCGAGGGGCTCCTGGGCAGCGAGCCGCAGCCCGTGGTCCGTCTCTGTGACCTCGCCGACGGCCTGATCCAGTGTGAGGGTTTCGGGCAGCGGGGGCAGCCAGAGCGGCTCCACGGGTGAGGGCACCTCACGGAGCCTGTCCATGAGTGACTCCATGATGGTCGGCGCGGGATCGCCCTGGCGCTCCGTCTCCGGTTCCGCGTCCGCCGCGCGACCGACTGACAGCTCCGGCTCCTCCTCCTGGGTGGGTTCTGCGAGGTCGGGCCCGTAGGCCGGCACCGGAAGGGCGGGCGGGACCTCATCGACGACGGTCTGGGCTCTCGCATGGTGTTCACGGGCCTCGGCCTCGTCCTCCAGCGGAGAGGAGACGTAGCCGGAACGGAACCGCGAGTACACGGAGGTGTCCACCCTGAGGTAGCCGAAGCCGGGCAACGGGGGCAGGTGGAAGGCGTCGGGGGTGTCCAGCACGGTGCGGGACTCGGACTCGGAGAGGGTGCGCAGGCCGAGGCGGTAGGACAGGTACGTCTCGAGGCCGCGGAGCTTGCCGGACTCGATGCGCTGAGAGGACAGCAGCAGGTGGACGCCGATGGACCGGCCGATGCGGCCGATGGACAGGAACAGGTCGATGAAGTCCGGCCGGGCGGTGAGCAGCTCGCCGAACTCGTCGATGATCACGATCAGGTGGGGCAGTGGCTCCACGCTGCGCCCCTGGGCCGTCTCACGGTCCCGATAGGCCTGGTAGTCCGTGATGTTGGCGAGGTTGCCGGCCGACTTCAGCACCTCCTGACGGCGGAGGATCTCCCCGCTGAGGGAGGCGTAGACACGTTCGACGAGCGAGAGGTCGTCGGAGAGGTTCGTGATGATGCCGGTCACGTGGGGTGCCCCGTGGAAGGGGGCGAAGGTGGCGCCGCCCTTGAAGTCCACGAGCAGCATGGACATCTTCTCGGGGGCGTGGGAGGCCAGGAGGGCGAACACCAGGGCGCGGAGCAGCTCTGACTTGCCCGAGCCCGTGGCGCCGACGCACAGGCCGTGCGGTCCCATGCCGAGCTGGGCGGCCTCCTTGAGGTCGAGGTAGACGGGGTCGCCGCGGTCATCCTCGCCGATGGGGACGCGCAGGAACTCGTCCTGGCCGCGGGGACGCCACTGATGCCGGATCTCCTCGAGAGTGAGGTCGGGGGAGAGGCCCAGCATCTGCAGGAAGGTCTGTGTGGACGAGCGGTCGTCCTCCGCGTGCTCGAGAGAGTCGGCGCTGAGCCGCAGCGGGGAGAGGTCGACGGCGAGTCCGAGCGCGGTCTGGTCGTCGAAGGTGTCCAACTGTCCGTGGGAGACGGTCGGGCGTCCGCTGTCCTGCCGGGCGTCGTCGATCCGGAACTCGGGGCGGCCGGTGATGTCGGCGACGCCGGTCTCGGTCAGGCGCAGCCGCACGTCGGAGGGCTCGTCGAGACGGTCCTGCACCAGAGTGAGCAGGGTGATGCCGCGGGCGCTGAGCGGCAGGTGACTGCCTTCGATGGGCAGCCCTGAGGCGTGCTCTCCGAAGGAGTCCACGACGACGAGCAGGCGGGACAGCTCCGGTGCGGCACGGCCACTGCGGGTGGAGGCGCGCAGCGTCTCCGCGGCGATGCCGGCCCGGCGGGTGAGGTCGGCGCGCAGCATCCGCATGAGCCCGTCCACGTCTTCGCTGACGAGGCTCCGCTCTCCGGTGGGTGACCCGGGGTCGACGACGCGTGCGTGAGGCAGGCGGTCGAACCACTCCCAGTCTTCTCGGCGGTCACGGGGGACGAGGAGGGCGACGACGAGGTCCTCGGGAGCCTGCTGAGCGCAGGCGCCCAGCACGAGTGAACGGGCGGCCGTGAGACCGAACTCGCGGGTGCCGACGACGGCCAGGTTGCCGAGCGAGTCGAGGGGGATGGTGACGGGCATGCCGTCGGTGGTGCTGAACCGTCGGGCCAGGGCCTCCGCCTGGTTGAGCATGAACTCGTTCTGCACTTGGGTGGCGCTGTCCTGCACGGCGACGCGCAGCGAGCGGATGGGCCGCGCTCCGAGGCCGATCCGGGTCTGCAGGAAGTCCTCGTCGGTGCGGCGCCGCTCCCAGAGCCGGTCCGGGCGGCGGATGACGTCGATCAGCGCCTGCGGGGGTGGCGAGGCGGCGGCAGCGACGTGGCGGGCCTCGTCGTCCTCCGCGATGAGCCGCCGGCGGGTGCGGTCCAGGTAGCGGGTGTACGTGTCCTGCAGGGTGGCGCGGCGGCGCCGTTCCTTACCGGCCTGGGAGGCGTAGAGGAACAGCATAGCGGTCAGCGTGGCGACCATGGCCAGGGCCCCGACGGCGGCGAAGGGCGACTGACGGAAGGCCATCATCGTGAGCATGGAGGCTGCGGCGGCGACCATGGGCACGATCATCAGCAGGTTGGGACCCGACCCCTGGTCCGTCGCGGGGTCGACGGGCTGCGGGCCGGTGATCGTGTCGTCCGGCAGGGCGCGTTCCGGGGGGACGGTGCGCCCGGGGCGGTGCACCAGGCGGCGGGTCATGCGGTGCGCTCCCTACCGGTGGCGCGTTCCAGGAGGTCTGCGGCGATCTCGGCTGCCACCCGGCGGGTACGGGGCAGCATGAGGCGCGGGGTAATGGAGACGCCGCCGGCCAGGTGCCGGTCGAAGGGCACGTGGTGTGCGGGGAAGCCCCGGCGGCGCAGGGCGGTGACCGCCTCCTTCACGCTCGCGTTGCCGTTCCTCCGGGTCTCCACCACCGCGATCACGACGGGGGGCTCCGGGCTACGCCGCTGCTGCTGGTCCGTGGCGAGGAGGAGGCCGAGGGTCTCGTCCACCGCGAGGGCGTCGGCGGGCAGCACGTGGAGCAGGCAGTGGGAGGACTCGACCGCGGCACGGGTCTCCATGGGGAGGTAACCGGCGGCACAGTCTGTGAGGGTGACGGGGAAGAACCGGGAGAACCCCGCGAGCAGGTCACGGACCTCGGCGCTGCCCAGGAAGGCGGTGGCGCTGCGTGCAGCGGTGTGGTGCACCCGGTGCGGGGAGAGCTCGAGGGGGGCGAGGAAGTCGTCGGCCCCACCGGTGCCGTGCTCGCGGATATGGCGTGCCACGCGGTCGGCGGTGGAGGCGGGGTCGCCGTCATCGTGGACGGTGAGCGGGCCTAGGCGGAGGCGGAGTGCGCCGTGCCCGGGGTCCAGGTCCACGGCGCCGATGGGCTCGAGGCGGAAGCGTCCGAACGTCTGGGCGAGCACGGCGGTGAGCGTGGTGCGGCCGGCGCCGCCGCGTGAGGAGGTGACGGCGATCCGACGTCCGGTGCCGACCGGAGCCTGCAGGCGGACGGCGGCTTCTTCAAGGCGGCGCAGGTCGGTGCTGCGGTGGATCGAGTGCCAGAGCGCCCGCGGCAGAGACTGGAGCGGACCGAGGGCGGCGCGGCCGTGGAGGCGTCGATCGGCCTGCAGGGCGAAGGAGGGGGTGCGGTTTTCCGTCTCGGTGGACATCAGAAGGTCTCCAGCATGGCCGAGTACAGGCCGGCATAGCCGACCAGCAGCGGGACGAGGGCGATGACCGCGAGGGTCTCCAGGACGTGGCCGGCGCGGCGGGCGCGGGCGTCCAGGTGCGGTGGCGGGGTCACCACCTGCAGCGCGAGCAGGGCGGCGGCGACGATGGCGAGGACCACCATCAGGGGGAAGGCGAGTGAGGGCCAGGCCGCGGAGGCAAGGCGGACGGTGCACCAGAGCCCCCACGCGGTGACGAGGTGCAGCAGACCCCGCTGGACGGTGAGCGGGAAGGCCCGGGCCCGCAGCCAGACGGCAAGGGTGAGGACCGCGATGAAGGGGACGGAGAACGCCGGGTGGGCCGTGTCCTCGGCGACGAGCCAGAGGGAGAGGCCGAGTGAGAGGGCGCAGAGACCGACACCGAGGGCCATCCCGCGGTGGGCTGCGGCCACGGCGGCGACGACGTCGGTGCGCAGCAGCCGTGCTCCGGCGGACTCCAGGTCGTCGAGGCCGGCGAGTCCAGCCTGGGACGCGGCGGCCTGGGCGAGGACCGCGAGCACGAGGAGGGCGACGACGCCGGTGAGGGCACCGACCGTCACGGATTCGGTGGCGGGGCGGTCGCCGATGAGCCAGCCGGCGACGGTAGGCCCGGCCGCCCAGGCGGCGGCGAGGACGGCGGCGACCGTGGCGCCGAGAGTGAAGGCCCGCCGGTGGCCGCTGACCAGCCCGGTAAGCAGCAGCAGCGGGATGGTGGCGCACGCGGCCAGCAGCAGCGCGGTGGGCAGGTCCGTCTGCTGGACGGCCATGAGCCACCAGTGGCCGTCAATTGCGATGGCGGTGCCGGTAGCCAGCAGGGTCAGGGCGGCCGCGCGCTGCCGGGTCCAGACGGCGGCGGCGAGGGCGGTGAGCAGCAGGAAGGCGGCGAGGCCGAGCCGGAGCAGCGCGGATTGGTCGTCGGGCAGGCCGGTGGTGAGGCGAGTCGCTGCCCACCAGCCGAGGGCGGTGGCGACGACCCCCTGCGCGGCCTGGCGGGGGCGGTGTCCCCATCGTCCACGGGAGTCGGTCTCGGCCGCCACCGTGTCGTGGAGATCGTAGACCACCGGGGCGTCCGGGGCGGTGGTGGTGGACGCGATGCGGAGGGTCTCGCCGTCCAGCACGCCGGCGTCTTCGAGGGTGTCGGCGGGCTCGAGCTGATGTCCGGAGCTGCGGTAGAGGCCTCGCACTTGAGGAGAGCGGGAGGGCTCTTCGGCCAGCAGGGTGAGGAGCTGGGGGATAAGGGTCCCCACAGGGGTCTGCGAGGGCAGCAGGACGTCGGCGTGGCGGCGGGACCCGATCAGCGTGACGCGCGAGTAGCGGTCGGTCATCGGGTGGTCACCTGCCGATCCTGGTCGAGTACTGGCTGGGGCGTTCACGTTCTTCCTGACGTTGCTGCTGCTCGATACGTTGCTGTTCCCTCTGCTGCTCCATCTCCTCGCGGTTGTCCAGCCATGCGGTGAGGATGGAGACCACGAGAGACATGAGCACACAGAAGGCGCAGATGACGGCGGCCAGGGCGGTGCCGAGCAGGACGAGCCGTCCACGACCGCGCCACCGCTGCTCGGTGGGATTGCTGCCGTAGGTGAGGGAGGTCAGCAGGCGCTGGCGGCGGACCGCGACGGCCTCGATGAGCTGTGCATCGTGGTCAAGGCTCATGCTGGATCCCCTTCTCCCGTCTCAAACACCGTCCCAGACTAGGGCTGTGGGCCGCGGCGACGGCGGCGGCACGGCCGAAGAGGTCACTTTCTCCGGATTTCACATGGATCCGTCCAAGGCAAACACTTTCTGACAGCTGTGCGCGGATGACGAGATGCCATGGCGATCAAGGAGTGCCGCCCGCTCTTGGTTGACAGCAGTGTGTGGATGTCGCAAGGGTGAGGAGCGCGAACGGGCCGAGGGGTCGCTACCTGGGCCCCTCGTGCAGTCCCGACGGCGCAGTGCGTCGGCAGGCGAGGACCGGGCCTGGCGCATCACGCGGGATGATGCAGATGACCAAAGGAGGAGAACGAACATGGGCTTTTCGCTCGAAATGACCGACATCAACGTCTTCCAGAAGGCGAACTCTGACAGCGCCGTGTCCGGCGAGGAGTTGCTGCAGGAGGTCGAGAACCTGCGGACGAGCGTCGAGGCGCTCCAGGAGACCTTCAAGGGTCAGGGCGCCGATTCGTACAAGAAGTTCATGGTGGCCGTGAACGACGCACAGAACAAGCTGTCCGACGCCCTCGGCAAGATCAACGTCGGCCAGGCCGACGTCTACCAGTCCTACCTGACGCAGGAGGATGAACAGGTCGCCACCGCCGAACCGGCCACCTCCGAGGCCGAGTCCTTCTCGTTCCCGCGCTGATCCAGCACTGCCGCACCCCATACTTCGGCCGCCTGAGCGCGGCCACGACGTCAAGGAGACTCTCATGACCATCCAGTACGACTCCGCTGCCGCCGCCAACTACGAGGACGAGGTCCTGCGCATCGCCAGCCGCATCGAGACGATCATCGGTGACCGCGAGCAGCAGAAGGCGTTCGTGGCGGACAACTACAAGTCCACGGACAACGACGCCGACTACGACGTGATCGAGCAGACTTGGCTGGATGCCGCCCAGACCGTGAAGGAGCTCGTGGATCGTGCGCGCACTCTCATGGAGGAGAACGACGACATCGCGGTGGGCGCCCACCAGCGCGCCAACGGTCATATTGCAGCGATGAAGGCCTGACGCCCTCGGGGCGACGCAAGCAGAACCACGGCGACGGCCCGCCTCTGCCGCCTGCCGGCGGCAGAGGCGGGCC
>NZ_BCSN01000052.1 GCF_001570885.1 Micrococcus lylae NBRC 15355 | reverse complement strand
GGAGCCGTCCTCATGGGGGAACTGTGCGATGGCCACCTGCTGGGTCAGCTGCGCCAACAGCCGGACCGCGTTGTCCATCATCTGCTCCATGTCCGCCTCCGGCTCCAGCAGCGCCTTGACGGCACGGCGCTCGGCGGCGGACAGGGGCTTCACCTCGGAGAGGCGGTCCACGAACACGCGGTAGCCCTTGTCCGTGGGGATGCGGCCGGCCGAGGTGTGCGGAGCCATGATGAGGCCCTCCTCCTCCAGGGCCGCCATGTCGTTGCGGACCGTGGCCGGGGAGACGCCCAGGCCGTGACGCTCCACCAGCGCCTTCGAGCCGACCGGCTCGCGCAGGGCGACATAGTCCTCCACGATGGCCTGCAGCACCTGCATGCGGCGCGGCTGTTCGCTCATCGGGACCGGACTCCTCTCCTGATCTGGTGGGCTCGGGGTGCAGGCGCCTGGTGCCTCGGCATGGCCGACCGGCTGGCACTCTCCGGGTTCAAGTGCTGATCCTACGGCGATCCGGCCGCGAGTTCACGGCGCGTCGGCGCGGGTTCGCTCACAGCGGGCAGTGACGTGGCTAGGGTCTGCTGGCATGGACTGGAACAGCTGGGGACCCGGACCCGCCGACGCGCTGAAGCGACCCGCCGGCACGCGGGCCAAGACCGTCGGCGCCGCGCCGGGCACCGTGGTGGAGGACGTCGCCACCGGATTCGTCGGAGCCGTGCTGCGTGTGGAGCGCGCCGGCGGCGTGCACGTGGTGGTGCTGGAGGACCGCCACGGGAAGACCAGGTCCTTCCCGCTGGGCGGCGGCTTCTGGATCGACGGCGAACCCGTGACGCTCGTGCCGGAAGCCCGTGCCAACGGGCCGGCGAAGAGGACCCCGCAGCGCACCGCATCCGGATCAGTGCGCGTCGGGAACAGCCGGGCGCGCACGGCGCGGGCGTCGCGCATCTGGGTCGAGGGCGCACACGATGCCGAGCTGGTGGAGAAGGTCTGGGGCGAGGACCTCCGCCACGAGGGCATCGTGGTGGAGCCCCTGCACGGCGTGGACGACCTCGCCGGGGCCATCGCCGACTTCGGGCCGTCCGGCCGGCGCCGCCTGGGCATCCTGGTGGACCACCTGGTGCCCGGCTCCAAGGAGGAGCGCATCGCGGCCGATGCGATGCGGACGCCCGGAGCGGCCGGCAACGTGCTGATCCTCGGCCACCCCTACGTGGATGTCTGGCAGGTCATCAAGCCACAGGTCATCGGCATCCAGGCCTGGCCCGTGGTGCCCAAGGGGCAGGACTGGAAGACCGGCATCCTCAAGGCACTGGGCTGGCCGCATCGCACCAAGGAGGACGTGGGCCTGGGCTGGAAGCGGCTGCTGGCCCAGGTCCGCACCTACGCCGACCTCGAGCCCTCTCTGCTGGGACGTGTGGAGGAACTCATCGACTTCCTCACCGAGCCCGGGACCGCCTGAGCGATAGACTGACGCAGAATCGGCCCCTGACCGCGGGGCGCCCGGCCGGCAGACAGGGGCGCACCGTCGGTCTCCGGCCAGCCCCCGACCCTTCGAGGAGTACCGTGGCGAAGCCCGACCGCAGCGCACCCCGACGCCTCCCCGAGCCTGCTGCCGAGCAGGGCCCGGCCAGCGGCGCGGAGCAGGCGGAGACCGCAGCGGCGGGCTCGGCCCCTCAGCCGGACCGCGCCCCCAGCGGCCGCGTCCGCCCCAAGCCCGCCTCCGCCCGCCACGCCGCGGGCCCTGCCGCCGCCGAGGACTCCCGACGGGCCACGCCCGAGGCACCGGCGCCCAAGCACGCCGCTGCCGTGGCCGGTGGGGGCACTGCCGTGAAGACCAAGACCGAGGCTCCGGACGAGCCGCGCCCCGCCCGTCCCGTGCGCCCGGCCAAGAAGCAGCGGGCCGCCCGCCGTCCGTCGTGGGTGGAGGCCTCCTCCGGCCCCGGCGCCCCGCTGACCGCCAAGCAGGACCGTGAGCGGGCGACCCTGGCCCACTTCGGCGTGGCTGTCGGGTTCATGGTCCCGCTGGCCGTCTGGCTGCTCTACCGCGACCGCGGCCCCTTCACCGCCCAGGAGGCCAAGGAGGCGCTGAACTTCTCCGTCCCGCCGACCCTGCTCATGGGCGTGTTCTTCTTCCTGGGACAGCTGCCCGTCCTCGGCCCGGTGTTCGCCGTCATCGGTGCGCTGCTCTGGATGGTCATGGCCTTCTACGGCATCCTCGGCGGCTCCCAGGTGAACAAGGGCCGCCCCTACAGGTACCCGTTCAACCTGCGCATCCTGCGCTGACCGCGCCGGCCAGAGACGAACGGCGCCCGCCCGCGGCGTTGTGGGGATGCACCACGGCCACGGCGTTGTGGGGATGCAACACGGCCACGGCGTTGTGGGGATGCAACACGGCCACGTTCTTCGATCTCAACACCGTGTCTTGCCCTCACATCGCCGGGGCGGGGCGGGGCGGGTGGGACCTTGCCTCACATCGCAAGACCGGGCGGGGGCGGCGACTCGGCCGCTCAGAAGCCGGCGAGCTCGCGCACGATGTGGTCGTTGCGCAGCCGCCCCTGCAGGGTCGGCACGATCCGGCCGGCCTGGGCCAGGCCGCCGTCGATCAGGCCCGCGGCGATCAGCTGCGGGATGCGGGCACGCGCGGCCGCTCCCCCGTCCTCGGCCTGCTCCAGCACCCGCACGTCCAGGCCCTCGACCATGCGGACGTGGAGCATGATCTGCTCCAGCAGGCGTGCCTCGGCGTCCGGCACCTCGCGTCCCACGGCCGGGGTCACCCCGGTGGCCAGGCGCTGCGCGTAGGCCGCCGGGTGCTTGGCGTTCCAGAACCGGACGCCGGCCACGTGCGAGTGCGAGCCGGGGCCGATGCCCCACCAGTCCATGTCCCGCCAATAGGCCACGTTGTGCTCCGCGCGGTGTGCCCCGGTCTCCTGAGGGTCGTGCGCCCAGTTGGAGACCTCGTACCAGCGGAAGCCGGCAGCCTCCAGCAGCTCGTCCGCCAGCAGGTACTTGTCCGCCTGGTCGTCCGGGTCCACGTCGGCCACCTGGCCGCGCGCCACCTGGGCGCTGAACTTGGTGCCCTCCTCCACGATCAGCGAGTAGGCGCTGATGTGGTCCGGGCGGCAGGCGATCGCCGTCTCCACGGTGGTCCGCCAGTCCCCGAGCGACTCCCCCGGCGTGCCGTAGATCAGGTCCAGGGACACGTCCAGCCCGGCGGCGCGTGCAGCATCCACGGCGGCCGGGATGTTCTCCGGTCGGTGGGTCCGCTCGAGCGTGGCGAGCACGTGCGGGACCGCAGACTGCATCCCCACGGACACGCGGGTCACGCCCCCGGCGGCCAGCTCACGCAGATAGGCCTCGTCGACGGTGTCGGGATTGGCCTCCACCGTCACCTCGGCGCCGTCGACCATCCCGAACGCCTCGCGCGCGGCGTCCAGGATCCGCACCAGGTGCGCCGCCGGCAGCAGCGTCGGCGTGCCACCGCCGAAGAACACGGTGTGCAACGGCCTTGCCGGCACCTCGGAGTCCTCCAGCGCTCTGCGTGCGAACCCCACCTCCGCCACGGCCGTGTCCACGTAGTCGCCGCGCGAGGCGCCGGGGCCGAGGTCCGGGGCGGTGTACGTGTTGAAGTCGCAGTAGCCGCAGCGCACCGTGCAGAAGGGCACGTGCACGTACAGGCTGAAGGTCCTCGGTACGCCCGCGGCGAGGGACCGGCGGACCGCCTCCCCGCACGAGGAGGGGAGGCGGCCGTCGTCGGGGACGGGGTCACCGAGCGGCAGGACGGCGGGCACGCGTTACTTCTTGCCCTTGTCCGCGGACGAGGAGTCCGAGGACAGCGCGGCGATGAACGCCTCCTGCGGGACCTCCACGGTGCCCACCATCTTCATGCGCTTCTTGCCCTCCTTCTGCTTCTCCAGCAGCTTGCGCTTGCGGGAGATGTCGCCGCCGTAGCACTTGGAGAGCACGTCCTTGCGGATCGCGCGGATGTTCTCGCGGGCGATGATGCGCGAGCCGATGGCCGCCTGGATGGGCACCTCGAACTGCTGCCGCGGGATCAGCTCCTTGAGCTTCGCGGTCATCATGGTGCCGTACGAGTAGGCGAAGTCGCGGTGGGTGATCGCGGAGAACGCGTCCACCTGGTCGCCCTGCAGGAGGATGTCCACCTTGACCAGGTCCGCGGCCTGGTCGCCGTCCGCGCCCCAGTTCAGGGAGGCGTAGCCCTTGGTGCGGGACTTCAGGGAGTCGAAGAAGTCGAACACGATCTCCGCCAGCGGGATGCGGTAGCGGATCTCCACGCGCTCCTCGGACAGGTAGTCCATGCCCTGCAGGTGGCCGCGCTTGGACTGGCACAGCTCCATGACGGCGCCGATGAACTCGGCCGGCACGATGATCGTCGCCGCGGCCATGGGCTCGCGGACCTCGTGGATCTTGCCCTCCGGGAACTCGGACGGGTTGGTCACCTCCACCACGGTGCGGTCCTCGGTGGTGACCTGGTAGACCACGTTCGGCATGGTGGAGATCAGGTCCAGGTCGAACTCGCGCTCCAGCCGCTCGCGCACGATCTCCAGGTGCAGCAGGCCCAGGAAGCCCACGCGGAAGCCGAAGCCGAGCGCCACAGACGTCTCGGGCTCGTAGTTCAGGGCGGCATCGTTGAGCTTGAGTTTGTCCAGCGCGTCGCGCAGCACCGGGTAGTCCGAGCCGTCGATGGGATAGAGGCCGGAGAACACCATCGGCTGCGGGTCCCGGTAGCCGCCGATCTCCTGCTCGGCCGGGTCCGACTCCAGGGTGACGGTGTCGCCCACCTTGGACTGGCGCACGTCCTTCACACCCGTGATGAGGTAGCCCACCTCGCCGACACCGAGGCCTTCGGTCGGCTGCGGCTCAGGGGAGGACACGCCGATCTCCAGCAGCTCGTGGGCGGCACCGGTGGACATCATGCGGATCTTCTCGCGCGGGGTCAGCCTGCCGTCCACCACGCGCACATAGGTGACCACGCCGCGGTAGGTGTCGTAGACCGAGTCGAAGATCATGGCGCGGGCCGGTGCATCCGCCTGACCCACGGGGGCCGGCAGGGACGTCACCACCCGGTCCAGCAGCTCGGGCACGCCCACGCCGGTCTTGCCGGAGACCCGCAGCACGTCCTCCGGCTCGCAGCCGATCAGCTGGGCGAGCTCCGCGGCATAGCGGTCCGGGTCTGCGGCAGGCAGGTCGATCTTGTTCAGCACCGGGATGATCTCGAGCTCGTGCTCCATGGCCAGGTACAGGTTGGCCAGGGTCTGCGCCTCGATGCCCTGGGCGGCGTCCACCAGCAGGATCGCCCCCTCGCAGGAGGCCAGGGAGCGGGACACCTCGTAGCTGAAGTCCACGTGGCCGGGCGTGTCGATCATGTTCAGCGCGTAGTCGACGCCGTCGACCTCCCACGGCATGCGCACGGCCTGTGACTTGATGGTGATGCCGCGCTCCCGCTCGATGTCCATGCGGTCCAGGTACTGCGCCTTCATGTCGCGCGGCTGGACCACACCGGTGCACTGCAGCATGCGGTCGGCCAGGGTGGACTTGCCGTGGTCGATGTGCGCGATGATGCAGAAATTGCGGATCACCGAGGGATCGGTACGCGAGGGCACGGGCGGGTTAGACGCCAGAGGCGACACAGGGCACTTCCTTCACGAGCGGAACCAGGATCAACCGCCCATTCTTCCATGCGCGGAGTCGGTAGGCTCGCTTCCATGGGAATCGACCTCATGCGAGCCGTCACCCTCGCCCGCCGGATCTACCGCACCGTCCAGCAGCGCCGGCGAGCCGACGGCGGACGCCGGCAGGGCCCGGACCCACGCGGGACGGCCCCCGCTCCCCGTCGGCGCGGCGCCGGCACGCAGAGTCAACGCGGCACCGGCGCGCAGACCGATCAGCAGCGCGTGTCCCGCTACCCAGGCGACTTCACCGGGCGCACCCGCGTGGAGTACGCGCCGGTCCCCGGCCCGCAGGCCGGCCCCGGGGAAGTCGTGTGGACCTGGGTCCCGTTCGAGGAGCTGGACGGCCGCGGCAAGGACCGCCCCGTCCTGATCGTGGGCCACGACGACGGCCACCTCCTCGGCCTGATGCTCACCTCCAAGGACCGCAACAACGACCACGTCTCCGACCCGGACTACGTGGACATCGGCTCCGGCGCGTGGGATTCGAAGGGCCGCCCGTCCGAGGCCAAGCTGGACCGCATCGTCCGCGTGGATCCGCAGGACGTCCGCCGCGAGGGCGGCGTGCTGGACCGCTCACGGTTCGACGCCGTCGCACAGGCGCTGGCCGACCGCCGGGGCTGGAGCCGCTGACCTGTCTGACCGGACGAGGCCCGGTGAGCATGCCGGCGGCGAGTGCCGTCGTCGGCGGGTGCCGTCGTCGGAAGGCGTGAGGGGACACGCAGGAATCTGTGACACGCAGCCGGCCCGGTTCCGCCCGATGTCCATTGGCTGGTAAGGTGGTGGTCATTGTGTCCGGTCGGTCGACGGACACCCTCGGGGCGGAGAACCAAGGCACTCCCCACGCCGCTCAGTCGCCGCACCCGAGATGCCCTCTACGACCCCTGTACAGACGGTGCGGCCACGAGCCGGCACCGACAACATGAAGGACCTGATTTGGCTAACATCAAGTCTCAGAAGAAGCGCATTCTCACCAACGAGAAGGCCCGCCAGCGCAACGTCGCGGTGAAGTCTGCACTGAAGTCGGCGGTCCGCTCTGTGGACCAGGCCGTCGCCGCCGGTGACAAGGCCGCCGCCGGGGAGGCGCTCAAGGTCGCCTCCCGCAAGCTGGACAAGGCCGCGTCCAAGGGCATCATCCACAAGAACCAGGCCGCGAACCGCAAGTCCGGCATCGCCGCACGCGTGAACGGCATGGACGCCTGAGCTGCTGAAGCTTCACACGATGGCCCCGTCACCGGTTGGTGACGGGGCCATCGTGTCTGTGGCCCAGTCATCCGGCTCCGTCATCTCGACGACGCCGCCACCTGTCTCCGGCAGGGTGGGGGTTCCGGGGAGGCCAGCTCTGGAGGGTGAGGTTCCTGGGAGCCCAGCCTGCACCGCAGGAAACTCTCTGCCCCCCTCAAATGAGGGCGCCCCTCTCAAGTGAGGGCTCAACACGGCCTCCTGACGCGATCTCACCACCGTGTTGTATCCCCACGATGCAGAAGTGGGGGCTGCGCCGGCCGGCTCAGCGGCGGGTGCCGGTGGAGACGCGGATCACCGCGCGCTCGACGGCGAAGTCCGGGTTGCGGGAGCCGCCCTTGACCTCGGCATCGGCCTGGGCGATCCACTCCATCGCGTGCGCGATCCCGGCGGGGCTCCAGTGGCGGGCGGCCTGCTGGATGAACTTCATCTGGAACGGGGCCACACCAAGAGCGGCGGCGAGCTCGTTGGGGGCGTCCCGGGAGTCGATGACGCGGGCGACCTGACGGGCCTTCATGGCCAGCGCCGTGGTCAGCATCACCGGGTGGACGCCGGTGGCCAGGGCGTGCCTGGTCAACGCGACGGCGCGGGCGGCCTGCCCCTCCAGCGCGGCATCGGCCACGGCGAAGCTGGTGGCCTCCACGCGGCCTCCGTAGTACTGGTCCACCACCTGCCTGGTCACCGCGCCCTCGGTGTCCGCGAGCAGCTGGTGGCAGGCGGAGGCCAGGTCGGTGAGCGAGGCACCGGTGGCCTGCACGAGCGCGCGAGCGGCCTCCTCGTCGATGCGGCGCCGGTGGTCCTTGAACTCGGCGTAGACGAAGGCGATCTTGTCCTCGTCCTTCTTCAGCGCCGCACACTCCACCACGGTGCCCACCGTCGCGACGGCGTCCAGCAGCTTCTTGCCGCGGTTGCCGCCGGTGTGGCGGAGGACCACGGTGACGTCGTCGGCCGGCGGGCCGGAGGTCACCAGGTCCAGGGCGTCCGTGAGGAACGCGTCGTTCATGGACTCCAGGCCTTCGGCGATGATCAGCGTGGGCTCGGCGAACAGGGAGGGGCTCGCGGCCATGGCCAGCTGGCCCGGCTGGTACTCGGCGGCGCGGAAGCGGTGGGTTTCGATGGCCTCGTGGCGCTGCTTGAGCCCCTTCACCACCTGGTCGGTGACCCAGCGGGCGGCGTAGTCCTCGGGGCCCTTGAGCAGCATCAGCGGCCCGGGCCGGGCCTGTCGCCAGGCCAGCGGGTTCGCGGCGGCGCGAGACCGGGCGGTGCGGGAGGTGCGGGCTGCGGCCATGCGGTCCATCCTACGGGTCATCGGCCCCCGCCCTCCGGCCCTGTGCTCAGCGCGTGGAAGCGCAGCCGCGCCGTGGTCTGCGCCCCCGCCGGGCTCGTCCCGTCGTCGGCGGGGTGCTCCAGGTCCTGCGCGGTGCCCGCCTCGAGGCTCACGACGACGGTCCCCGCCTCGTCCGTGCGCAGCACCGCTCCCAGCGGGGCCAGGACCTGCAGGGTCTGCGGGTGCGGGTGGCCGTAGGGGTTGTCCCGTCCGGCGGAGACCACGTAGGCGTCGGCATCGACGGCCCGGGGCAGGGCGGCCCCGCCGTTGCGGGCGCCGTGGTGGGCGACGGAGTACAGGTGCGCGTGCGCCGGCGGCGCCGCGGCATCCTCATGGCGTCCGGCGATCCAGGCGTCGGCGGCATCCTGCTCGATGTCCCCGGTGAAGAAGACGCGCAGCGGACCGCGGCCAGTCTGGACGGTGGCGAGGATCTGGGCGGAGGCGTCGTTCTCCGTGGCGGCGTCCTCATCTGCGAGCAGCACCTGCCAGGTCACGTCTCCGGAGCTCTCCCGGTCTCCGGTGCGCAGGCGGCGGGAGCCCGGCGGCGGATCGGTGCCTGCCTCCTCACCGGCCGCAGCGGGCAGCCCGAGGCCCCGGACGCCCTCGCCGCGTGTGGCATGGCGCAGGGCGGGTGCTCCCAGGGCGATGGCGGCGTCCAGTCCCCCGGTGTGGTCGGCGTGCAGGTGGGTGAGAAGCACGGCGTCCACCCGCGCGATGCCGAGCGCCTCCAGGCAGGCTGCCGCCGGCTCCGGCTCGGGACCGACGTCCACCACCACGGCACGTTCGGGGCCGCTGCGCAACACGGCCATGTCGCCCTGGCCCACATCGCAGAACGCCACCGCCCAGTCTGCGGGAGCCTGACCGGCGGGGGCGGGCAGGACCACGGCGGAGTAGCCGCCGGCCCCCGAGGCGATGAGCACGGCGACGAGCACACCGGACACGGTCAGCCTCCCACCCCGCCGGGGAGCGGAGAGGCCCTGCCTGCGCACGGGGGCGTGCCGCCGTCGTTCGGTCAGGAGCAGGACGGCGTACAGGGCGGCGGTCGCGGCCACGGTGAGGACTGCGAGGACGAGGCCGAGACCGCCCTCGGGCCAGGGCCTGAGCGCGCCGGGCAGCCCGGCACAGACGTGGGCGACCAGACCGATGTAGGCGGCCGGGAACTGGATCACCCAGACGAGGGCCGCCGAGACGGGCGGCAGCGCCAGGACGAGCCCTGCGGCCGCGGTGCCGAGCACGGTGATCGGAGCCACGGCCGGTGCGGCAAGCATGTTCGCCGGAATCGCGTAGGCGGAGACGGCGCCGGTCATGGCGAGCAGGATCGGCTGACACGCCAGGTGGGCACAGGTGGTGACGGCGAGGGTGACCGAGAGCCAGCGGGCGGCCCAGCCCGGCAGGACATGGCCGAAGAAGCGGTAGAGGTGTGCCTCCGCCGGCCGCGCGCCGAGGATGATGCCGGCCGTGGCCGCGACGGACAGCTGGAGCGCCGGCTCCGTCGCCAGCCCCGGCACGGCGACGACCACCGCCGTCCCAGCCAGGCAGAGCAGCGTGAACGCATGACGTGAGCGCCCGCCGAACAGCGCCAGGGCCCCGAGTCCGCCCATGACCGCCGCGCGCAGCACCGACGGCTCGGGCCCGACGATCACCACGAACACGACCAGCGTTGCGATGACCGCGGCGAACACGGCCGCCCGGTTCACGCGCAGCAGGCGGAGCAGGCCGGTGACGGCGCCCGCCAGAAGAGCACAGTTCGCACCGGAGACGGCGCTCAAGTGACTCAGCCCGGCGTCCTTCATCGCCTGGTCGGTCTCCGGGCTCTGGGCGCTGCGGTCACCCAGAACGAGGCCGGGGATGAGCTCGCCGGCGGTGCCGAGGGTGCCGTCGGCCTGGTCCCGGAAGGCGGCACGCAGGCGCTCTCGGCCGCCGCCGGCGTCAGGCGACACGACGCCGTCCCCGCCGTGGGCGGCCGGGCGGGAGCCGGGGCGCTCGCCGTCGGGGTCCTCGCGGACACAAGGGGCCGGGCGGGGGTCGGCGGTGGCACGCAGGAACACGGTGCCGTCCTCACGCCGCGGCTCGACCACCGCGCAGACGGACTCCCCCGGTGCGGCATCCAGCCAGCCCTCTGGCCCGGTGAGCACGGCAGAGGCGGTCTCCGCCATGCCCTGCTGGTCCGGTCCGAAGGCGGTGACGTCCACGGTGACCGCAGCACGCCGGGCACCGTAGGCGGAGGCGAGCTCCCGCGGGTCTGTGCTGATCTGCAGGGCCACGCGCACGGGCTGCTCGGCCTGCAGGGTCTGCGCCCAGCCGATGCGCTCCTCCTCTCCCACGCGCAGCGCCACCGACTGCGAGACCAGCGCTCCGACGGCCGCCGCCACCGCGAGGGCCCCGGCCGCCGTCCGCGCCGCCGCAGCCGCCCCACGCTCCTGCGGCGTCGCAGCCGCCCCACGCTCCTGCGGCGTCGCCGGCGGCACGGCAGTCCTCGCACGACCCCTCAGCCCGACCGCCGTCACCGCTGCGGCGATCGCGACCGCGACCAGCCCGACCGAGACCAGCGTGGTCCCCGTCGACGTCCACTGCGGCGCCAGATTCCCGACCGCCAACGCCGTCACCAGGGCCGGCGCCCAGCGGGCGTCGATCGCGGCGGGCAGTCGCCGATTCACGCGCTGCTCACCAGGTCACCAGCGGCGCGAGCCGCTCGAGCGTCGCCGGGCCGATGCCGGAGACCGCGTCCAGGTCCGTCAGGGACTGGAAATCCCCCACCTGCTCCCGGTGCGCGATGATCTTCTCCGCCGTGGCCGGCCCGACCCCGGGCAGTGTCTGCAGCGCACTGCTGTCCGCGGTGTTCAGGTCAACCGCCCCCTCACCCGCACCGCCGTGCTGCGCCTCTGGTCCCGGGCCCGTGGTCCCGTCCGCGACAGCACCGGCTCCCTCCTCCCCGTCGGCACCGCCCACCACCGCAGCGTCGCGGGCGTTCGAGTCCACCCCACCGGCCACCGCATGCGCCTGGGCCTGCACGGACTCGAGCTGTTCCTCGGACGTCTGCTCCGACGGCACGAGCACCTGCTGCCCGTCGAGAAGCGGAGCCGCCAGGTTGATCCGCTCGGCCTGTGCGGCAGGCGTGGTCCCGCCCGCGGCGGCGATGGCATCGGCGGTCCGCGCATCGGCAGGCACGGTCACCACCCCCGGCGACCGCACCTCGCCGATCACGTGCACCCGCACCCGGCTCTGGCGCCCACGGTCCTTGTCGGTCGTCTCCCCCTCGCCGTCTGCGGCCTTTCTCGGCTGCTCCCCCGTGGCTCGGTCGCCGCCTGCTGCGGCGCCCTCGGCCTCACCGCCTGCGCCTGCCGACGACGGATCCTCACCTCCACCGGGCCCGTCGCGGTCACCGGTCCTTCCGTCCCCGGCATGGCCCTCGGCCCCGACGCCATGCCGCGCCTGCGTGTCCACCGGAACCGGCTCCGGCGCAGACGGACGCATCAGCCAGGTCACCGCCCACCACGCGGCCACCGCCACCACCAGCACCATCACCGCGCTGCCGACCAGACGCCAGCGGAACACGGGGACCCGCGGCGGTTCCTCCTCCCAGGCCGAGGCCGCCACGGGGTCGTCGACGAACCCGGTGCGCACAGCGCCGGGTGAGGGATCCGGGGAAGGCGAGGGCCCGTCGTCGGGAATCAGGCCCTGCTCGGATGCGGGTGCGGACTGCTGCGGCTGTGGACTCATGCGTCCACGGTGCCCTCCCGGACTGCCCCTCTGCCGGGCTCAGGCCTCGTCTGTGGATGGTTCGGCCGGGTCGGTCGCCTGTGCAGGAACGGACGGCTCCTTGGGCGTGTCCTCCCTCGTCGCGACCGACGCGCCCTCGGCACTGGCGTCGACAGCGCCCGCACCGCCGGCCCCGGAGCCGCCGACGTCCGCCGCGTCGTCCCCCTCAAGCAACGGGGTGGCGATCACGCCGAGGCCGCCGAGGCCGAGGTGGGCGGCGAGCACAGCCGGGAAGTCCACCACGGGGATCGGGGTCTGCGAGAACGGCTGCAGGCGTGCGGCCAGTGCCTCCGCGGCAGGCCGATTGCCGTAGCCGTGGACGGCGATCCCGCAGGGCTCCGCCTCGGCCTTGGCCTGTGCGGCGGCGGCGATGCGGTCCACGGCGGCGTCCAAGGATCGGGTCCGCTCCACCAGGCAGATCGTCCCGTCGCGCAGCGCCAGCACGGGCTTGACCTGGAACATCGAACCGATCAGGCCCTTCAGCGCGCTGATCCGGCCGCCGCGGCGCAGCTGCTCGAGGTTCGGCACGGTGAACATCACCAGGGACTGCTCGCCGGCGCCCTGCAGGTACTCGACGATCCCCTCGACCGGCAGCCCGAAGCCGGCCCGGACGGCAGCCTCCATGACCATGAAGCCCAGGGCCATGCCTGCGGACCGGGAGTCCACCACCTCGACGGGTATCGACACACGCGTCGCGGCCATCTTCGCGGCCTCGACCGTCCCGGACAGGCCGCCGGAGATGTGCACCGAGACGATCCGCGCGTACCCGGCGGCCTCGAGCTCGCGGTAGGTCTCCTCGAACCTGCCCGGGGACGGGCGGGAGGTCCGCACCGGCAGGTTGGCGGCCAGGGCGAACGGCAGCTCCTGGTGCAGCTCCTCCGAGCCCTCCGTGTAGATCTGCTCCCCCACCATGACGGGCATGGGGATCTGACGCAGCCCCGCGGCCAGCGGGTGCTCCAGCACCGACGACGGGATGGCGGCCGAGGAGTCGGTGACGATCGCCGTGCGGTCGCGGCGCGGCGGCTTCAGGCCGTAGCGCACCCGCCCGGCCAGCCGGGACCGGCGGGCACGCACACGCGCCTGGTAGTCCTGTTGCCACTGCAGCACGGACGTCACCGCGGCTCCTCTCCTCGGCCGGCCTCCATCAGCGGATGACGAGGTTGACCAGCTTCGGGGCGCGGACGATCACCTTGACGATCTCGGCGTCACCGATGAACCGCTGGACCTTCTCGGAGGCGCGGGCAGCGGCCTCGAGGTCGGCCTCGGAGATGTCGGCCGGCACCTCGAGGGTGTCGCGGACCTTGCCCTTGACCTGGACCACGGCGGTGACGGTGTCCTCCACCAGGAGGGACTCGTCCACCTCGGGCCACCCGGAGCGCACCACGGACGGGGGGTGGCCGAGCATGACCCACATGTCCTCCGCGGTGTACGGGGAGAACAGGGAGAGCAGCTTGGCGACGGCCTCGGCGGCCTCGCGGACGGCCGGATCAGCGGCGCCGGCGCCGTTGTCGATCTCCTTGCGGGTGGCGTTGACCAGCTCCATGGTCTTGGCGATGACCACGTTGAACTTGCCCTCGTCCAGCAGCTTGGAGGACTCGGCGATGGTCTTGTGGGTGGCCGAGCGCAGCGCGGTGGCCTCCGCGGCGGAGAGGTCCGCGCGCACCGGGGCGCCGCCGGCGCGCACGTCGCGCGCCAGTCGCCAGGCGCGGGCGAGGAACCTGCCCGCGGCGGCGGGGGCCACGTCGGCCCAGTCCACGTCGTCCTCCGGCGGCGAGGCGAACACCATGGTCAGGCGGACGGCGTCCACGCCGAAGGTGTCCAGCTGCTCGCCGAGGTCCACGCCGTTGCCCAGGGACTTGGACATGGCCTTGCCGCCGTTGAGCACCTGGCCCTGGTTCAGCAGCGCCGTGAACGGCTCGGTGAACGGCACCAGGCCCATGTCATGCAGCGCCTTGGTGAAGAAGCGCGCGTAGAGCAGGTGCAGGATCGCGTGCTCCACGCCACCGACGTACTGGTCCACCGGCATCCAGTCGGCCACGGCCTGCGCGTCGAACACGGCGGTGTCGTCCCGCGGGGAGGCATAGCGGAGCACGTACCAGGAGGAGTCCACGAACGTGTCCATGGTGTCCGAGTCGCGGCGGGCCGGCTTCCCGCAGTCCGGGCAGTCCACGGTGACCCAGGCGTTGGCGGCGGCCAGCGGGGACTGGCCCTTCGGGGCGAGCTGCTCGCCCTTGAGGTCGGTCGGCAGGGTCACCGGCAGCTGCTCCTCCGGCACGAGCACCTCACCACAGTCCTCACAGTGCACCACGGGAATGGGGGTGCCCCAGAAGCGCTGGCGGGACAGCAGCCAGTCGCGCAGGCGGTAGTTGGTGGTGCCGCGGCCAGTGCCCTTGGCCTCGAGGATCTCGATGGCCCTGGCGATCGCGTCGGTGCTCGTCAGGCCGTCCAGCTCGCCGGAGTTGACCAGGATGCCCTCGCCGGCGGTGGCGACGCCAGAGACAGCCGGATCCTCCTCGCCGGTGTCCACGACCATGCGGACCGGCAGGTCCATGGCGCGGGCGAAGTCGAGGTCGCGCTGGTCGTGCGCGGGCACGGCCATGATGGCGCCGGTGCCGTAGTCCGCCAGCACGTAGTCCGAGGCCCAGATCGGCAGCGACTGCCCGGTCAGCGGGTTCACGGCGGTGCGGCCGAGGTCCACACCGGTCTTGGTGCGGTCCGTGGCCTGGCGCTCGATCTCGGAGACCTTCTTCAGGTCCTCGCGGTAGACCTCCAACTCGGCGCGCCTGTCCTCGGTGACGAGGTCCAGGGCCAGCTGCGAATCCGCGGCCACCACCATGAAGGTCGCACCGAACAGAGTGTCCGGGCGGGTGGTGAACACGGTGACGACCGGGCCGTCCGCGTCCACCTGGAAGTCCACGTGGGCACCGGTGGAGCGGCCGATCCAGTTGCGCTGCATGGCGAGCACGCGCTCGGGCCAGCAGCCCTCCAGCTGGGCCATGTCGTCCAGCAGGGCGTCCGCGTACTCGGTGATCTTGAAGTACCACTGGTTCAGCGTGCGCTTGGTGACCTCGGCGCCGCAGCGCTCACAGGCGCCGTCCACGACCTGCTCGTTGGCGAGCACGGTCTGGTCCTGCGGGCACCAGTTGACCGGCGAGTCCTTCCGATACGCCAGGCCGCGCTTGTAGAACTGCTGGAACAGCCACTGGGTCCAGCGGTAGTACTCCGGGTCCGAGGTGTGCAGCTCGCGATCCCAGTCCACGGCGATGCCGTAGCGCTGGAAGGAGTTCTTCTGCGTCTGGATGTTCGCGTAGGTCCACTCCGCCGGGTGTGCGTTGCGCTTGATGGCGGCGTTCTCGGCGGGCAGGCCGAAGGAGTCCCAGCCGATCGGGTGGAGCACGTCATAGCCCTGCTGCATCCAGTGGCGGGCCTTCACGTCTCCCATGGCGAACGCCTCGGCGTGGCCCATGTGCAGGTCGCCGGAGGGGTACGGGAACATGTCTACCACCGTGCGGCGCTCACGTCCGTCCTCGAGGGGCGCGTAGGTGCGCGCGGCCTCCCAGTAGCCGGCCCAGCGGGCCTCGACCTCGCGGAACGAGTACTCGGCGTCCTCCGGGATCTGCGGGGTGTCCGGAGTGGGGTTGGATGCGGTCACGCTCGTGGGGTCCTTCGTCGATGGGGTCAGGGGTCAAGCCTGCCCATCCTACGCGTCCGGGCCAGCGGTTTCGCCTCTCCGCTCAGGTCCGCATGCACTCTGCCCGCCTGAGCCCGCCGGCGACGACGGACGCGAGACCGGGGTGCCCGGCCGTCGTCGGGCCTGTCTCGACGGGTCTCGGCCCTGCCCCCGACGGCAACTGGTGAGGACACGCACTCATCCGCCCACGTATCAGCGCATCAGACGGTGAGTCCTCACCAGTCGGTGAGGCGAGGCGGCGAGGCGGTGAGGCGAGGCGGTCCCGGCAGGTGCCCGGCCGTCGTCGGGCCTGACTCGACGGGACTCGACCCCGCCGGCGGCGGCAGACACCCGAGGGGCTCAGTGGGCGAGTTTCAGTCCGATCACGCCGCCGACGATCATCAGCAGGAAGAGGATCTTGAGCGTGGAGACGGGCTCGGCTCCGGTGGACATGGCGTAGACGACCGTGAGCGCGGCGCCGATGCCCACCCAGATCGCGTAGGCGGTGCCGACCGGCAGCTCGCGCAGCGCGAAGGCGAGGCCGCCCATGGACGCGATCAGCGCGACGAGGAAGACGAGCGACGGGCCCAGTCTGGTGAAGCCCTCCGACCTGCTCAGCGCGGTGGCCCAGACGGCTTCGAGCGCACCGGAGAGGATGAGGACGATCCAGGACATGTCTGCTCCTCTGGGCCGTCTTGTCGCTGTCCGGGTACGGCACCCCTCGTCCGGGGCCCGCGCGGATCGGCGGGCCGAGATCGAGGGTCGCACGCAGGGCCGGTGCGGGCAACCCGGCCCGAGGCGACCGCCGGTGGAACGGGGACGTCCCCACCCCCCGACGACAACTGGTGAGGACACGCACTCATCCGCCCACCTGGCGGCGCTCCAGACGGTGAGTCCTCACCAGTCGGCGAGTCGGTGAGACGAGTCGGTGAGACGAGGCGGTGAGACGAGGCGGTGAGGCGAGGCGGCCGCCGGCGCGGCGGGGACGGCCCACCGGACCGGCGGCCTCAGCCGGCCAGGAACCCCTCGAGCAGCGCCGCGCACTCCGGCGCCTTCTCGTAGTGCAGCAGGTGCCCGACGCCCGGCAGCATCGCCAGGGACACCCGCGGGGACACGACACCGATCCGCTCGGCCAGGGCCTGCTGGGAGGCGGGCGAGCCCATCGGGTCCTCCGTGCCCGCCACGAGCAGCACCGGCAGGGCGAGCCGGTCCGCGCTGTCCACGACGGAGCCGGTGGTGCTGGCCCGGTACGCCTGCGCCAGCGAGGCGCGGGTGGCGAACCGGCTGAAGTGGCGCAGGTGCTGGTCGTGGGTGTGGGCGAGGATGCGCACGTCCGCGGTCTCGGACATCAGCAGCGTGGTGAGCCAGGTGATCGGCCGGGCCCGCAGGATCGCGTCGCCGAGCCGCTCCGGCAGTCTCGCGGCCACCTCGTAGTAGCCCTGCGCCACCCCGGCTGTCAGCCGGTCCACCACAGAGCCGTTCGCGGACAGCGCCGGCTCGGAGATCGGGTTGAGCAGCACCAGGGCGGACCACCGCCACGGGTCCTGGCCCGCCAGGTGCGCCGCCACGATCGACCCGTAGGAGTGACCGAGCAGCACCGCGTCCCCCGGCACCTGAAGCTGATCGACGGCCTCCGCCACCGCACCGGCGTGGTGGGCCACACTGTGCTCGGCCGCCGGGAACGCCGCGGATGCCCCGAACCCCGGCAGGTCGACGGCGAGGATCCGATCGCCCGGCAGGCAGTCGGCGAGCAGGGCGAGCCCGTGGTGGTCCCCGCGGAAGCCGTGCACGAACACGACGGTGCGTGCCGTCGTCCTGCCCTCGGGAAGGTACTCGAACACGGCCACCGGCAGGCAGGCACCGCTGGTCGGGTCGGTGACCTGCACGGTGTGGTGCACCGGCTCGCGCACCGCGGCCCCGGTGAACTGGGACGGGTCGCCGGCGCTCGGCGGACACAGGCGGTCGCGCAGGCGCACCGGGGGCGCCTCGCTCGGGCGGGCTCCGTGGGTCTGCATGCCCGTCAGCCTAACGACGACGGCACCCTCCTCCGGCTCCCGCCTCGCCGGACGCTGGGGCCGCTCCCGCGTCGCCCGCTTCCGTGCAGAGCGTGGGCCTCAGCGGGCTCAGAGGATGCCGGCCGGGTCGAGCCGGAGCCGGATCGGCTTCTGTTCGGCACGCGTGGACGCCGCCGACTTCGCCTTGCGGAGCACGCGCACGGTGGCCTCGGCGGCGGACCACGGGAAGATCAGCAGGGCGCGATGCCGGGCCTCGTCGGCGATCTCGGGCACCGGCCCGATCCACGGCAGCGGTTCCGGCGCGTGCGCACCGGTCGGCTGCTCCTCCCGGCGGGCCTCCTCGACCAGTTCCAGGTACTCGGCCACCGCCGCGGCCTCGCCGGTCACCTCCGCCAGTCGCCCGGCCGGCGGCAGGTGGAGTTCGCGCCGCTCCTGCAGCTGATGGGAGGCGAAGCCGTCCGGGTCCCAGCGGATCAGCGCGCCGACGGTCTCCGGGTGGTCGGCGGTCACCACCGCCACTCCCCCG
>NZ_BCSN01000051.1 GCF_001570885.1 Micrococcus lylae NBRC 15355 | reverse complement strand
GTTCTGCCCCACCGCCTGCCCCGGGGTGCGCGTGCCTGCCGCTGTCCCGTCACCGCCTTTCGCCAACTGGTGAGGACACGCCGTCTCGAGCCCCCTCAGGCCCCGTGATGACGGTGTGTCCTCACCAGTTCGTGCGGCAGGTGTCCCCGCGTGAGGCTGGTGTCCCCTCGTGAGGCAGGCGTCCCCCGCGCGGAGACCTGCCTCAGCGCTTCGGACGCTGGATGCCCAGGTCCTCCTCGCGGTACTCGACGCCGCCGACCTCCTCGCCGCCGTGGCGCTTGACCTCCTCGGAGCGCAGCTCCACGCGGCGCACCTTGCCGGAGATGGTCTTGGGCAGCTCACGGAACTCGATGCGGCGGATGCGCTTGTACGGCGGCAGCTTGGTGACCGTGTACTGCAGGATCTCGCGCGCGGTCTCCTCGTTCGGCTCATAGCCGGCGGCGAGGGTCACGAAGGCCTTCGGCACGGCCAGGCGCATCTCGTCCGGGGTCGGGACGATCGCGCCCTCCATGACGGCAGGGTGCTCCACCAGCACGGACTCGAGCTCGAACGGGGACACCTTGTAGTCCGAGGACTTGAAGACGTCGTCCGCACGGCCGACATAGGTGTAGACGCCCTGCTCGTCCTTCGAGGCGATGTCGCCGGTGTGGTAGAGGCCGTCGCGGAAGACCTCATCCGTCTTCTCCTTGTTGCCGAAGTAGGACTTCAGCACGCCCACCGGGCGCGGGTCGAGCTTCACGCAGATCTCGCCCTCGTCGGCCTCCTGACCCGTGAGCGGGTCGATGAGGACGATCTCGTAGCCCGGCAGCGGGCGGCCCATGCCGCCGATCTTCATGCGGGCGCCGGGGGTGTTGGCGATCTGCAGGGTGGTCTCGGTCTGGCCGAAGCCGTCGCGGATGGTGACGTCCCAGGCGCGCTGCACCTGGTCGATGACCTCGGCGTTGAGGGGCTCGCCCGCGGAGATGGCCTTCTTCGGCGGGGTCTTCAGCTGGGTCAGGTCGGCCTTGATCAGCATGCGCCACACGGTCGGCGGGGCACAGAAGCTGGTCACGCCGCCGTCCTGCATGGCCTTCATCAGCGCGCCGGCCTCGAACTTGCCGAAGTTCAGCACGAAGATCGTGGCCTCGGCCAGCCAGGGGGCGAA
>NZ_BCSN01000050.1 GCF_001570885.1 Micrococcus lylae NBRC 15355 | reverse complement strand
GTTGGACCACGCGTGCTTGGCCCAGCCCGGGGAGGCCACGTTCAGGTGCACGTCTCCGGGCTGCAGGCCGATCCAGTAGATGGTGGAGAGGTGGCCCACCGGGTACGACGTGTGGGTGTGCTCCACGAGCTTCGGCTTCGAGGTGGTGCCGGAGGTGAAGTAGAGCAGCAGGGTCTCGTCCGCGGCGGTGGGAATGTCCAGGACGGGCTCGGCGTCCACCGCGTAGGCGTCCTCGTAGGAGAGGACCTTCCGATCCCCGACCTGGGGGACCTCCTTCTCGGCGTCGGAGGCATAGACGCCCGGGACGTGGATGAGCGTGCAGTCGCCCTCGACGTCGGTGAACTTGGCGAGGTTCTTGGCGTTGGCCACGGCCCAGCGGGCCTCGGCGCGGTCCACCCGGTCCTGCAGGTCCACCGCGGTCATCTGGGTGGTGGTGGGGACCATGACGGCGCCGATGCGGATGCAGGCGAGCATGGTCTCCCAGAGCTCGACCTGGTTGTCCAGCATGAGGATCAGGCGGTGGCCACGCTGCACACCGGTCTGCTGCAGCCAGGCGGCGACCTTCTTCGAGGAGGCGGAGAGGTCCGCGTAGGTGCGACGCAGCACGCGACCGTCCTCCTCGACGATCACGAGGGCGTCGGCGGTGCCGCGCTGCGGGTCCGCGGCCAGCTGGTCGAACCAGTCGGTGGCGAAGTTGAACTCGGTGAAGCGGGGCCACACGAACTCGCGGCGGGCCGCGTCATAGTCCTGCTGGTGCTTCACGAGCAGGTCGCGCGCAGCGCGGAGCTCTTCGGTCACAGTCATCGTGCTACCTCCTGTGGACGTACAATGATCGGAACATCGGGTTTCTATGACTCCCACCATAGGCGTGGCCCAGGTCACACGGAAGACTGTTTCACCCAGTGAACGGCACGTCACCGACCCGGGCGCCCAGAGCACGTCACGCCGTGAGACACAGCACCCTGCGACCAGACACGCACCGCACCGGCGCGGTGCCTTCACCCCTTCGAAGGAGACGACGATGCCCCAGTCCGACGCCCTCCCCTCGCCCGACCTCCTCGACCTCCGCGCCGAGCTCCCGGCCGAGGAGCGCACCCGTCTGGAGCGGATCGAAGAGCACCTGCAGACCGTGGTGCGCCCGGCCGTGATCGAGCCGTGGACCCGGGACGAGTTCGTGCCGGATCTGCTCCCGGGCCTCGGCGCCCTGGGCCTCGGCACGATCTTCACCGACGGCTCCTCCGCCCTGTTCCAGGGTCTGGTGCACGCCGCGATCGCCCGCGTGGACCTGTCCCTGTCCGCCCTGGTCGGCATCCACAACGAGCTGATCGTGGGCACCATCGCCCACCTCGGCTCGAAGGAGCAGAAGGCCGCGTGGCTGCCGAAGCTTCAGGCCCTCGAGGCCATCGGCGCGTTCTGCCTCACCGAGCCGGAGCACGGCTCGGACATCGCCGGCGGCCTGGCCACCACCGCCGAGCGCACCGAGCAGGGCTGGACCATCCGCGGCTCCAAGCGCTGGATCGGCGCCGGCACCCTGGCCCAGATCGCCCTGGTCTGGGCCCGCGACACCGCAGACGACCAGATCAAGTGCTTCCTCGTGCCCACGGACACCCCGGGCTACAAGGCCACGAAGATCGAGCACAAGACCGGCCTGAAGATCATGCAGAACGCGGACATCGTGTTCGAGGACGTCGAGGTCGGCCAGGACGCCCTGCTGCCGGGCGCCACCTCCTTCGCCCAGGCCAACGACCTGCTCCTGGCCTCCCGCGCCTGGGTCGGCTGGCAGGGCGTCGGTGCCCAGCAGGCCGTGTTCGACATCCTGCGCTCCTACGCCCTTCAGCGCGAGCAGTTCGGCAAGAAGCTGGCCGGCTTCCAGATCATCCAGCAGCACATCGCCGAGATCGCCGGCAACCTCATGGCGTCGGCCGGCATGATGCGTCAGATCGCCCGCCTGGCCGAGGCCGGAGACCTGGTGATGATGCATGCCGCCTCCGCGAAGGCCACCTCCACCCGCCTGGCCCGTTCCTCCGCGTCGCTCGGCCGTGACGCCCTGGGCGGCAACGGCATCGTGGCGGACTACGAGATGACCAAGGTCATGAACGACATCGAGGCCATCTACTCCTATGAGGGCACCTACGCGATCAACTCGCTGATCGTGGCCCGCGCCCTCACCGGCGTCTCCGCCTTCCGCTGAGCCGCCGGTGAGGCTGCGGCCCCGCCCGCGGCGACGACGGCCCCTCGCCTCCGCCCCTCCCCGCACCGGGTCGGCGGGGCAGGGGAACGGCGAAGGACCCCCGGAACCGTGGTTCCGGGGGTCCTTCGCGTCTGCGAGCCCCCTACCGGATTCGAACCGGTGACCCTCTGTTTACAAGACAGATGCTCTGGCCAGCTGAGCTAAGGAGGCGAAGCGGACCCGCCGAGCGCATCGGCGGGTCCCCTCAGCCTACCGGGTGCGGCCTGCGCGGCCGCGGCGGCGGGACGGGTTGTCCCGGCCGCCGCCGCTCAGCGCACTCCGGCGCGGCTCACTCGTCGCCCATCTGGGCGTCGGCGAACTCCTGGAAGGACTGGTCCTTGCCGTCCACAGCCCAGTTCTTGCCGTTCACGAAAACACCCGGGGTGCCCGGGATCTTGGCCTCCTGGGCCTTGGCGGTGGTGTATTTCACCATCGGGCGGTAGGTGCCGTCCTTGACGCAGGAGGAGATATCCGCCCCGGCGGAGTTGGCGATGGCAATCAGCTCGTCGTCCGAGAGGCCGGCGCTCATCTTCTCAGAGAAGGTGGCGAACACGTCGGACACGAAGGCGTCGTAGGACTCCGGCGCCTCCTCTGCCACGCAGTAGGACGCGGCGGCGGCACGGGAGGAGTAGTTGCCGGTGCCCGGGCGGTCCAGGAACCCGACCATGCGGTACTCGACGGTCGCCTTGCCCTCGGCCATCAGGTCCTGCAGGTAGCCGTTGTTCGTCTCCTCGAACTCGGCGCAGTACGAGCAGTTGAAGTCCGCGTAGATGACGATCTGGGCCGGGTCTCCGTCCGCCGGCTCCTCGGCGCCCGGGATGGACTCCGGCTGCTCCTCGGAGGGCTCCTCCGGCACGTTGACGGCAGCGGCGTCCACCTCTGCACCCAGCTTGTCCTTCGGTTCGGCGAGGGTCTTCTTGCCGGTCATGGTCACGCCGCCCTGCTGGTTGGCAATGGAGGCGGCCTCGCCCTGGTCGGGAATGCTCTGCGAACCACGGGTGAGCACGAAGGCGATCACCAGGCCCACCACCAGCACGATCGCGCCGACGGTGCCCCAGATCGCGATGGTGCGGTTGCGGCGCTCCCTGCGCCGCTGCTGCTCCTGCATCTGACGGGCGCGGGCGCGCGAGTCGGCCACGCGCTCGGCCTTCGTCTTCCGGGAGTTGTTGGTGGCCACGGGTCCTCCTTGAGGGACGGGTGTTCTCATGCGGCGTCCCCGCACCCGGCCGCGCAGGGCACACGGCGGCGCCGTGACGGAACGCGTCGAGCGGGGTGAACTGCCATGTGAGCATACTGGGCCGATCTGGGAGGATCGTGGTCCAGGCCGACGCGCGTCACGTTCCGGCCCGTCCCGATCGCCGTCACGAGGAGCCCCGCCATGGCGAGCACCGCCCGCACCGGCCTGTCCATCACCGCGCCCGGCCGCGCCTCGGGGCCGGCGGCGAAGCTGCTGACCCTGCCCTGGTCCGTCCCGCTGGCCCAGTGGCCCGAGGACGTGCTGGCGGCCCTGCCCCGCGGCATCTCCCGCCACGTGGTGCGCTTCGCCCGGCTCGGGGACGCGACGGTCGCGGTGAAGGAGACCACCGAGGAGCTGGCGTTCCGCGAGTACCACCTGCTGCGGGCGTTGGAACGCAAGGAGGTCCCCTCGGTGGAGCCGGTCGGCGTGGTCACCGGCCGCACGGACGCGGACGGCCGGCCGCTGCCGGCGATCCTGGTGACGAAGCACCTGCGCTTCTCCCTGCCCTACCGCGCCGTGTTCTCCCAGCGGATGCGCCGGCCCACCCTGGTGCGCCTGATGGACGCGCTCGCCCTGCTGATGGTGCAGCTGCACCTGGAGGGGTTCTTCTGGGGCGACGTCTCCCTGTCCAACGTGCTGTTCCGCCGGGACGCCGGCGCGTTCGCCGCCTATCTGGTGGACGCGGAGACCGGCGAACTGCGCGAGCGGCTCTCGGACGGCCAGCGCGCCCATGACCTGGAGGTGGCCCGCACCAACGTGGTCGGCGAGCTGATGGACCTGGCCGCCGGGGACATGGCGGACGCGGACGTGGACCCCTTCGAGACCTCCGAGATGCTCGTGGAGGCCTACACCCGGCTCTGGGAGGAGCTGACGGCTGACACGGAGTTCACCCCGGACGAGGCCTGGAGGGTGGAGGAGCGCATCCGCCGCCTCAACGAGCTGGGCTTCGACGTGGAGGAGTACGCTCTGCGCCCGGTGGACGACGGCGCCCGCCTGGTCCTGCAGCCGAAGGTCGTGGACCCCGGCCACCACCACCGCCGGCTCATGCAGCTCACGGGCCTGGACGTGCAGGAGAACCAGGCCCGCCGCCTGCTGCAGGACATCGAGTCCCGCCGGCAGGCCGTCTACCCGGACGCCTCGGAGTCCGAGGCCGCGCACCGCTGGCTCGTGGAGATCTTCGAGCCGCTGGCCCGGCAGGTCCCGGAGGACCTGCGGCACAAGCTCGAGCCGGCGGAGGTGATGCACCAGGTGCTGGAGCACCGCTGGTACATGGCCGAGCGCCAGGAGCGCGAGGTGCACTTCTGGGAGGCCGTGGAGGACTACATCGACCAGGTCCTGCGCGCCCGCCGGGACGAGGACGCGGTGGTCCTCCACCCGACCACCACCATGCTGAAGGCGATCCCCACGCCCTTCGCCTCGGACGACGCCTGACGCATCGTCGTCCCGGGCTCAGCCCCGCTGCAGCAGGAGGAACCCCGGGGCGGGCAGGACGTCCGGCACCGCGGTGAGCGGGCCGTCGTCGTCGTGCCCGGCGAGCAGCTCGACGCCGACGAGGTCCTCCGGCAGGGGCATCGGCTCCTCGCCGAGCGCCGCCAGGAGCACGACGACGGACCCGTCGCCTCCCCCGGCCGTCCGACGGTCCCAGCGCACCCACCGCTGTTCGGCGGCAGACTGCACGGCGGTGGCGGCGCGCCGCGGCTCGGTGAGCTGCGGCACGGTGCGGCGCAGACGGATCAGCTCGCGGTAGGTCCCGCGGATCCGGGCCCCACGCCCCGCCACGGCCTCGGCGCGGTCCAGCACGGCGGAGTCCCGCGTGGCGGTCTGTTGCGGGTCCGGCACGGCCGCCTCGTCCCAGCCGTGCGCGGCGAACTCGCGCCGGCGTCCGGTGCGCACCGCCTCGGCGAGCTCGGGCTCACGGTGGGCGGTGAAGAACGGGAACGGCGCGGAGGAGGCGAACTCCTCCCCCATGAACAGCATGGGGGTGGCCGGCCCGGTGAGCAGCAGGGCGGCCGCGGCGGCCAGGGCCCCCTCGGAGAGGGCGGCGGCAGTGCGGTCGCCGGCGGCGCGGTTGCCCACCTGGTCGTGGTTCTGGATCGAGGAGACGAACGCGTGGTTCGGGACGTCCTCGGCCACCGGGCGGCCGTGGTCACGGCCGCGGAAGGAAGAGAAGGTGCCGTCGTGGAAGAACCCCGCCTCCACCGTCTTGGCCAGGGCGCCGTCGGCGGCGAAGTCGGCATAGTAGCCGTGGGTCTCCCCGGTGGTGGCCACGTGGATCGCGTGGTGGACGTCGTCGTTCCACTGGCCGGCCAGGCCCAGCCCGCCCGCCGCGCGTGGGGTGATGAGGGAGGCGTCGTTGAGGTCGGACTCGGCGATCAGCGGCAGCGGGCGGCCCAGCTG
Source organism: Micrococcus lylae NBRC 15355 (assembly GCF_001570885.1). Lineage (GTDB taxonomy): Bacteria > Actinomycetota > Actinomycetes > Actinomycetales > Micrococcaceae > Micrococcus > Micrococcus lylae. Next base: position 11,455 of record NZ_BCSN01000050.1, on the reverse strand, counting down.
CGCGGCCAGGGCGTCCGCGTGGGCGGCCATCTCCTCCAGCAGGTGCACGGCCCGGGTGTCGCGCAGGGCGTGCACGGCGTCCAGCCGAAGCCCGTCCACGTGCATGTCCTTCAGCCACAGGGTGACGTTGTCCAGGATGAACCGGCGGACCTCGTCCGAGTCCGGTCCGTCCAGGTTGGGCCCCTCGCCCCAGCCGGTGCCTGCCGACAGGTAGGGGCCGAAGACGCCGAGGTAGTTCCCCGAGGGGCCGAGGTGGTTGTAGACCACGTCCTGCACCACGCCGAGGCCGCGCGCGTGGGCGGCGTCCACGAACCGGCGGTAGGCCTCGGGGCCTCCGTAGGACTCGTCCACCGCATACCAGCCGACGCCGTCGTAGCCCCAGTTGTGCTCACCCCCGAAGCTGTTGACCGGCAGCAGCTCCACGTGGGTGACGCCGAGCTCGGCGAGCTCGTCCAGGTGCCCGATCGCCGCGTCCAGTGTGCCCTCGGCGGTGAAGGTGCCCACGTGCAGCTCGTAGAGGACGGCGCCACGCAGGCCGCCGCCCTGCGGTGCGGACGGGTCCCGCTCCACGCCGTCCGGGCCGGCCCAGCCGGCGTCGGTCCACGCGAAGTCCGCCGCCTCGACGTCCCGGCGGGAGGGACCGTGCACGGTGTCCGGCTGTCGGCGGGAGCGCGGGTCCGGGACGGGGGCGGACCTGTCCACCCGGTATCCGTAGCCGGGATTCGCCCTGCCGGCCGCCTCCTCCACGTCCGCCGCCGGCGTCCACCAGCCGCCGCCGGCGCGCTCCATGCGCACCGCTGCGCTGACGGGCCAGCGGTCCTCGGCGTCGTGCAGCTCGCCGGGCTCGGTGTCCACCAGGACGATCTCGACCGTCTCGGCATGCGGCGCCCACACGGCGTAGGGCACCTCGCGCGCGGCGTCCGCGGCCGCCTTGGCCTCGGCACCGGGGTCCAGCCGGGCACCGTCCAGGCGGGACCAGGCGGCGCCGCCGGTGACTGCGGCGTCGTTGTACGGGGTCTGCTCGGCCGGGGCCATCGGCCCGGTCACGGAACGGTCGGTCATGCGGTCTCGGCCTCCTCGCCGGCGGTCTCCGGCAGCGCGGTCTCGGTCTCGGTCTCGGTCGTCTCGTCCCGCAGCAGCAGCGCCACGGCCCCGGTGCCGGCCACGGTGCCGTCCTGCCCGGTGCGCGCCAGCAGATCCGCCAGGCGCACGCAGCCGTCCCCGCCGACGGCCACGAGGCGGTCGGTCAGCACCTCCCGCCAGGGCCCGGAGGGCAGCTGGACGACCGTGTCCCCGAAGCCGCCGGCGGCGGCCAGGGCGAGCGGCTCACGGACCACGACGACGACCGCCTCGCCCCGGTCGACCGCGATCGCCTTGTCCGCGGCCGCGCCGGTGACGTCCAGCGGACGGGCGCGGGTGAAGGCGTGCGGGCGGTCCCGGCGGGCACGCAGTGCGGCGGCCACGACGGCCAGCTTCGCAGCATCGGCTGCGTCTCCGCTCGCGGCGGTCCAGGCCAGACCCTCGGCGGTCGCCTCCAGCACCGGGCCGGCCGGAACCAGACCGGCGTCGATCCGCTCCAGCAGGGCGGCACGGCGCTCGTAGTCCACCGGGCGGCGGTTGTCCGGGTCGACGAGGGTGGGGGCGGGCAGCTCGGTGCCCTGGTACACGTCCGGGACGCCGGGGCCGGTGAGCTGCAGCAGCTTCTGGGACAGCTGGAGCACCTGGCCGGTGGCCGCGATGCGGTCGGCGAAGGACTGCAGGACCTCGCGGACCCGCCCGTCCTGCGCGCAGGCGGCCTCCATGGCGGCGGTGACGCGGGCCTCGTAGTCCTCGTCCTGCGCGGTCCACGTGGTGTGCAGGCCGGCCTCGCGAGCCGCCTTGAGGGCGAAGTCCACGAGGCGCTGTGGCTCCGGGGCGGTGCCGTCCACCGGCCACACGCCGAGCACGGACTCCCAGAGCAGGCGGGCGAAGTCCGAATCCTCCAGCGGATGCAGCCGGTCGAGCTCGTCGAACGCCTCCGCCCAGTCGTCGGCGTGCTCGGCGAGCGCCATGATCCGGGCGCGGGTGTCCTCGCCGCGCTTGGTGTCGTGGGTGCTCAGCGTGGTCATGGCGTGCGGCCACTCGGCGCAGCGGCGGGCCCAGGCACGCAGCAGCGCCTCGGCGTCTCCGCCGGCGTCCGAGGGGTCGCCGCCGACCTCGTTGAGGTGGGCCCAGCGGGTGTAGCGGTAGAAGCAACGGTCCTCCACCCCCTTGGCCATGACCATGCCGGAGGTCTGCTGCATGCGGCGGGCCGCCGGATGGGCCGGGTCCGTGAGCAGCGGCGCGAGTGCGTCCAGCACCCCGGCCAGCTCCGGGCGCGCCGCGGCGGCATCGGCCAGCGCGCCGTCCAGCCGTGCCCGACCCGTGGGCAGGTAGGTGCGGTACACGTGCAGGTGGGCCATGACCTCCCCGAGGGCCGCGGCCAGGTCTGCCTCCGCGGCGGAGGCGAGGGCGCCGTCGTCGGGAAGGCTCCGGCGGACCTCGCGGACCAGGCGGGCGGTCTCGGCGGCCAGCTGGCCGGCGGCCACGTCCCGCTTGGCCTCGAGCACCATCGAGTTCCAGCGGTCCTTCTCAGCGGCGTCCTCCTCGGCGGTGCCGGCGGCGCGGGCCGGGGTGAGGGCACGGTCCACTGCGCCGAGGGCGTCGTAGCCGGTGGTGCCCTCCACGTCCCAGGCGGCCGGGAGGTCCTCGCCGGGCTCGAGGATCTTCTCGATCCAGATCGGCCCGCCCGGCAGCAGGCGGCGCAGGCGCTCCACATACTGGCCCGGGTCGGCCAGGCCGTCCGGGTGGTCCACGCGCAGGCCCTGGACCCAGCCGTTCTCGATCCAGCGGGCCACCTCAGCGTGCGTGGCCGCGAAGACCTCGGGGTCCTCCACGCGCACGCCGGCGAGGGTGGTGATGGTGAAGAAGCGGCGGTAGTTCAGCTGCGCGTCGCCGCGGGTCCACGGCACGAGCCGGTAGTGCTGGCGGTCGTGGGCGGCGCGGGCGAGCTCGTTCTGTGCCCCCTCGTCCCCGGCATCTGCGGCATCGGCCCGCTCCCCCAGCGCGGCGCGGGCGGCGTCCAGGCTGCCCGGAGCCAGGGGCAGGACGTTGTCCCAGTAGCCGAGGGCAGGCTCGCCCTCGTGGTCCACGATCCGCAGGTGCGCCAGCTCGGCCTCCGGGTCCTCCTCGGTGCCCTCGCCGAGGATCGGCACCATCACCCTGCCGTCGAAGGCCCCCCAGTCCACGTCGAACCAGCCGGCGTGCGCGGCGTCCTGCCCGTGCTGCAGCAGGTCCCACCAGGCGGGGTTCGCGGCGGCGGTGGCCACACCCACGTGGTTGGGGACGATGTCCAGGACCAGGCCGGAGCCGGCGGCCTCGAGGTCCGCGGCCAGGGCGGCGAAGTCCTCGTCCGTGCCGCGGGAGGGGTCCAGGGTGGTCGGATCCACCACGTCGTAGCCGTGGGTGGAGCCGGGCTCGGCGGCCAGCAGCGGGGACAGGTAGATCCAGTCCACGCCGAGGCGGCGCAGGTAGGGCACCAGGGCGCGGACGCGGGCCAGGTCCATGCTCGCGTCGACCTGGAGGCGATAGGTGGAGGAGGGGATGCGACGGCCGGACGATGCGGCGGGAACGGTGCTGCTCACGGCAGCGACGCTAGCAGGCAAGTGCCCGTCCGGGCTGCGGGTGCGCGCCCGGTGCCGGCACGGGGGTCACATCCCGCCGGTGCCGGCACGGGGGTCACATGCCGCCGGTGCCGGGCTCGCCCAGGATGTCCTCGCCGATCCGGGGCTCGCCGGTCGCCTGCTCGACCATGACCAGCTCACCGACGGCGGTGTGCCCGTCCGCGTAGGTGAGGTCCGCGGTGAAGGACGTGCCCGTCTGCTTCACGTTCGTGACCTCCACGATCTCGGGGTACTTCGCCTTCACGTTGCTCTCGAAGGCCGCCCGGTCCTGGATGAAGACCACCACGCCCATGACCGCCGCGGCTGCCGCGAGCACGGCGAAGCCGTACCCGACCCGCCGCTGGATCGCGGTGTCGTGCAGCAGGTTCGGGTCCACGTTGCGACTCTCCCGGGCCGAGTGGGCGCGGTGGCGGCGCACCCGCACGACGGCCACGAGGATCAGCGTCAGCGCGATGGCCCCGCAGATCAGCGTCGCCCACAGGCCGACCCACGGCAGGGTGAAGCTGATCGTCTCGTAGTGGATGTTCTCGTCCATGGCGGAATCCGTTCGCAGGGCCCAGGGGGCGGTCAGGGCAGGGGTACACCGCGGGCCGCGGTGAGCAGTCGGTACCAGTCTGAATGGTCGAGGGCCGCGGCGGCGTCGTCCGCGCGTGAACACGCCGCGATGCGCCCCGGGTCCATCGTCCCGACCACCGGCCGCACGTCCCACGGCAGCCGGCGAAGCCAGCCCAGCACCACGGCTTCACCCGGCTGCCCGAGCCGCTCGGCGATCTCCTCCACGACGACGGCCGCGTCCTGTTCGGGGTTCCTCGCCTCGTCCGTGGTGCGGCGGGTGTAGCGTCCCTGGCCCAGCGGGCCCCACGCCTGCAGGGCGATGCCTTCGTCCGCGCACCACTGCGGCAGCGTGGCCGCTCCGGAGGTGGGGACGGCGTCGTCGTGGTTGGCGAGCACCGCGGCCTCCACCAGCGCCCGGTGGTGCAGGCCGAGCTCGACCTGCACGCAGTCCAGGCCGGTGCCGTCCGCGGAGAGGCTGCGCAACGCCGTGTGGAACCGCTGCGCCCGTTCCCACGGCAGGTTGGAGACGCCGAGGCGCTCCACCCGGCCGGCCTCGCGCTCGTCCAGGAAGGCGCGGACGGTGTCCTCCACCGGGGTCAGCACGTCCGGGCGATGGATCAGCAGGGTGTCCACGCGGTCCGTGCCGAGGCGTTCGAGCGAGGCTGCGAGCGAGGCCTTCAGGTGGTGCGGCGAGGAGTCGTAGCGGGTGGTCGGCGCCGGGCAGGTGCCGGGCGCCGCACCCGGCGGCCTGGTCCCCGGCAGCACGATGCCGCACTTGGTCTGCACCCGCAGTCCGTCGCGGACCTGCGGGGCGAGGCCGGCGAGCGCGGCGCCCACGGCGCGTTCGGAGTCGCCGTCACCGTAGATGTCCGCGGTGTCCAGCACGGTCACGCCCGCCGCCAGCGCGGCGTCCAGGGCCGCCGCGGCGCGCACCGGGCGCTCCCCGTCGGTGCCCCACCCCATGGTGCCGAGCACGAGGGGCGAGGCGGTCTGCCGAGGCGCGCGGACGTCGTCGTGGTACAGGTCCATGGCGGTCATGGTGCCACGCTCACCCGCTCAGCTCCGGGTACTCCGCCAGCACCTCGGGCGGGATCTGCGTGACGGTGGGGACACGGCGGTCCTCGACGGTCACCAGGACATCCGGGACCACGATCGCGTCGTAGACGTCCGGTGCCAGGTCCGGACGCGCTTCCGGGCGACGCCAGTGCAGCTCCACGAGGTAGCCGCCGTCCACCGCCTCGACCTCGTCCGCGACGATCAGGGCCGCGCCGTAGCGTGCCTTGAGGTTGTCCCGCAGGTTCACGTGGGCCTCGTCCCGGGTGTGGAGGCCGAGGAAGCCGAGCAGGAGGAACCCGCACGCTGCGACGATGCCCGCGGTGCGCACGAGCTCCCAGCGGCGCAGGCGCCGCCAGTCGTCCCGCTCCAGGGTGCGCCGCCGGTCCGCGCCGGGGCCTGCGGCGGCCTCGGCGGCGCGGATGGACTCCCGTTCCTCGGCGGCGCGGCGCCGGCCCCACACGAACAGGCCGATGCCTGCGACCAGCAGCAGCAGCGCGCCCGCGTAGAGCGCCCAGGGCTCCCAGGTGTAGACGGTGCGGTAGCCGTAGACCAGGACCACGGCGTCCTCCCCTCCTCCAGTCAGGACGAGCGCGCGCTCAGTCCTGCTCCTCGAGTCTGTTCCTCGAGCTCGACCTGGACGCCGCCGACGAACGGCTCGTGGTCCGACCCTTCTCGCGTTGCACCTCGGCCGCCCAGGGCCGAGCGGGCGGAACGTATGCGGGGGCCGGACGGCCCCGCCGGGCGCGCTCCACAGGTCCACCCTAGCAAGACCGTGTGAGCCGCATCACGTGACGAGGCCGTTTCGCGGCCGGGCGCAGGGCGGGGCCGCCGGGCGAGGATGCCGCGCAAGGGGCACGGCCCGGTGCCGCCGACCGGCCCGGCTGTGATGTGATGGGACGCATGAAGCTCGCCACATTCCGCCGCCCGTCCGAGGACGCCGCCTACCCGGGCAACACGTTCGCCGCCGTGATCACCGCCGTCGACGAGGCCGATCCTCAGATCGCCGTCGAGGCCGTGGAGATCGAGGGCTGTACGGACGTGGGCGAGTACCTCACCGCCGAGCCGGCCGAGCAGCGCCGCATGGTCGAGGAGGCCCTGGCCGCCGCCGAGCAGGACCGCGCTCGCGTGCTGGACGTCTCCACCCTCATGTACGAGACCCTCGTGCCGTTCCCCACCAAGGTGATCGGCGTGGGCCTGAACTACCGTGACCACATCAAGGAGACCGGACTCGAGGCCCCCGAGCATCCGACCCTGTTCGCGAAGTTCGCCCAGTCCCTCACCGGAGCCCTGGACGACGTGGAGGTCCCTCAGGAGGACCACCGCCTCGACTACGAGGGCGAGCTCTGCATCGTTATCGGCGAGCCGGGCCGCCGTATCCCGGAGTCCCAGGCCGGTGAGCACATCGCCGGCTATGCCGTGGCGGACGACGTGTCCGTCCGCGGTTTCCAGGGCCGCACCTCCGAGTGGCTGCAGGGCAAGGTCTGGGACGCCTCCACTCCGGTGGGCCCCTGGCTGGTGACCCCGGACGAGTTCTCCTCGAAGGCCCAGATCACCACCACGGTCAACGGAGAGAAGCGCCAGTCCGCCAAGGCGCTCGACGTGGTGTTCGCCCCCGAACAGATCGTCTCCTACATCTCCCAGATGGTGACCCTGCACCCGGGCGACCTCATCATGATGGGCACCCCGGCCGGCGTCGCCCTCGGCCGCAAGGGCAAGGACGGCAAGCGCCCCTGGCTCGTTGCCGGTGACGTCGTCGAGGTGGAGATCTCCGGCCTGGGCCGTCAGCGCACCGAGATCCGTTGAGCGGCTCCACACCGACCTCCGCGCCCGGTCTGCCCGACTCCGTCGGGATCCTCGGCGCCGGCCGGGCCGGCACATCGCTGGCCCGCGCCCTGGCACGCATCCCCCGGCTGGCCCCCGGCACGGACGCCCCGCGCGTGCTCATGGCCGCCACCCGTCCGCCGGCCGCACTGCGCCACCACCTGGGCATCTACGCGCCGGAGGCCGAGGCCATGCGTCCCGACCAGCTCGCCGCGGACACGCAGCTGACGGTGATCGCCGTCCCCCGCGAGGATCTCGACGAGATCGAGGTGCCCGACCTCGTCGGCCCGCGCACGCTGGGCGTCGTGGACCTCACCAACTCCTGGGGCGGCTACGGCCTTCCCGACGACGTCACCTCCTTCCTGCCCGACGTCGCCGGCGGCTCCCGGCCGGGCGACGACACGCTCGCCGTGGCCGCCTGGCTGCGCGACCGGGGCGTCACCGTCCCTGTGCTGCGGGCCTTCTTCGACATCTCGCATCACGACCTGGACAGCGCCGGCAGGGCCGAGGAACCCCTCCGCGCGCTGGCCGTCGGCAGCGACCACGGCGGCGAGCAGGCCCGGGCGGCGCTGGCCTTGCTCGTGGCCGCCATGGGCTATGCACCGGTGCAGTTCACGGGCTTGGGCCGCGCCGCCGTCGTGGAGCCGGAGGGCCCCGGCTTCGGCGGGGAACACACCGCCGACGAGCTCCGACACCTGCTGGACACAGCCTCCTCTCATCTAGGGTGGTGAGCGCGGCCACGCCGGCCGTGAACTGGACAGCCCGCACTGGAGGAACGCCATGAGCCGAGCCGACCGCCCCGAGATCCGCGCCACCGAGGCGAGCACGCCGCCGCACGGCTCGTCCGCGCGTCTCGAGGCCGACCGGCCCCGCCTCCCGGTCGCGGTGGCGGCGGGCGCCGTCCTCGGCCTGGCCCTGCTCGGCCCCTCCCCGGCCCTCGCGGAGACGACGGCGGCCGGCGGGCCGTCGCGCTCCGGGGGGACGGCCGTCGTCGGCGCCTCCCTGCTCTCCGCCTCGGCAGCAGGGCAGGAGCCCAGGCCGGCCGCCGCCGAACAGGCCGCCGGCGAGCGGAGCACCGACCGACAGCCGATCACCGAGGTGGTGCTGGACGACACCGCCGGGATCATCGATCCGGCACAGCTGGAGCGGGACCTGGCGGAGATCGAGTTCCGCGGACCGGTGAAGGTGGCGGTGTACACCGAGCGCGGCGCGAGCCTGGACCACCTGAGCGACGACCGCGCCTCCCAGGAGTTCAACGGCCGTGTGCTGCAGCACGCCCGCTCCGCACGCCCGGAATGGATCAGCCAGGACGGGCAGAAGTGGGCCGACGGGCTGCTGATCTACGCCCTGGACCCGGACAATCGCATCATGGGCGTCTACGCCGGCGAGGACCTCGACCTGAGCCTGGGGCAGCAGGAGAGCATCCGGGAGGCGGCCACCGGCGCCGCCCGGGAGGCCAAGTGGACCGACGCCGCCGTGGACGCTGTGGACGAGGCCGCCGAGCTGATCGCCCGCCCCTGGTACCAGAACCCGGTCGTCTACCTGGGGGCCGGCGGCGCCGCGCTGGCCGGCGGCGGCGTCGGTGCCGGTCTGGCCTACCATCGCAGAAAGCTGCGGAAGCAGACCCGGAGCAATCTCGAGGCGTCCCGCACCCACCTGACCAACGTCACCATGGACATGGAGGCCACCGAGGTCAACGCCTCCACCGTGCCCACGGACAACCCGTACGGTGCCGCGCTCATGGAGCGCTTCCGCGGCTTCAAGCAGCGCTCCATCGACCTCACCGAGGAGCTCGAGAGCCTCGAGGCACTCGACCGGAAGCAGCACCACAAGGCCGACATCGTCCGCCGCGCCTCGCGGCTGAAGACGGAGGCCCAGACCCTCGACGCCCTCGACGACACCATCGGCGCCGCGAACACCTTCCTCAACCGCCACCCCGGATGGGAGGATGCCTGGGACCTGCAGACCACACCCCTGCGTGAGGACCTCGACGGCGCCGAACAGCTCCTCGACGACCTGGACTCGTCCGTGCACGGCTCCCCCGCCGCCCAAGCCCTGAGCTCCTCGGTGACGAGCATGAGGCAGCGGCTGACCGCCCTCGGCGCGGAGCTGTCCGAGCAGCAGGCCACCCCTGAGGCGGCCCTCGACGAGCTCGACCGGATGCGCCAGGACTTCACCGATCGCCTCGACGCCCTGGCCGAGGCGCAGATCGACGCCTACGCGAAGACGTCCAAGGAGAGGGTGGCCATGCGCCGCAGCATGGACGACCAGCGCCGCACGCGCAGGCCCAGGCGAAGCGGATCCATCCTGGACACCACCCACGACTCCGGCTTCTACTGGCGAGTCTGGTCCTACAGCGCCGGCTACAACGCCGGGCGGAGCTCCGTGGACGAGTCCCGCAGCAGCTCCTCCTCGTCCAGCGGCACCGGCTACGGCAGCGGAGGCGGCAGCTTCTCCGGCTCCGGGTCCTCCGGGCGCTTCTGAGTCGTGACCGCCGCTCCTGGTTGCAGAGGCGGGCGCCCGTCCACGCCGGACACCGCCTCTGACGCCGGGCCGACGCCGGTGAGGGACAGGCCGAGGAGGACGGGAAGACCTGGCGGGGAAGCCGTCGTCGTGCTTCAGTGTCCGGTATGAGCACCGATGCGCCCACGCCGGCGGACGACCGCGAGGACCCGCTGCGCTTCTACTTGGACAAGGCGTCCCCTGAGGTGTGGGATGCCATGACGGGCCTGCGCAAGGCCGTGGCGGCGTACGCAGAGGATGCGGAATTGGACGCCGAGCTCGTGGAGCTGATCTCCCTGAGGATCTCCCAGATCAACGGCTGCGCCTATTGCCTGGACATCCATACCCGCCTGGCGGAGAAGGCCGGACTGAGCCGCCAGCGGATGGCCCTGCTGCCGGCGTGGGAGGAGGCCGGAGACGTCTACACGCCGCAGGAGCGGGCCGCTCTGAGGCTGGCGGAGACGGCCACCAGGCTGCCGGAGACCGAGGAGCAGCAGGTGGCGCAGATGATGGCCCACGGGGACCTGACGGACAGGCAGTACGCGGCGGTCCAGTGGATCGCCGTGACCATGAACGCGACGAACCGGATCAGCATCCTCTCCCACCATCCCGTGAAGAAGAGGGGCTGACGCGGCGAGGACGCGACGTCCCTCCTCACACGAGCTCGAATGGTGGCCCCGGACACGACGAAGCCCCCGCTCTGCTGAGCAGGGGCTTCCCCATATGGTCGGGGTGACAGGATTTGAACCTGCGGCCTCGTCGTCCCGAACGACGCGCGCTACCAAGCTGCGCCACACCCCGTCGGACACGCTTGCGCGTTTCCAACAGAGGACAACACTACCAGCGTCCCCAGCCACGCGCAAAACGGAAGCACGCGGATCCTGGTGGAAAGCCGGAGGTCCTGCAGGACGGGCGTCCCTGCTCTCACTCCTGACAGGATGGGACACAGACCAGAGACCTGAGAATTCAAGGAGGACGACGGCGATGGGACGTGCACGACGACCGTGGTGGAATCCCTTCGCAAGCCCTGGTGCGGCCTCATCCGGGCATCACGACGCCGCAGGAGAACAACACCAGTCGCTGACCGACTCTGTGGAGCAGCTGCGGACGCTCCTGAAGGTCGAACGGACCCGGCTGCGCCCGGACACCTGGCAGCGTGCCTCACAGATCGTGGAGCGCACAGCGGAGCTCCTCCCCCAGTGGACGGAACTCACTGAAGGACGGGCAGCCGAGGCGCTCGTCGTCGACGACGTGGTGTGCCGGCACCTGCCCCGACGTCTGGAGGCCTTCCTCGCCGTCCCCGACTCCCAGAAGCCGACTGCTGCACCGGAGCTGCTCGAGCAGTTGGAGCAGCTGGAACAGTCCCACCTGAAGGCAGTACGCAGACTCCACGCCGTCTCACGAATCCGGCTGGAGTCGCTGCGCGCGCAGCGCGGGGACACCTGACGCAGGCCCGCCTGGGTGCAGCCACCCGACGCCGGCACAACGGGCACTGGTCCAGCCGGCACCGACAAGAGAAGGCCCCGCGCACCAACACACCACGCCCACACACACCCGAACGCCGCACCCACACGGCAGCCCCGCACAAAAACGGGAAACCACGGCACACAAAAAAGGGGAGGCCCCGCACCACACAGGTACGGGGCCTCAACCCACAAAGAATGTCCGGCGGCGACCTACTCTCCCACAACCTCCCGGTTGCAGTACCATCGGCGCTGTGGGCCTTAGCTTCCGGGTTCGGAATGGAACCGGGCGTTTCCCCCACGCTATGACCGCCGTAACCCTAGAACCACACCCCCAACACCCAAACAACGGAACGG
>NZ_BCSN01000049.1 GCF_001570885.1 Micrococcus lylae NBRC 15355 | reverse complement strand
CCCCCGCCCCGCCCCGCGGCCGCCCCAGCGGCCCCGCCCCGCGGCCGCAGCCTCAGTGCGCCAGGGCCAGGGCCGCCTCGGCCTCCCGCGCCGCCTCCTGCAACACGGGGACGGCGCGGGAGACGGCCCCCTCCAACTCGTCTGCGGAGAACTCCGCCCCCAGTTGCCCCGGCGCCGTGGACAGTGCCGTGTTCAGGGCGACCGTCACGCGGCCGCCGCCGTCTCGCACCGGAACGGCCACGGAGGCCAGGTTCCGGTCCAGCTCGCCGGCCACCACCGCGTACCCCTGCTCCCGCACCCGGCCGACCTCGGCCAGCAGCTCCTGCACGCCGGTCCGCGTCAGCTCGGTGGTAGGGGTCCGCGGGGAACCCTCGAGCACCCGTCGTACGGCGGCGTCCTCGAGGCCGGCCAGCAGCACCCGCCCCATGGAGGTGTTGAAGGCCGGCAGTCTCGTGCCCACGTCCAGGTTCACGCGGAGGATCCGCTCGGTGTGCACCCGTGCGATGTACATCAGGTGGGCTCCGTCCAGGATCCCGGCCGAGCAGGACTGCTGCAGCCGCTGTGAGGCCCGCGTCAGCACGGGGCGCAGCACCTCGGACCTGCTCCGGCCGGTCCAGTAGCCGCGTCCCAGCTCGAGCACCTTCGGTGTCAGCTCGAACGTGCGTCCCACCTGCACGGCGTAGCCCAGGTGCACCAGTGTCAGCAGCATCCGCCGCGCCGAGGCCCGTGAGATCCCCGTCGCCTCGGCGGCGTCCGTGAGCGTCAGCGCCGGACGTTCCGGCGTGAATGCGCGCAGCACTCCCAGACCCGTCGCCAGGGCCTGGACGAACTCGTTCCGGTGCGGGTGCCCCGAGGCCTCGCGGGCCGGGTCGGTCGTCGTCTCCATGGCGTCACCGTAGCCGATCTGTGCGCACTGCAAACTCATGTTTGCGATTCACGGGGCGAGGCATACGGTGTGATCTGCGCGACATCCGCCCGGGGCGTCGCTCAGACCCTGTGAAGGAGGCGGAGATGCCGTCAACATCAGTGACCTCGCCCCAGGACGAGGCGCGTTCGACACCCCTCGCAGAAGGTGCCGACGGCGGTGGCCGTCTGATCCTCCGCGGCCGGGGCTGGGTGGCCCCGCTCTGCTGGATCGCCGTGCTGCTGGACGGCTTCGACGCCGTGGTGCTCGGCGCCGCCATGCCGAAGCTCACGGACGACCCGACGATGAACGTCACCAACGCCAACGGCACCTGGCTGCTGACCTCCTCGCTGATCGGCATGACCATCGGCGCGCTCGCCATGGGCTGGCTGACCGACCGGCTCGGCCGCCGCCGCCTGCTGATGGCCGCCGTGCTGACCTTCTCCGTGCTGACCTTCGTCACCGGCTTCGCCACCGAGGCCTGGCAGATCGGCGTCCTGCGCTTCGTCGCCGGCCTCGGCCTCGGCGGGTGCCTGCCCACGGCCATCTCGATGGTCACCGAGTTCGCCCGCCGGGGGCGCAGCGCCAACGCCACCACCATGGTGATGACCGGCTACCACGTGGGCGCCGTGATCACCTCGCTGCTGGCGCTCTGGGCTGCGGCCCAGACCACGGACGGCTGGCGCATCCTCTTCTGGCTCGGCGGCGCCCCGGCACTGGTGCTGCTGCCGCTGATGCTGCGCTACCTCCCGGAGTCCCCGGCCTACCTGAACGCCGTCGGGCGCCCGGAGGATGCCCGCGTGCTGGCCGCGCACTACGGCCTGGACGCCCATGAGGCGGAGGCCCAGCAGCGCCCGTACGGGGACGCGCACCCGGAGCAGGCTCCGGGCCAGGAGCGCTCCGGTGCGGCCCTGCTGCTGACCGGCGTGTACCGCCGCAACACCGTGCTGGTGTGGATCGCGTCCTTCATGGGTCTGATGCTCGTGTACGGCCTGAACTCCTGGCTGCCGCAGATCATGCGGGCAGCGGACTACGACCTCGGCAACGCCCTCGGCTTCCTGCTCGTGCTCAACGCCGGCGCGGTGGCGGGCCTGCTCGTCTCCGGCCGGGTGGGCGACCGCATCACGCCGCGCAATGCCGCGATCATCTGGTTCCTCGGCTCGGCGCTGCTGCTGTGTGCCCTGGTGGTGAAGCTGCCGCTGGCGGGCATCTACGCGGTGGTCTTCGTGACCGGCATGTTCGTGTTCTCCGCCCAGAACCTGGTCTACGCGTTCTGCGCCTCGAACTACCCGCCGCAGGTCCGCGGCACCGCGTTGGGCATGTCCGCCGGCGTGGGCCGGGTCGGCGCGATCTCCGGCCCGCTGATGGGCGGTGCGCTGCTGACCGCCGGGATCGCCTATCCGTGGGGCTTCTTCGCGTTCGCGGCCGCGGGCCTGCTCGGCGGCATCGCGGCCACCGGCTTCACCACCGTGCGCCGCGCCTGACGGCCGTCCCGTGACGGACACGGAAGGGCCTTCGGCCCCGTCGTTCGCTCTGCAAACGTCTGTTTGCCTTCCGCCCGCATCCGCCTACCGTGAGAGGGAACGACGACGGCCACGTCCGTCGTCGGGACACCTCACCTGCACCGCCGGCCGCCGCCGGCGAGAGACGAAGGAATCTCCATGACCCGCTTCGTGGACACGGCCGCCCGGGCCGTCTCCGAGATCACCGACGGCGCGACCGTGCTGATCGGCGGCTTCGGCAACGCCGGCCAGCCGATGGAGCTGATCGACGCGCTGATGGACTCCGGCGCCACGGACCTCACCGTGGTCAACAACAACGCCGGCCAGGCCGACGCGGGCCTCGCGCTGCTGATCAAGGAGCGACGCGTGGCCAAGATCATCTGCTCGTTCCCTCGCCAGTCCGACTCGTGGCACTTCGACGAGGCCTACCGGGCCGGCGAGATCGAGCTGGAGCTCGTCCCGCAGGGCAACCTCGCCGAGCGCCTCCGCGCCGCCGGTGCGGGGATCGGCGGGTTCTTCACACCCACCGGGTACGGCACCGCGCTGGCCGAGGGCAAGGAGGTCCGCGAGATCGACGGGAAGCACTACGTGCTCGAGTCGCCCATCCACGGGGACGTCGCCCTGATCAAGGCCTACGCCGCGGACCCGTGGGGCAACCTCGTCTACCGCAAGACCGCCCGCAACTTCGGCCCCGTCATGGCGGCCGCCGCGCGGCACACGATCGTGCAGGTCGACGAGGTCCTCGAGACCCCGCTCGACCCCGAGGTCGTGGTCACCCCCGGCATCTACACCGACGTCGTCGTGACGGTGCCCACGGTCTCCGGTGAGATGCAGCGGCGGGCGAGCGCCGTCGTCGGGAAGAACTGAGAGGGCGAGGAAGCAATGGGCGAGTTCATCCAGACCGACACCCCGCTGGACCAGCAGCAGCTGGCGAAGACCATCGCGGACGACATCGCGCCGGGCTCCTATGTGAACCTCGGCATCGGGCAGCCGACCACCGTCTCCGACTACCTGGAGGAGGACAAGCACGTCACCCTCCACACGGAGAACGGCATGCTCGGCTTCGGCCCGCAGGCCCACGGCGAGGACGTGGATCCGGACCTCATCAACGCCGGCAAGATCCCCGTCACCGAGCTGCCCGGTGCCGCCTACTTCCATCATGCCGACTCCTTCGCCATGATGCGCGGCGGCCACCTGGACGTCTGCGTGCTCGGCGCCTACCAGGTGTCCGCGACCGGCGACCTCGCCAACTGGTCCACCGGCAAGCCCGGGGCGATCCCGGCCGTCGGCGGGGCCATGGACCTGGCGATCGGCGCGAAGGACACCTACGTGATGATGGACCTGTTCACCAAGAAGGGGCAGGCCAAGCTGCTGCCCGAGTGCACCTTCCCGCTCACCGGAGTCGGCTGTGTGTCCCGCATCTACGCGGACCGCGGCGTGTTCCTGCTGGACGAGACCGGCGTGGTGAAGGTGCGGCAGCTGCAGGGCATCACCTGGGAGGAGCTCGAGCAGGCCCACCCGGGCGTGCGGTTCGAGCGGGTCTGAGGCGGCTGGCGCGGCGCCGCCCCTGCTCCGAGCCAGACCGCCCCTGCTCCGAACCAGGCCGCCCCTGCTCCGAGCCAGGCCGCCCCTGCCCCGAACCAGAAGAAACGGCCCCTTCCCAGGTCCGGGAAGGGGCCGTTTCTTCTGGCTCGGCGTCAGCCCCGGTGCCCCGTCAGCCCGGTGTCCTGTCAGCCCCGGCCGAGCACCTCGTCCGCGCCGAGCACCCCGTCCAGCAGCTCCGGGTCGATCGGCTGGCCGACGCGGATCACGGACAGGTGGCCGCTGGACTCCATCACCACGCACGCGACCTGGTCCATGGAGCTCACCCCGGCCCGTCGGAGGGCGGAGCGCAGCTCGGAGCGGTTGACGTGTGCCCTGCGGCGGGCGGGCTCGAGCACGCGGCCGTGCGCCACGATCACCCTCGCCCGTCCAGCGATGGCCCGCCGCCCACGGGCGGTGGCGGCGAGCGCCCCGAAGACCACCTCCAGCAGCACCAGCGTCAGCAGGCCGATCAGTCCGGTGGCGAGCGTCGGCGGGTGGCCGAGGATCACGCGCCCGGCCACGGCGCCGAACATGATCACCACGATCGTGTCGAATGCGGACAGGCCGGTGAGCAGACGCGCGCCGAACACGCGCAGCAGGAGCAGGAACGCCAGGTAGACGATCACGGCGGTCGCCGCCACGATCGGGATCCGCCACGGCTCGATCCCCAGCGACTCGGTCAGTGCGGGACCCCATCCCTGCGGCGGTGTCATCGGTGCTCCTCGGCTCGGTTCGGGGCGGGCCGGCGGCCCGCGGTGGGTGGGGGAGGGCTTCACGACGACGGCCGCTCACCCCGGCTCGTCCACGCTACTGCGCCCGTGGTCGGGGGCTGCGTGGTTGTCGCCCCGCGAGGCCGTGCGGGTCCCCAGGCGCTTCCAGCCGCTTCCAGGCGCTCCCAGTCGCCTCCAGACGCTTTCGTGCGGGAGAACGTCGGGTTCCGGTGCGTCGTCGTGTAGGAAACGGTCTGGTCAGAGCCTATATTGCGAACGCTACGCAATAGCGTTTACAGTTGAGAGCCATGACCAAGTCTTCGCACCTTCACGCCCTGTCCTCCGCGGTGGTCGCCCCCACGCACCGCCTGAAGTCCTTCTCCGCATTCGCCGCCACCATGGCCGCGGCCGCCCTCGCGCTGTCCGCCTGCGCCGGCGGTGACGACGCCTCTGACGCCGACGCGACCGCCTCGGCCTCCCAGTCTGCGTCGCAGGGCGCCGGGACCTCGGGCTCGAAGGGCGCCGAGGAGTCGAAGGACGGCGAGGGGGCGGGCGACGACGTCGCCGCCGCATCCTCTGTGGACGAGGCGGACTGGGTGGATCCGACCGCGGCCAAGGAGGTTGCGACCGTGAAGCCGCGCATCCTTCTGTCCGACGACGAGGGCCTGACCCTCCTGGACGCCGAGACCGGAGACGTGCTCAAGGAGCAGGCACTGGCCGGCTTCAAGCGCCTGTCCAATGCCGGCAACGGCAAGGACATCATGGTGATCACGGAGAAGGGCTGGGAGGTCTTCTCCACCGGCATCAAGAAGCAGGCGCACGGGGATCACTTCCACAACTACGAGTCCGAGCCCGGCATGACCGGTGTCGTGTTCCCCGGCGACCATGCCGGCCACGTTGTGACGCACAACGGCAAGACCAACCTCTTCGCCGACGGCACCGGCTCCATCAACACCTTCATCTCGGACGACTTGGACAAGGCCACCCCGGACCTGACCCCGGTCACCGAGGACATGACGACGGATGCGGCACACCACGGCGTGGCCCTGGAGCTGGCCGACGGCAGCGTCCTGACCACGGAGGGCAACGAGGACGAGCGCCACACCGTGAAGGTCGTGGACCGCGAGGGCAAGGAGATCGCCAAGACCGAGGACTGCCCGGGCGTCCACGGCGAGGCTGCCGCCCAGCAGCAGGACGGCAAGGACGTGGTGGTGCTCGGCTGTGAGAACGGCCCGATCGTCTACCGCGACGGCGAGTTCCACAAGATCGACCCGGGCCTGGAGTTCCAGCGCTCCGGCAACCTGGCCGGATCTGACGACTCCTCGATCGTGCTGGGCGACTACAAGGTGGAGAAGGAGCCGAAGGAAGCCGTCGAGCGGACCACCAAGGTCGCGCTCATCGACTCGGTCAACGACTCCATGAAGGTCGTGGACCTGGGGTCCTCCTACTGGTTCCGATCCCTGGCCCGCGGCCCGGAGGGCGAGGGCGTCGTCCTGACCTACGACGGCAAGCTCAACGTGATCGACGAGGAGTCCGGCGAGGTCGTCAAGAAGATCGACGCCATCGGCGAGTGGGAGGAGAAGGACGATTGGCAGGAGCCGGGCCCGATCCTCAAGACCGCCGGTGACTTCGCCTACGTGACCGACGCGGAGAACAACAAGCTCGTGGTGATCGACCTGGTGAAGGGCGAGAAGGTCGACGAGTTCGCGCTCGACGGCCCGGTGACCGAGATGGCCGTCGTGACCGGTGCCCCCGAGGCCCCGGCCTCCTCCGAGGGCGACGATCACGGCCACGACCACGACCACGGCGAGGATGGCCACGACCACGAGGGCCACGACCACGGTGAGGATGACCACGACCACGAGGGTTATGACCACGGCGAGGACGGCCACGAGCACGGTGACCATGACGGCCATGACCACGGCGATGACGAAGGGCATGACCACGGTCACTCGGACCACGATCACGACCATGACCACGACTCCGAGGAGGACCACGGTCACGATCACTGATCGAGTCTGAACACGTTCCGGCGGCGGTGCGCACGCTGCTCCGCCGCCGGTGACCAGACTCCCTCTGGCGGGCCGTTGTGGGGATGGGCTGCCCGGGGGATTCCAGGCGGATGTCGTGGGGACGTCCGCTGGAGCCGCAGAGAGCGCCGGGGCCGTGTCGTGGGGACGCGGCCCCGGCGTGACTGTGTCTGCGCCCGCGCCTGCGCCGCCGAGGAGCATCCCCGGATCTCCATGTGGCTCGCGCTCCCTCGCCCCGTCTCCCCGATGCCTCTATGCCGATCCGACGCAGCCTTCGTTCCGATCCGGAGCACGTCTGGCATGCTCCCGATCGGATCGAGTGCTCCGGGGTCTCCGCCATTGAGCCCTCGTTCCGATTCGGAGCACCTCTCGCAGGCTCCGAATCGGAACGAAGCGCACCGACGGCAAGCACAGCGCAGGGCAGGGCCGGGCGGTACAGCGCAGGGCTGCGCTCCGCCGGGTGGCGACCCACCACCGGCCGCGCTCAGCCGCGACCCACCACCGGCCGCGCTCAGCCGCCGCCTGCGACCGGCCCCTCCCAGCGCACCTCGCCGTCCACGACCTGGTCGGTCGGCCGCATCCCGCAGCGTCGCGCCACGGCGTTCGACGCGGCGTGGTCCGGATGGATGTGCGCGATCACCCCTCGCACGCCCAGGCCGGCGAGGCGTGCCAGGAGGAGGCGAGCAGCCGTCGTCGCGAAGCCACGGCCCTGCCAGGGGGCGCCGACCACCCAGGCGACCTCCGCGGGCCCGCCGTCCTGGGGGACCGTGGCCTGGACATAGCCGACCGCCTCGCCGGTGGAGTCGAGGACGATGAGGTCGTTGATCCAGCGTTCCGAGCGGTCCGGGGACCAGCCGCGCACCTGGAAACCGTACTGTTCGGCGAGGGCCTCCGCCGTGGGCGGTTCGCCGCCGGTGAAGGTGTAGAGCCCTGGGTCGGCGAGGACGCGGGCCATCTCGTCGGCGTCGTCCACGCGGAGGGGCCGGAGGGAGATCTGCGCGGTCACGGGCCGAGCCTACGGGCGTGGACATCTCCTCCTCCACCCCTTTCTCGCGGTGTTCCTTCGGCTGCGTCCGCTCGGCCACTCCTTCCCGACGACGGCTCCCTCGCCTCAGCCGGCTCGCCCGCCTCGGTCGTGACCTCGCGGGGGTGGGCTCTGCGCAGGCACGGTTCACCGAGATTCCTCATCCCTCGATCCGATTCCCATCGCTCCTCGCATGATGAGAATCGGATCGAGGGATGAACTTCTGAGCCCCGCCGCCGGCACCGTCGGTTCAGCATCGCTGCGCCGCCCCGCACGGCTTCACTGCGCTGCGCTGCAGGGCTTCACGCCCGCCGGAACCGGCCGAAGTCTCTGGTTCGGCGAGAGCCACCCGCCCCGCACACCTGATGTACACTCCCTGAACGGTGTTCACTGAACGCCGTTCATCACTCGAGTCTTCCCCAGGAGATGCCCATGGCCTCGACCGTCACGTCCCCGGCTTCCAGCGACGCTCCGCGCACCCGGCGCCCCGCGTCCCCGACGTCCCGTTCCGCCGGCCCCCAGCTGGCGCGCATCGCGGTCATGACGGCGCTGATCGCGGTGCTCGGCGTCATGCCGGGCATCCCGGTGCCGGGCATCGCCGTCCCCATTACCCTGCAGACCCTCGGCGTCATGCTCGCCGGCCTGGTCCTCGGCCCGTGGGCCGGTGCGGCGTCGGTGCTGCTGCTGCACGCCCTGGTCGCGATGGGCCTGCCGCTGCTCGCCGGCGGCAAGGGCGGCCTCGGCGTCTTCGCCGGCCCGACGGTCGGCTACCTGATCGGCTGGGTCTTCGGCGCCTTCGTGGTCGGCCTGGTGTTCCGCGCGCTCCGCGGCCGCACCGACCGCACCGGCCGCCTCGCCCTCGCCGCGGCGGTCGCATGCGTGCTCGGCGGCATCGTGGTGATCTACGCGTTCGGCATCCCCGGTGTCTCCCTGATCACCGGTGTCCCGTTGGACGCCGCCGCCCTCGGCAACGTCGCCTTCCTCCCCGGCGACGCCCTCAAGGCTGCCCTCGCCACCCTCCTCGTCGTGGGCCTCGCGAAGGCCTACCCGCGCGCACTGCGTTGAGTACGCTCACCTCCGTGAC
This sequence comes from Micrococcus lylae NBRC 15355, assembly GCF_001570885.1. Taxonomy (GTDB): domain Bacteria; phylum Actinomycetota; class Actinomycetes; order Actinomycetales; family Micrococcaceae; genus Micrococcus; species Micrococcus lylae. The sequence continues at coordinate 10,986 of NZ_BCSN01000049.1, read as the reverse complement.
CCCTCACCCCCTCCTTCCCGACGACGGCGCCCCACCCTCCGGAGGTGACCGCGCCGTCGTCGTGGATCACCTGACGGTGACGGCCCCCGGGGCCGGGCAGGACGCGGTCCTGCTGGAGGACGTGACGGTGACGCTGTCCGCGGCGCGCACGGCGGTGATCGGGGAGAACGGATCCGGCAAGTCGACGCTGGCGCGGGCGATCGCCGCGCTGGTGCCGGCCGCGTCCGGGACGGTGACGGTGCACGGGGTGGACGCCGAGCAGGACGTGAAGGCGCTGCGGCGGATCCTGGGGATGGTGTTCGCCAACCCGGCCGCGCAGTCGATCATGCCGACCGTCCGGGAGGACGTGGAGCTGACCGTCAAGGCGCTGCGGGACGATGCCGGGCGGAAGCTCGCCAAGGACGAGGTCGCCGGGCGGGTCGAGGCAGCGCTGGCCGAGCACCGGCTCACCGAGCTGGCGGACCGGCCGTGCCTGTCCCTGTCCTCCGGGCAGGCGCAGCGGCTGGCGATGTGCTCGGTGATGGTTGGGCAACCGCAGGTGGTGATCGCGGACGAGCCGACCTCGCTGCTGGACGGACGGCACCGGCGGATCGTGGCGGACAGGCTCCTCGGCGGGGCCGGGCGCGGCCGGTTCCAGCTGCTGCTGGTGACGCACGATCTGGAGCTGGCCCGCGACTGCGACGAGGCCGTCTGGATCCACGACGGGCGCCTTCGTGCCCACGGGCCCGCCGCACAGGTGGTGGGGGAGTACGAGCGGTTCCTTGATCAGGAGTTCGCGGGAGAGGCTGCGGGGCAGCCGCGATGATCTCCCTCTACGTTCCCGGCGACTCGTGGCTGCACCGCTGCCCGGCCGGGTTGAAGCTGCTCGCGCTGGCGGTGCTGTCCCTGGCGCTGATGCTCACGCCGCTGCAGGTGTTGGCCATCCCCGTCCTGGTGCTGCTCGCGGCGGTGGCGGTGGGGTTCCTCGTCGCGTTCGGTCCCGGCCGCGGTGTACGGCTGCAGGGCACGGACCTGCGTGGGATGTGGCTGTTCTATGCGGTGCTGCTGGCGTTTCAGGTGTGGCTGATGCCGTGGGGCGAGGCGCTGGTGGCGGTCGGGCGCGTGATGGGGATCGTGCTGTGCGCGCAGCTGCTGACCCGCACCACGCCGGTGGCCGCCATGGTGGCCGTGGCTGAGGGGCTGCTGGGTCCGGTGCTGCGGATCCCCCGTGTCGGTCCGTGGCTGGCGGCGCGTGGGGTGCGGCCGGAGCGGGTCGGGCTGGCCATGGGACTGGTGCTCAGTGCTGTGGGGCACCTGACGCAGCTGGCCACGCAGGTGCGGCAGGCGCAGGCCTCCCGCGGGGTGACGATGGCGCCGTGGGCGTGGATCCTGCCGCTGCTGGTGCTCTCGCTCAGGCACGCCGACGACGTGGGCGACGCCCTCGCCGCCCGCGGGGTGGAGTGACGCGAGGTGGCCGCCGGAGCCTCGCCGTTTTTCATCACTCGATACGAAAGTCATCATGCGAGGGGTGATGAGAATCGGATCGAGTGGTGAAGATCCGGAGAGATGGATGATCGGATGCCCCGTAGGCTGCGCGCCTTCCGGGGGGCCGGACCCGGCTAGGCTGGACGCTCATGAGCACTTCGCCCAGCCCCGCCGACCTCACCGCCGCCTTCGGGCTGACCGAGGTGTCCGCCGACTCGCTCTCGCCGTGGTCGCCGGTGCACCGCGCCGTGTCCCCGGACGGTCGCGCTGTGGTGGTGAAGAAGACCGCCGGGCGCGCCGACGCCATGGCCGCCTGGACCCGCGCCCTCGCCGAGACGGGCGTGCGTGTGGTGACGCCGGTGCGGCTCGAGCGGTCGAATCCGCAGCAGATCGGCGAGGAGTGGTACGTCGTCTACCCGTTCGTGGCAGGCCGTCCCTATGACGCGGCCGCCGATTCCGCCGCGCTGGGCGACCTCCTCGGCCGCATCCATGCCGCCGAGCTCCCGGCCGACGTGCTCGGCGCCCTGCGCGACTACGAGTTCCCCGAGACCGGCCGCGACGACGTGGACGGCGACCTCGAGACCCTGTCCGAGAAGCTGCCGGAGATGATGGGTGCCGAGGAGGGAGCCCGCGCCGTGGCCGCCGTCCGTGCGCTCGCCGACCGCTGGTGGGACACGGCGTTGCCCACCCTCAAGGCCGCCGATGCCGCCGGCGAGCTGCCCCGCACCGGCGTGAGCTCTGACTACAAGGCGGCCAACGTGGTGATCGCCGAGGACGGCCCCACGCTCGTGGACCCGGACAACGGCGGCAACGAGCCGCGCCTGTTCGACCTGGCCATGGCCGCCGTGCTGCTGCACAACGAGTCCGCCTCCGCACCCGGCCGCCTCCAGGATGCGAGGGAGTGGGACGCCTTCGCCCGCGCCTACCTCGCCCACGTGGACCTGACCGAGAGGGAGCGCGAGCTCTGGCCGCACGCCGTGGACCACATGCTGTGGGAGGAGGGCACCTGGGCCCTCGAGGACAACGACGCCGACGCCTGGGCCGACCCCCGCCAGGGCGGCTACCTGCGCGCGCTCACCGTCGCGACCCCGGAGGACTTCCCGCTGCCGCGGTGACCTCCTTGCCGCGGCCGGCCGGGTCTGGGGGCTGAGGTGGCCCCGGTCCTCGGCGTTGCGTGTATCAAAGGTGGGCTGAACCGGGGTGAATCGGGGCGATCCGACCCAGGTTTGATACACGCAAGGGCTGCGCCGGGGCCGTAGGGCGCCGTGGCGGCCCTGATTCACGTGATTCTCGGGCGAGGGGTTGCATTCGGATCTAGGTACAAGTTGTACTTAGATACATGACCCCGCTTCCCGACGACGGCCCCGCGCCTCACGCAGACCACCGCCCCTGGCCTTCCGGCTGGGTCCGGGCGGCCCTGGAGCCCGCCATCCTGGGCGCGCTCCTGGGCGGGCCGCTGCACGGGTACGGCATCGGGCAGGTGCTCGCCGCCCGGGGCTTCGGCACGCTGCGCGGCGGCTCGCTGTACCCGGTGCTCGCCCGTCTCGAGGACGCCGGCCACGTCACCACCCACTGGGTCGAGGGGCAGAGCGGCCCCGGCCGCAAGGACTACGAGCTCACCGACTCCGGCCGCGCCGAGTACGCCGAGGCCGTCGCCTCGTTCCAGGCCCTGGCCGCCGCGCTCGCCGGCCTCGGCGACGCGGTCGGCGACCAGGCCGCCACGGCGGACAACGTCGCAGGATCGGCCGGCGCAGGCGCTGCCGCCTCCGGCACCACCGCTCACACCACCGGCACCACCGAGGAGGGGACATCATGAGCACGCAGACAGATCGCATGAACCACCAGGACAGTCCTGCCCGTCGCGGCCGCATCGCCCGCCGTTCCGCCTCCGGGGCCCCCGTCTCCCGCGCACTCCGCGACCTCGTGGACTCCTTCGCTGACGTCCGTGGCCGCGAGGAGGACGCCGACTGGGCCCGCCGGGCCGACGGGAACCTCGCCGTCGCACAGGTCACCCCTGCGCACCGTCACCGGCTGCTGGCCCGCGCCCACTCGGTCGCCGTCGAGGCGCAGGAGTCCCTGGACGAACTCTTCGGCCTGCCGGAGGACTGGGCCGCGGAGGTCCAGGAGGAGGCCGCCGCCGAGGGCACCTCGCTCACGGACTCCTCGGCCACCTCGGCAGCGGACGTCTTCTCGGTCGGTTTCGTGCTGGCCTCCGTCGCCTCCGTCCTCGCCCTCGTCCTGACCCTCATCGCGGACGGACTCACCACCGACCTCTCGCTGGGCCTGTTGCTGCTGCCGGCGGTGATCGGCCTCGGCGGCGTGGGCGTCTTCTGGGCCTGGGACAGGCTGCAGCGCCGGCTGGCCTCGGTGGTCGCGTTCGGCGTGGTCCTGGTCCTGGCCGGAGCCCTCATCGCGCTGACGGCTCTGGTGATGCTGGCTCTCGGCGAGATCCTCTTCGCCGGCATCAGCAGCTTCCTCTGGCTCGCACCCGCCGCGGTCTACGCCGGCCTGGCCTGGCTTGCCGCCCGGGCCCTCCCGGACGCTGCAGCGGACCAGGGTGCCACCCCGCAGACGGACGACGAATGGGCTGCCCGCCTCGCCTATCTCCTGCGCTCCCGCGCGGACGTGCCGGAGCACCGCGTCACGGAGGCGGTCGCGGAGGCCCGCGCCCATACCGCGGAGTCCGGCACCACCCTCGCCGAGGAGTTCGGCTCCCCGGCCTCCTACGCCGCCCGCATCCCGCGCGATCGCGTGCACCACGCCCGCAACCGGGCTGCCGTCCTCACCGTCGCCATGACTCTGGTGGTGGGCATGCTGTTCGGCGTCCTGGTCCCGTCTGGGGACGTCTCCTGGGTGCACTGGCTGGTGGTGGCCGGCACCGTGGTCTCGGCCGGCTTCGCCTGGGCCGACGCCCGTTCGGCCGCCCGCGACGCCCGTCAGGCTCGCGCAGCCGGAGCGTCCGCCCGCACCACCACCGGCACCGCAGACACCGCCGAAGGAGACACCCGATGAGCACCGCCGATGCCCGCATGGAGGACCTCCTCGCCCGCTTCACCAAGGCCCGCGGACTCGAGTCGGACAGGCGCTGGGCCGAAGAGGCGTTCGCACGCTTCGTGCTGGACGACGTCCGGGAGAACGTGATGGTGCGGGAACTCGAGGAGGCGGTGGCCGTCGTCGAGGTCTCGGGCACGCGCCCGGAGAAGCTGTTCGGCCCGGCCGCGGACTGGGCCCGCTCTCGCCGGGACGAGCTGGCCGAGGATGGTGAGGCGGTGCTGGCCGTGGAGTCGCCGCTGACGTGGCGGGCGGTACCGGGCAACGCGCTGCTCATCAGTGCGCTGTTCTCGGTCCCGTTCGCGGTGGTCATGGCGTTCGACGGCCTCACCCTCGACTACTCCTGGCCCCACCTGCTGATGCCGCTGGTGCTGGGAACTCTGATGGCGGTGGTGATCACGGTGTGGTCGCGCACGATCCTGCGCCGTTCCTTCGCCGCGACCGTGGCGATGACCGGTGCGGTCACGCTGCTCCTCGCGACCGGTGCCGCGCTGCTGTTCACGGGGTTGCAGGACGTTGTGGTGTTCACCGGGTCTGTGGCGTGGCTGCTGGCCGTGGTGGGCGCCTACCTGCTGCTGGGGCTGCTCGGCTTCCGGCTGCTGCCGCGGGACCAGAGCACCGGGGACGCCTCGGCCCAGGAGATTCCCGACGACGGCACCTGGGCCCTCGTGCTCGGCGGCACCCTGCGTGGCCGGTTGGGCTACTCGGACGAGCGTGCCCGGCAGATCGTCCAGGAGGCCCGTTCGCACGCGGAGGCCTCCGGCCGGACGCTGGCCGAGGAGTTCGGCACCCCCGCGGAATATGCGTCCCGCTTGCCGGCGGACACCCGGCGCAGGCAGCGGCTCTACGCGGTGCTGCTGACCGCCGTGGCCGCGTACTGGGTGGGGATGCTCGTGTTCGAGTGGCTCTCCCCGGAGGAGACGGTGCAGTGGTGGCGTGTGGCCGGAGCCGTGCTGTTCCCCGTGCTGGCCGGTGTGCAGTGGCGCGGCGCCGTCCGGAAGCATGCTGACGGCTGAACGGAAATCTGGTGCGGATGCCGGCGCGGGCGCGGCGTGGGGCCGTCGTCGAACCTGCCGATGCGCAGTCGCCTCTGTGCGCAGGCATAGGCGGATACAGGGCCGCCCGCTAGGCTCACGCCCATGGAATCGTCACAGCGACGCACGCGCCGTGCCCGACGCGGCGGCACCCGACGGCGCCCCGGCTTCTTCCGGAGGCTGGTCGGGATCATCGCCGTGCTGCTGGGTCTGGCGGTCGCTGTCGGGGCGGTCTGGGTTCTCAAGGACATCGGCGACCCGCTGCGCGAGGCCGCGCTCGCCGAGGACTACACGCAGATCTTCGCGTGGCTCGGCGGCGGCCTGATGGCCTTTGTGGTCTCGCTGCTGCTGATCTGGGGCGGCATCCGCGTGCAGCGCCCGTAAGGGGAGAGGCGTGCGGAGCCGGCGCGCCCGCTGGGCTGGGCACCGCTGGGCTGGGAACGTGCTGCGCCGGGCACGCCCGCAGAAGGCCTGTGGACAACTCTGCGGGCCGGCTGGTGACCTGGTTCACTGGTCAGTGACCGGGTGACGGGCCCGGTCCGTCTGACCGGGAGGGGAACCAGATGCAGCAGTCCAACGCTGTCGCGCGCCTTGAAGCCGAGCGTGAAGCCGACCGCGAAGCGGCTCGCCAAGAGGAGAAGCCGGACGCGCCAGACGGGTACGACTGGGTCACGCCGGAATCGTGGGAGGAACGCAGGTCTGCGGCGAGCGGCTGCAGAGTGTTCGGCTGGATTCTCATGGTCGGCACCGTGGTCGTCGACGGCATCGCACTCTTCGCCAACCTTCTGACGGGCTTCATGTTCGCGGCGGACACCGGCGACTGGTCACCGATGGTCAGTCGCATTGCTCCGATCCTGGTCATCGGGTCGGCGCTGTTCTTCCTCGGGGTGCACATGACGGTCTATGCCCGTCGCTGCCGATGGCAGATGGCGTTCGCCGCCGAGACGGGGCTGATCCCCATGGTGAAGGCGCGCTGGGACTTCGTGGTGTCACTCGGCGTCTTCGGCGCGACCCTGGGGGCGCTCCCGTTCGAGCAGACCGTGAAGTGGGCACTCCGTGTCGTCCAGGATCCGGAGAGGACTCTCTCACCGCTCGGCCTGGTGGTGGGCATCGGCGTCCCGGTCCTCTACATGGGTGCCATGGTGCTGCTCATCCGCTGGGGGACTCGACGGCAGCGACGCTGTCCGCCGCTCGGCGACCGCGATCTCGCCGCCGTCGCCCCGCCTCCGTGGCTGGTGGCCGGGGCTGCGGGGCTGGAGGTCGCCGCCATGGTCGGCGTGATGGACGCCGTGCGCGAGTGAACGCGGGCGCGGTGGTCGGCCTGAGCCCGCCTCCCATTTCGCCAGCGAAAACGCCTGGGCGTGGATGGGGCGGAGTGTGGCTCATCGACGGGTCTGGTCGGCGGGGTGGGGGACTGAAGAGATGGACAGCCCATGAGTTCAGAACTAGTGTTGAATGACTTGCCGTCCGTCGTCCCGCGCCGTGCGTTGCCGCACGCCCCGGAAGGAGAAGGGCCCACGCTCATGGTGTCGACTTTGCCTGTCCCTCAGCACTTCCACTCGTCCGACCTGAGCCGAAATTCCACCGCAGTGTTCGACGCCGCAACCCAGCATCCGGTGCGCGTCAGCCGGCGCAACGCCGAGGACTTCGTGCTCATGACGGAGGCCCATGCGGAGGCCCAGCGCGAGCTGCTCGCGCTTGCCGCGCAGCTCATCGCGATCTCGACGGAGACCGACGGGACGCTCTCCGATCGGATGGCCAACCACTACCCCTGGATGTTCGCCCTCTCACCCGCGGAACGTGACGAGTGCGCCCGGTCTGTGCTCAACGCCGCCCGTGCCTCCTTCTCCACGCAGCGGCCCCATCTGACGATGGCTGAACTCCACTCCTGGCGCGAGACGGCCGAGGCGATCGCAGCCGGCCTGGGCGAGGTCGAGACCGAGTGGCTCGAGGACGACATCCCCGTGGACCTGCCCTGATCCATGGCGAAGAACCCCCGGTTGCCCCGGCCGACGCGCAGTGACGAGTACGAGATCGTCTTCGCCAGCAACGCCGCCGCGAAAGGCTGGAGGGATTTGGTCGCCGCGCGCCGGAACCTCATGGTCGACGCTTGGGACTTCCTGACGAGGACACCGCACGCGGTGACGCCGAAGAACTACCCCCTGAAGGGGACTCTGGGGACGGTGGCGCTGGTCGCGTTCCTGACGTTCCTGGTGTGGACGAAGGGGCCGTCCGAGGCGGCGACCGTCTACTCGCTGATCACGGCCGGCCTGCTGGCGGTGCTGGTCGGCGGGTTCGCGCTGGGCCTGGTCGTCTCGTGGGGCCGCAGGGCGGTGCCGCCGCCGATGTCCGGTGAGTGGATGACCGCATGGCAGGGCCGCCGGGCCACGGAGCCGCCGCGGCGGGGCGTGAAGCTGGCGGCGTTCGTGTTCGGCATGGCGTGGGTGCTGTTCGCCGCGGGCTTCCGGGCGGTCGCGTTCCTGCGCGACCTGCTCCCCGGCGGGGGAGGCCTGCCCCAGGGCGCCGCCGAGGGGCTCGGCTTCAGCGTGGTGTGCCTGCTGCTCGCGGCCGGGCTGGCCGCCCTGGGCACGTGGTTGGTGCTGCGGCACCGGGACCGGCGGCCGCGGTGCTGACTTTGCGCTTGGGCCGTGCCGAGTGCTTCCCGACGACGGCACTCGCCTTCGTCTGAGACGTCCACCGCCGCGGGGCTGGCTTTCCACAGTGGCGCTGTCGTGTCCGCCGCCCTGAATAGTCTCATGAACCATGAGTGGGAACACCCGGAGCTTTCCTTCCAAGGGCGCGGTCCGTCGTGCAGGATCGACCATCCGCGCCTTTCAGCGAGGAGAAGCGGGGCTGCACGAAATGGACAGCGCGCTGACGGTCATCGAGGAGCACCGGGCCCGGCATGCCCTCCCGTTGGTCAAGGTGAACAACGGCCTCCGCAGGTTCTGCCGCAGTCTGGAGATCGACGGTGAGGTCACGCAGCGCCTGAAGAAGGTCCCGACCATCACGGACAAGCTGATCCGTGAATCAGGCTTGGACCTGTCCCGGATGCAGGACATCGGCGGCTGTCGTGTGGTGGTCAGTGACGTCCAGCAGCTCAGGCTCTTGGAAGCACGCATCCGGAAAACGTGGAGAGATCGCATCAAACGATCCAGCGACTATGTGTCCGAGCCACGGGAGTCCGGTTACCGGGCCGTCCATGTGGTCGTGGAATGGGACAGCTGTCTCGTGGAGATTCAGCTCCGCACTCCGCCGATGCACGCGTGGGCGCAGCTGGTCGAGCGGCTGTCCGGCATGACCAGGACCAATCACAAACAGGATGGGACGAGCATTCTGCAGAGGTACCTGGCGGTTGTCTCGCGGATAGACGCGTTTGCCGAGGGGCTGGCCCCAGAACCGTCTCAGGAGGACCTTGACAGCCTGGTCTACCTTGGAGAGGAGGCCATGCGTGTACTTCGCAAGGCTGGGCTCTGAAGGGAGGCGAACGGTGGAACCAGTGATCAACCACTACCTGCTCGTGTTCGACCACGCCCGTGACGAGCTGATCGATGTCGTTGAGTTCGGAACGGATGTGGAGTCCGCGACGGCGGCATACAGCGCTCGCGAACGGCAACATCGAGAGGACGGGCACATCGACATCGTGCTTGTCGGCTCGGACTCTCTCGAGACCGTGAAGATCACGCACTCCACGTACTTCGCCGGAGCCTCCAAGGTCGATCTGCGCAGCCTTCTTCGCCTGGACGAGCTCACCGCCCACCGAAGCTGAGCCGCCCGCTCACTCCCCGGTCTGCCCGTCGATCTGCTCGCGCAGCAGGTCCGCGTGCCCGTTGTGGCGGGCGTACTCCTTGATCATGTGGGTGAGGATCCACCGCAGGGATACGTCCTGGGCGCCGCCCCAGGCCGGGTGCGTGCGGGCGAGCGCTGCGGCCTCATCGTCTCCGAGCAGGTCTGTCACGATCGCCTGGGACTTCGCCACCGACTCCTCCCACAGTGCCCGCAGCTCGTCGGCGCCGTCCTGGTCCGCGGAGTGCCAGTCCCAGTCCGGGTCCGCGTCCCAGTCAACGTCCACCCACGGCTGCGTCGTCGGCCTTCCCAGCGCCGTGACCTCGAACCAGAAGAACTCCACGAAGGCCAGATGCTTGAGCATCCCGCCGAGGGACATGGTCGAGGCGTGCCCGTCCACCGTGCGGCGCAGCTGCTCGTCCGTGAGCCCCTGCGTCCGCCACCGGAACGTGGCCCGCTGGAACTCCAGGAACCCGAGGAGCGTGCCGGCCTCGCCAGCAGCGACGGCGGGTTCGGGCCGGCCGTGCTCGTCGAAGCCCAGAAACGCACCGTGCGGGACGGCGGGGACCAGGGGAGCGGGCTGGTCTGAGGAGCCCTGCCCCTCATTCCCGACGACGGCACTCGCCTCCGCATCGGAGGGCGCCTGGTTCTGGGGTGTGGTCATGGGGTGAGGGTAGATCAGTGAGCGGCGACGGGGGAGAGCTAGCTCACTATCGAGTCGGTTGTGGATGCAAGAATCGAATGCATGAGCGGATCGGCCTCGTCCTCGCAGAACCGTCAGAACGACCTCGTACCGGGTGTGTATGAACGACTCGAAACCAGGCAGGTTGCCAAGAACGTGGCGGAGGCAACGATGCTGTCTCCCACGTTCTCCACGGTGCCGGACGAAGCACTTCCTCAGCACCTGACCACGCACCTCACGGGCCTGATCCAGCACGCGTTCGAAGGCGCCTCGGCCAGGACACGTGAACAGCAATTGTCTCTGGCGGCACGGGTCGTTGACGCTCTCGGGGCGGACTATGAACTGGACAATCTCGTCGATGACGGCAAGATCCGTGTGCTGCACGAGCTGCGCCGGGCTCAAGAACCCATGGCGCCCCCGGCCGAACGACCTCAGACTCCGTTCTCTGATGTCGCTTTGCTGACGAATGGTCAGGCAGAACCCAGCATCGGTTCGGAGGTGAGGTATGAGTTGGCTTCCGCGGATCGTGTTGACCTGCTGTGCGCGTTCGTGAAGTGGCACGGACTGAATCGCCCCGGGTCTGGTGGAGGCTCTGATTCAACGGAAGGATGCAGAGCATGCCAGCACCACGGAAGTACCCCGACGAGCTCCGCGAACGCGCCACGCGGATGACCATCGAAGCCCGCCAAGACCCCGCCACGAGGTCTGGAGCGTTCCGCCGAGTCGGTGAGCAGCTCGGGATCAATCCCGAGACGCTGCGGAACTGGGTGCGCTAAGCCGAGATCGACGGTGGCCACCGCCCCGGGATCACGACCAGCGAGGCCTCTCGTGTGGCCGAACTGGAGAAGGAGAACCGTGAGCTGCGGCGGGCCAACGCGATCCTGCGCTCGGCATCGGCTTTCTTCGCGGCGGATGCTCGAGACGCCCACAGCGCTGATCGTGGACTACATCGACGACCACAAGGACGAG
>NZ_BCSN01000048.1 GCF_001570885.1 Micrococcus lylae NBRC 15355 | reverse complement strand
TCCCAGTCGTCGCGGTCCCGGTCCCGCGCCTCCCGGCGGTCGGCGCGGGCCTCGAGACGTTCGATGCGATGTTCGAGGGACTCGCCGCCGCTCGCGCCTCCGCGCTCGACCGCGGGCCGACGGGTCGCGTCCCCGACCTGGTCCGACCAGGACTCCAGCTCGGAGAGCCGGTGCTCGAGCTCGTCCATGCGGTCGGACAGGCCGGAGCCCTCGAGGCCCTCGACGCTGCGGCCGGTGATCAGCTGGGCGATCTGCACGGCACCCCAGACGAGGATCGCCACGATCGGGATCCAGGCGAACCAGGGGAGCATCTCCATCAGACCGCCTCCTCTCGAGAGCCCAGCCGGCGTTCCGGCAGCGTCACTTGATGGACTTGCCGGCGGAGCCGAGGTCCTGGCAGGCCTCCACGATGCGCTGGGCCATGCCGATCTCGGCCTTCTCGCCCCAGGTGCGCGGGTCGTACATCTTCTTGTTGCCGACCTCGCCGTCGATCTTCAGGACGCCGTCGTAGTTCTGGAACATGTGGGTGACGACCGGACGGGTGAAGGCGTACTGGGTGTCCGTGTCCACGTTCATCTTGATGACGCCGTAGCGCACGGCGTCCGCGATCTCCTGCTCGGTGGAGCCGGAGCCGCCGTGGAAGACCAGGTCGAACGGGCGGTCCTTGCCGATCTTCGCGCCGACGGCCTGCTGGATCTCGTCCAGGATCTCCGGGCGCAGCTTCACGTTGCCCGGCTTGTAGACGCCGTGCACGTTGCCGAAGGTGAGCGCGGTGATGTAGCGGCCGTGCTCGCCGGAGCCGAGGGCCTCGACCGTGGCCAGGCCGTCCTCGACGGTGGTGTAGAGCTGGTCGTTGATCTCGTTGGCGACGCCGTCCTCCTCGCCGCCGACGACGCCGATCTCCACCTCGAGGATCTGCTTGTTGGCGGCGGTGCGGGCCAGCAGCTCCCGTGCGATCCTCAGGTTCTCGTCCAGGGTCTCGGCGGAGCCGTCCCACATGTGGGAGTTGAAGATCGGGTCGCGGCCGGCCTTCACCTCGGCCTCGGAGGCGTCCAGCAGCGGGCGGACGAAGCCGTCCAGCTTGTCCTTCGGGCAGTGGTCCGTGTGCAGGGCGATGGTGACGTCGTACTGCTTGGCGACCTCGCGGGCGAAGGCGGCCATGGCCAGGGAGCCCGCCACCATGTTCTTCATGTTCTTGCCGGAGAAGAACTCGGCACCGCCGGTGGAGACCTGGATGATGCCGTCCGAGCCGGCCTCGGCGAAGCCGCGGAGGGCGGCGTTCAGGGTCTGGGAGCTGGTGACGTTGATCGCCGGATAGGCGTAGCCGCCGTCCTTGGCGGCGTCGATCATCTCGGCGTACTTGTCCGGGGTTGCGATGGGCATGCTGCGCTCCTGTGCGTCGCGGTCGGGCGGACGGATCCGGCTCCGTGCTGTCACCGGCGGACACCCTCTCAGGTGGCGGACGCGTGCGCCCGCGCCGGTGCGGAGCCGCCGGCACCATCCTATCGGTGCGCCCGGGGCCCGCGGCGAGGTCTGGACGAAGGTCTCTTGCCCGCCGTCGGGCCGCTCCGTAGCGTGAGGTGAATCACACGCAGGCCGGCAGGCCCGCACCTGTCCCCCCACCCGAGGAACCCATGACCACCTCCCGCCCCTCCCGTCTGACCACCCTCGCCGCGGCCGTCGCGCTCGGCCTCGGCGCGACCTTCGCCGGCCCCGCCCCCGCCGCCGCACAGCAGGGCATGGGCCCCGAGCAGGAGACCGCCGTGCAGGAGCTGTCCACGGCCCCCACCACCGCGGAGCGGGCACAGTGGGACGCCGCCCGCACCGCTCTGGCCCAGGCCGCGGACGAGGACTTCTACGCCGCTCCGGACTCGATCCCCGGCACTCCCGGCGCGCTGATCCGCCAGGAGCCGATGGACTTCTACCTGGACCCGGTGAAGCTGATCCGCTTCCCCGCCACGGCCACGCGCATCATGTACTCCTCCGTGAGCGCCACGGGCGAGCCGATCGCCGTGACCGGCACCGTCCTCGAACCGGAGAAGGAGTGGACCGGCTCCGGCGAACGGCCGGTGATCGCCTACGCGGTGGGCACCCAGGGCGTGGGAGACCAGTGCGCCCCGTCCAAGACCCTGTCCACGGGAGAGCAGTACGAAGGCGTCGGCATCTCCACGCTGCTGAACAAGGGATACACCGTGGTGGTCACGGACTACGAGGGGCTCGGCACCGAGGGCCTGCACACCTACATGGTCCGGCAGTCCCAGGCGCACACCGTGCTGGACTCCGTCCGGGCGGCTGCCGGGCTCGAGGGCTCGGGCGTGACGGCCACGTCCCCGGTGGCGATCGCCGGCTACTCCCAGGGCGGTGGCGCCGCGGCTGCAGCCGCCGAGCTCGCGGGCGAGTACGCACCGGAGCTGGACGTGAAGGCCGCCTACGCGGGCGCTCCCCCGGCGGACCTGACCCAGGTGGCCGACGCGATCGACGGGGGCGGCTCGGCCGCGTTCCTGCTCTTCGCCATGGCGGGCCATTTCGAGGCCTACGGTGTGGACCCGAGCCTGTACCTCAACGCCCTGGGCATGCAGACCCTCGAGAAGGCCTCCACCGCCTGCACCTCGGACGGCTCAGCGTTCGCCGACCTGGACTCCTCCACCATCACCAGTTCAGGCCAGTCCTTCCCGGAGCTGGTGCGCAGCGACCGACTGCTCGCCGGCATCCTCGCCGACCAGCGACTCGGGCATCAGGGCCGTCATCCGGAGATGCCGGTGATGATCGCCCACTCGCTGACCGATGACGTCATCCCGTACCGGACCGGCCGTGAGCTGGGGCACCGCTGGTGCGCGGAGGGTGCGCAGGTGCGCTTCGACCCGGTCTTCACCCCGACCCACGTGGGCGGCTATGTGGCCGCGCTGCCGCGCGCGACCGGCTTCCTCGACGCCGCGCTGAACGACCGCCGGACCGCCGACTCGTGCGGCTGGTTCTGAGCGTCGGCTAGCGTCAAGGGCAGGACCGTCCCGCCCACCGAAGGAGCAGACATGCGCGCCGAGCAGCTCACCGATCCCATCGCCTACCACGGCGAGGGCCCCGTCTGGGCCGACTCCTGGGGCACTGCCGCCGAGGGCGTGACCGCCGGCGGCGGCCTGCGCTGGGTGGACATGCTCGCCGGGGATGTCCTGGCCCTGCGCGCCGACGGCACGGTGGACCGCACGCACGTCGGCGACGTGGCCGCCGCGCTGCGCCCACGCACCGGGGGCGGGGCCGTCGTCGCGGTGGAGCGGGGCTTCGCCCTGATCTCGCCCGAAGGCGAGCTGACGACGCTGCCCGAGCTGTGGGGCGCGGACGCGGGGATCCGGATGAACGAGGGCGGCTGCGACCCAGACGGCCGGTTCCACTGCGGCACCATGGCCTACGCGAAGACCCCCGGGGCCGCGAACCTCTACCGGCTCACCCCCGCACCCGACGGCGGCGCGGGCGAGGTGGACGTCGTGCTGACCGGCTCGACGACGTCCAACGGCCTCGAGTGGAGCCCGGACGGCACGCGGGCGTACTACAACGACACCCCCACGCGGCAGGTGGCCGTGTTCGACTACTCCCGCGAGGAGGGCCTGACGGACCGGCGCGTGCTCGTGGACGTGCTCGACGGCGAGGGCAAGCCGGACGGACTCACCGTGGATGCCGAGGGCGGCATCTGGGTTGCGGTGATCAGCCACGGCCAGATCCACCGGTACACGCCGGAGGGGACCCTGGACGAGGTGGTGGAGGTCCCCGTGCAGAAGACCACGGCGTGCACCTTCGGCGGCGACGACCTCGGCACCCTCTACATCACCACCTCCTGGGAGAACATGGAACGCGGGGAGGACCCGCTGGCCGGGGCCCTGTTCGCCGTCCGCCCGGGGGTGACAGGCCTGCCGGTCCGGCCCTTCGCAGGCTGAACCGCCCGCCTTTCCCTCCGCTCCCGCACGCGACCCCGCCGCGTCATGCCGGGAGGGGCCGCGGCCGAGCACCGTTCCCATCACTTCACGTCCACCGGGAATCCTCTGAGACTTCTCCGTGAGTTCCCGCTAAGGTCCTGTGTTGCGGGTCTGTTCGCAGGCCCGCGGTTTCGTCCGACCTTCCCGGGAGTTCTCATGCGCTCGTTCTCGACCTCGGCCCGCGGCCGCCGCACGGCCCTGACTGCCTTCGGGCTCGCCTCCATCCTGACGCTCACCGCGTGCGGCGGCACGTCCGACGCCCCGGAGGAGGATGCCGCCAGCGCCTCCTCCGCATCGTCCGAGGCCGCCGAGCCGTCGCCGGAGTCCACCGAGAGCGAGGAGGCCGAGGAGACCGCCGACTTCCAGACCGCCTTCGAGCCCGGCGTGGCCGGGACCCTGAACTCGGTGCCGAACGACCTGGGCCTCGAGGAGGTCGAGGAGTCCCCGGACAACACCGTCGAGGTGCTCGGCACCCGCTTCGCCGTGACCCAGACGGCCCGCGTGGACGCCGTGCCCGGCAAGCTCGCCGAGCAGATTGCCCCCATGGTCTTCGACTACGCGGACGAGGTGAGTGCCGCGGACGGTGAAGCCCTCTACGTCGCCGTCGTGCAGGCCTCCGACGCCCGCCACGCCTTCGAGGGCGAGGCCCCCGAGACCACCACGACCTTCCGTGTGAACGGCGACCCGGTGGACGTCGGAGTCCCACCCCTGGCTGCGGGAGACCAGGCCACCGTCGTCGTCTCCGCCCCCGAGGACGCAGAGCCTGAGGACGTGACCCTCGAGGTCGTCCAGGACGAGGCGGCACAGGAGATCTCCCTCGTGGACGGCTCCCGCACCGCCTCCGACGTGGAGCACATCTACGAGCGTCCGACCTCCGTAGCCGTGGAGGAAGGCCATGACTGGGACGTGTCCTTCACGGGCTTCACCGGCAAGACAGAGCACCTGAGCGGCCAGATCGAGGGCGCGGAGATCCTGCCCGCCCTCCCCAAGCAGGGCTGGGCGACGTCCGGCAACGTGTTCCTGGGCCTGGACGTGCGCACGAACAAGCTCAACTCCACCGACGAAGACGAGTCCATGATCACGCTGGAGCTGCCCGACGGCACCACTCAGCGGTGGTTGGACGACCCCTCCGACCTGCAGTACCGGTTCAAGGACCGCGTCTGGTTCGAGATCCCGGCCGACGCCACGGAGGCCACCGCGAAGGTCGACGTGATCGTCAAGGCGGGCATCAAGGACCCCGAGACCCTCGACTCGCTCGAGGTGCCGCTCACCTTCGAGCGCTGAGCCGCCGGTCCGCGGCGCCGGGCCTCCCGGCCCCGTCCGGGCCGCGGACGGTCACCCCGACGCGGCGCCGTTGTCGTCCTCCTAGGGCGACGGCGGCGCCGCGTCCGCGTGCTGCCGGATCCACGCGTGCATCGCGATGCCGGCGGCCACGCCCGCGTTGATCGAACGGGTGGAGCCGTACTGCGCGATGGACAGCACCGCGCTCGACGCCGCCCGCATCTGTTCCGAGAGCCCCGGTCCCTCCTGACCGAAGACCAGCACGCAGGCGCGGGGGAAGTCGAAGGTCTCCAGCGGCACCGACTCCGGGAACAGGTCTACGCCGAGCACCGGCAGTCCCTCCTCGGCCGCCCACGCGGCGAACGCCGCCACCGTGTCATGGTGGTGCACGTGCAGGTACCGGTCCGTGACCATGGCGCCACGGCGGTTCCAGCGGCGCCGGCCGATGATGTGGACCCCGGCGGCGTTGAACGCGTTGGCGGTGCGGACCACCGTGCCGATGTTCAGGTCGTGCTGCCAGTTCTCGATGGCCACATGGAACGGGTGCCGCCGCGCATCGAGGTCCGCGACGATCGCCTCGAGGCTCCAGTACCGGTACCGGTCCAGCACGTTGCGGCGGTCCCCCTCGCGCAGCAGGTCTGCATCGAAGCGCGGGTCCTGCGGCCACGGGCCCTCCCAGGGGCCCACCCCGACCACACGCTCCGGCGCCTCACCCTCCGAAGGTGAGGCGCCGTCGTCGTGAAGCGGGCGGGAGCTCACGCGACGCGCGGAGCCTTCGCATCCACCAGCACCTTCGAGGCGCCGGCGGCCGCGGCGGTCACGGCCAGCACGGCCGGCCACGCGCCGATCTTCTTGGCCAGCGGATGGGAGGCTCCGAAACCGCCCAGATACAGCGCCGCCAGCCCACCGGTGACGGCCGGTCCGCCCTTGGCCAGCCAGGTGCGGCCAGCCAGCAGGCCGGCGGCGCCGAGCAGCACGCCGCCCAGCGGACGGATGCCGGTCTCACGGGCGGTGACGTAGCCGCCCAAGAGCCCGAGCGCCACCACGGGCGCGGTGTTCACCGCCTCGGCGGGCAGGAGGGACTTGCCGTCTCGGACGGCCTCGACGGTCTGGGTCTGGGTGATCTTCTCGCTCATGGCTCCACCGTACGCCCGTCAGCCTGGAGGCGGCCCGGAAGGGAACAGGCGCACAATGGTCAGGTGACGATCATCGACAACGCCGTCTACAAGAACGGCAGACGCATCCTCGCACCGACCTCGTTGGACCAGACCTGGCGGGCCCTGAAGGAGTCCGGTGACCTGGCCTGGCTGGGCATGTACCGGCCGGACGCCCACGAGCTGCAGGAGGTCGCGGACGAGCTGCATCTGCACGAGCTGGCCGTGGAGGACGCGCTGTCCGGCGGGCAGCGCGCCAAGCTCGAGCACTACGGCGAGGACTGGTTCATGGTCCTGCACCCGGCGCGGTACATCGACGAGACGGAGACCGTGGAGTTCGGCGAGATCGGCGTCTTCTCCGGGGACGACTACGTGGTCACCGTGCGCCACGCCGAGGAGCCGGACCTGGCCGCCGTGCGCCACTCCCTGGAGCGCGACAGCCCGGACCGGCTCGCGCTCGGCCCCTGGCAGGTGACCTTCGAGATCCTGGACAAGGTGGTGGACGACTACTTCCCGGTGGCCGACGGCCTCGAGCAGGACATCGGCGAGATCGAGGACCAGATCTTCGCCGGCGACGCGCATGTGTCCCGCCGCATCTACGAGCTCTCCCGCGAGGTGCTGAACTTCCAGCACGCCATCCGCGCGCTGCCGACCATGGTGGACCAGCTCCAGGACGACGCACGGGCACGCCTGCACGCGGACGAGGCCGGGGAGTCGAGTGCGGCGTCCCAGGGCGCGGCGATCGAGGTGGAGAACCTGCGCCGCCTCCGCGACGTCCACGACCACGCCGTGCAGATCAACGAGCGCGTGGCCGCCATGCGCGCGATGCTGAACAGCGCGCTGGAGCTGGACTCCACGCTGGCGTCCAAGCGGCTGGCCGAGCAGTCGATCGAGCAGAACGAGCAGGTCAAGCGCATCTCGTCCTGGGCTGCGATCATCTTCGCCCCGCAGCTGGTGGGGTCGATCTACGGCATGAACTTCGATCGCATGCCCGAGCTGCACTGGGCGTTCGGCTACCCGTTCGCGCTGACGCTGATGCTGACCGTGGCCGTGGTGCTGTGGGTGCTGTTCAAGCGGGCCGAATGGCTGTGAGTGCTGTTCAAGCGGGCCGAATGGCTGTGAGCCGGGCTCAGTCCAGGCCGAGCTCGTCCTTGCCGAAGGCGTAGAGGTAGGGCACCCCGGCCTCCTCGGCGATGCGCTCGGCGGCGCCGGTGTTCCGGTCCACGATCACGGCCACGGCCTGCACGTCGCCGCCGGCCCTGCGCACGCCCTCGACGGCGGTCAGCGCCGAGCCGCCGGTGGTGGAGGTGTCCTCGAGCACCACGACCTTCCGGCCGTCCACACCCGGGCCCTCGACCTGACGGCCCATGCCGTAGGACTTCTGGGCCTTGCGCACCACGAACGCGTCGAGCGCGCGGCCCTCGGCACCGGCGGCGTGCATCATCGCGGTGGCCACCGGGTCCGCCCCCATCGTGAGGCCGCCCATGGTCTCGTACTCGACACCGGCGTCCTCGAGCATCCGCAGCATCACCCGGCCGATCAGCGGCGCGGCCTCATGGTGCAGGGTCACGCGGCGCAGGTCCACGTAGTAGTCGGCCTCCTTGCCGGAGGACAGGGTGACCCTTCCGCGGACCACGGCGAGCTGCTGGATGAGCTCTTTCAGGCGGGCACGGTCCTGCTCGGGGGTGGGGGCTGCGGTGTTCTCGCTCATGCCCCTCATGCTAGCGGCGCTCGGCGGAGCGGCACCCCTGCCCCGGAACCTGGTTCGGCGCTAGCCTGACGGCCATGGACGAGAACGCACGCACCACCGAGACGTCCCGCCATGCCGGTCTGCCGCTGGCCCACTGGATCACGCAGACGGAGGGCCTGATCACCGCCCGCGTCGCCGCCTCGCTCGAAGAGCACGGGCTCACCCGCGCGCAGTGGCAGATGCTCAACGCCCTCACCGCAAGCCCGCTCAGCTCGGAGGAGGTCACCGCGGGCTTCGCCCCGGAACTGTCCGAGACCGCGCTCGCCGAGCTGCACGAGCTGGTGGAGGCGGCGTGGGTGGCCGTCGAAGGCGACCTGTTCACCCTCACCGCCACCGGTCGCGAGGCCGGCGAGCGCGTGGCCGAGGCCGTGGACCGGCTCCGCGCCGAGGCGATCGGCGACCTGCCCCGGGAGGACTACGAGACCACCCTGGCCGCCCTGCGCACCATCGCCCGGAACCTGGGGCATCCGGAGGCCTGAGGCTCCGTTCCGCCCCGACCACGGGCGCGGGTGCGGGACGCCGACTCCGCCACGGAGCAGACGCCGCCACAAGGCCGACCCCCGGCGCGGGTGAGGGACGCTGCGGAAGCGGTGTGCCGCCACGAGGCCGACCCCGGGGGCGGGTGAGGGACGCTGTGGAAGCGGTGTGCCGCCGTCGGGAAGCGGCCGAGGAGCACGACTCCCGCCGGAAACACGCCGCGAGTAGGCTTCGGCGCATGCGTGAGCTGCAGCAGAAGATCATCGAGGAGATGGGCGTCAAGCCCGAGATCGACCCCACCGAGGAGGTCCACCGCAGGGTGCGCTTCCTGGCGGACTACCTGCAGTCGACCGGCGCGGCCGGGTTCGTGCTCGGCATCTCCGGCGGCGTGGACTCCACCGCCGCCGGCCGCCTGGCGCAGCTGGCCGTGGAGAAGGCGCGTGCCGAGCTGGGCGTGACCGACGCCGTCGCCATGGGCGGGCCCGTGCTGCGCGGCGGCGAGGCCCCGAGGCCGACCGCCGAGACCCTGCCGAAGCCCTCGCACCGGAACCCGCAGTTCACCGCCGTGCGCCTGCCCTACAACGTGCAGGCTGACGAGGCGGAGGCGCAGCAGGCCATGGACTTCATCGACGCGGACATCGACCGCACGCTGGACATCGCCGACGGCGTGGACGGCGTGACGGAGGCCTTCGCGGCGGCCACCGGGGAGCCGATCTCCGACTACAACAAGGGCAACGTGAAGGCCCGCGTGCGCATGGTGGCCCAGTACGCCCTGGCCGGCCAGCACGGCCAGCTCGTGGTGGGCACGGACCACGGCGCCGAGTCCGTGACCGGCTTCTTCACCAAGTTCGGCGACGGCGGCGCGGACGTGCTCCCCCTGTTCGGCCTGAACAAGCGCCAGGTGCGGGCCGTGGCCAAGGAGCTCGGGGCGCCGGAGGTGCTGTGGGCGAAGGTGCCGACCGCCGACCTGCTGGACGGCAGCCCGGGCCGCGCGGACGAGGACGAGCTCGGCCTGACCTACGAGCACATCGACGACTACCTCGAGGGCCGTCAGGTGCCCGAGGACGTGGCGGACAAGATCGAGGCCGTCTGGCTGCGCAGCCGCCACAAGCGCACCACCCCGGTGACGATCCTCGAGGACTGGTGGCGCTGAGGCCGTGGCGCTGAGGCCGTGAGCGGTGGGACGGGGAGTGGCTGCGTGTATCGAAGCCGTTGCGTGTATCGAACTTAGGCCGTCCAGGCCCGGATCGGCCGCCTCCGGCCCAAGTTCGATACACGCTCGGACGTCCGAGGGTGTGACCGCCCGCCGACGCCGCCCCTACCGCGCGACCGGAGCCCGGCCCAGCAGCAGGCGGCTGAGCATCGCGGCGGCCGCGGCCACGGCAAGGACCAGGGACGAGAGCTTCAGCAGCGCGTCCTCGGCGAGGAAGCCCATCACGTCCACGCCCAGGGCCAGCAGCAGCGTGGCACCGCCGAGCAGCACCACGGCCAGGATCAGGAATCCTCCGATCACACCCCACTGCTTCCAGCGCAGCCAGGCGATGGCGATGCAGCCCCCGAGCAGCAGGGACGCCAGTCCCACGCAGAAGGCGACCAACGCCGCCGTGCCGAGGTGTCCGTCCCCGAGGGTCGCCACGTCGAAGACCCGGGCGCCGTCGGTGAACCACGTGCCGGTGGCCTGCTCGAGCACCAGGAAGACCACCACCACGGCGGCGGAGTACACCGCCTGCAGCAGCGCCCACACGAGGGTGCCGCGCCAATACTCGCCGCGCGTGCAGCCGAGCATGCCGACCGCATAGGGCATGGTCCGCACGTAGGAGAACGCGCCCACGCTCGCGAGGAATCCGGGCAGCATCCACAGGACCCCCATGTTCCCGCGGAAGAACTGGGAGAGGTCGGTCTCCGCGGGCACCACGTACGCCTTCAGCACCAGGTACACGGCCACGGAGAACAGCGTGAGCAGGGCGAACGTCACGGGGGTGGTGACGAGCATCCCGGTCAGGTCCGAGTAGTGCAGTCGCACCACGCGCAGCCACCGGTGCGGCAGGGTGCGGTCGTCGTGATGGGCCGTCGGCTTCCCGACGACGGCCCGTCCGTCGGTCTGTGCGGTCGCCGTGGTCATCGGGTCGCCTCCTGGCCGTGGGCTCGGGCCTCGGCGGAGCCGTGCGGCGCGGCGCCGAGTGCTGCGATGAGGTCCTGCAGGCCGACCGGGCCGATCTCGAGCCCGCTCTCTGCGGCCCGACGGTGCATCGCGGCGTCCGGGGTGCCGAGCACCACGGCCGAGGCGAGACCGCCGATGCGGTGGGTCTCGAGGACCTGGCGGTCGCCGGTGGCGGCCTCCACCGCCTTCGCCGGCCCGGAGACCGTGAAGGCCAGCTCGGCGATGTCCTCGGCGCTGGCGTCCACGAGGAGGCGGCCGTCGTCGATCACCAGGACCTGCTCGAAGAACCCCTCGACCTCGCCGATCAGGTGGGTGGACATGAGGATCGTGCGGGGGTGCTCGGCGTAGTCGCGCAGGAGCGCGTCGTAGAAGCGGCGTCGAGCGGTGGGGTCAAGTCCGAGGTAGGGCTCGTCGAGGAAGGTCAGCGGCGCCCGTGAGGCGAGTCCCGCCACGATCGCCACGGCCGAGAGCTGCCCGCGGGAGAGCTTGCGGATCTTGTGGTTCAGCGGGAGCCGGAACGTCTCGACGAGCTCGTCGGCGAAGTCCGCGTCCCAGTGCGGCAGGAACAGCGGGCACGTGGTGAGGACGTGGCGGACGGCGAAGGTGTCCGGGTAGGCCTGGTTCTCGCGTGCGAAGCAGAGCTGCGTGAGCACGGCGGCGTCGTCGAACGGCTCTCGGCCGAACACCTGCAGGGTGCCCGCGCTGGGGCGGTCCTGGCCGGAGATCAGGGACATGAGCGTGGTCTTGCCTGCGCCGTTGGCGCCGAGCAGTCCGCAGATGGTGTTGGGGGCGATGTCGAAGCTGACGTCCTGCAGCGCGCGGACCTCCCCATAGCGGCGGGCCAGGCCGCGGACGCTCACCGCGGCGTCCGGAGACATCGGAGCGTCCGCGGAGAGGGGACGGACCGTGGGCGGGAACTCGAGGACGGGCGTGGCCGTCGGCGCGGTGCTCATCGCCTTCCTCCTGCCTCAGCGGCACCGGGGCTCCGGCGTACTGACGCCTCCGCCGGCTGCCGTCCGTCCGTGCTGGCGGGCTCCCCGGCGGCGTCGATGACGGCTCCTCCGGCGCTGACCGCCCGCTCGCTCACCAGCTCGACGATGTCCTCACGCTGCAGTCCGAGGCGCTGCCCCTCGGCGACCATCGGGTCCACGTAGTCCTCGGCGAACCGTTCGGTCCGCTGGGCCAGCAGGCGTCCACGCGCCCCCTCGGCCACGAACATCCCGATGCCGCGTCGCTTGTAGAGCAGTCCGGCGTCCACGAGGAGGTTGATGCCCTTGTTGGCGGTCGCAGGGTTGATGCGCAGGTGGAGGGCGAACTCGTTGGTCGAGGGGATCTGCGTCTCCTCCGGGTAGCTGCCGTCTACGATGCCGCGCTCGATCGTCTGCGCAAGGGTGCGGAACAGGGGCTGTCCGTGCGGGTCTGTGCTGGCCATCTCGACTCCCGTCCGAGCTTCAGTGGTTCATTACTTGTGTAACTAACCTAAGTGCCTTCGCGGTGCGTGGCAAGACCCGAGCCGCGGCGCTGCGGCGACGTTGGGCGAAGAGAGAGGACCCGGTTGCGGGTGCCGAAGGACCCGGTTGCGTGCGCCGAAGGATGCCGTTGCGTGTATCGAACCTGGGCCGTCCAGGCCCGGATCGGCCGGCTCCGGCCCAAGTTCGATACACGCTCGGACGTCCGAGGGTGTGACCGCCCGCCGGCGCCGCCCCGAGACCGCCCGTTCCCGCCGGCCCCGCGCCCTTCGATAGCCTGGCCGGGTGAAGATCGCGACCTGGAATGTGAACTCCCTCCGTGCCCGCGCCGACCGTGTGGAGGCGTTCCTGGAGCGGCAGGACATCGACGCCCTGGCCATCCAGGAGACGAAGTGCAAGGACGAGAACTTCCCGTGGGAGCTGTTCGAGCGCGCCGGCTACGAGGTGGCGCACAACGGCTTCTCCCAGTGGAACGGCGTGGCCATCGCCTCGCGCGTGGGCCTTGAGGACGTGCAGCGCGGCTTCGAAGGCCAGCCGCACTTCGGCAAGGGCGGCAAGGACCCGCATGAGGAGGCCCGTGCGATCGGTGCGACGGTCGGCACCGAGTCCACGGACGGTGCCGCCCCGGTGCGCCTCTGGAGCCTCTACGTGCCCAACGGCCGCGGGCTGCAGGACGAGCACATGGTCTACAAGCTGGACTGGCTCTCCACCCTCAAGGACCTCACCGCCGCGCAGCTGGCCGAGTCCCCGGACCTGCGCCTGGCCCTGACCGGCGACTGGAACATCGCGCCGCAGGACGAGGACGTCTGGGACATGCAGTTCTTCCTGGACAATGAGCTGACCCACGTCTCCGAGCCGGAGCGCTCGGCCTTCCGCTCCTTCACGGACGCCGGCTTGGTGGACGTCGTCCGTCCCCGTCACCCCGGCCCGGGCGTCTACACCTACTGGGACTACAAGGCGCTGCGCTTCCCGAAGAAGGAGGGCATGCGCATCGACTTCCAGCTCTGCTCCCCCGCCCTGGCCGAGTCCGTCGAGGACGCCTGGATCGACCGCGACGAGCGCAAGGGCAAGGGCGCCTCGGACCACGCGCCGGTCATCGTCGACTACCGCTGACCGGCGCCCGGTCGCACCGCAGCCATGGACGCGATCGCGCACCTGCGCGTCTTCGAACCGGCCGAGGCGTTCCCCGCCGCCCTCGGCCCGGTGCTCGCGGACGCCGCCGGCCGTGACCGTGCCGACGTGGAGGCCGAGGCGGACCGCCGCACCCTGGCGCGCGTGACCCGCCGCCGCGTGGATCCGTTCCCGCATCCCCAGCAGCCGGACCTCGTCCGCGCGCTCACCCACCCGGACGGCCGCGTCCGCTTCTGCCCGGACCAGCTCGCCCGCCGCGCCGCGTACTCGGCGGCCTCCCTGGAGCGCCTGTTGGAACCGGAGCAGTTCGCCGCCCTCATCCCCGAGGAGGCACGACGACGGCACACCGCCGCCCTCGACGCCTCACCGGATCCCTCGGTCGCCTCCGACACCGATGCGTCCGGCCCCGCCACGGACGGCACCGCCGGCGAGGGCCTCTCCGGCGACGACCGTCTCGGGGCAGGACTGCGGAGCCGGGACTCCCGCCCGGAGTTCGCCCGCCCCGGCTCGGCGATCCGCACCCGCTCCTCGCTCTGGGGCGTGCCGCACTCGTGGCTGCTGCTGTTCGACCCGGACGAGGACCTCGCCCGCGCGGCCGCACAGGGATCCGCACCGACGGGCGCGGAGGACGGCTCGGCCTGCGCAGAGGGCGCCGACACCTTCGACGACGAGGGCACCCGCGCCACACCCGACCGCCCGTTCCGCGCCCGCCGCACGGTGGGCCTGCTGGACGCGCTCGTCCGCTGCGGTCGGGCGGCCCGGATCCTGCGGGACCACGCCCCGGACGCGGACCTGAACGGGGAGCTGACCGAGCTGTCCGGGTGGCTGGAGCTGTTCGGCCCGGACGCCGTGGTGGAGCTCGACTACGGCCGACTCACCCCGTACGTCTGGCCGGACGAGTCGCCCTACGACCTCTGGACGCTGCTGACCTGCCTGGAGGAGCAGGACGAGTCCACCGCGGCGGTCGCTCAGGAGCGGCTGAACCGCCGCTGGGGCCTGCTCACCCTCCACGCGCGCGCCAACTGAGCCGAACGCCCCGGCCAACTGAGCCGACCCAGTTGAGCGGCCGTCGTCGGGACACCGGACCGGCCCAGGTGAACGGCCGTCGTCGCCACCCTTCGATCCGATTCAGCGCGTGCGTGGCGTGCTCTGAATCGGATCGAGGGCTTCGGGGTCCAGATCGGATCGAGGGCTTCGGGATCCAGATCGGATCGAGGGCGAGGGCTTCGGGATCCAGGACCCTGTCGCCGGACGGACCGGCGCCTCCAGCCCCTGCTCACCCACCCCGCCCCGTGCGCTACCCCACACCGTCACACCCTGCCGCCGCCTGGCATGGCCGCACCGCACAGCCCTAGGCTGGTCGGCATGACCTCGCAGCCCCTGAGCACGCCGCCGTCGGAAGCCCGCAACCGCCCCCACAACCCGTGGTGGGTGGACGCTGTGATCTATCAGGTGTATCCGCGCTCCTTCGCGGACGGCAACGGGGACGGCATGGGGGATCTGCCGGGCGTGACCGCGAAGATCCCGTACCTGGCCGAGCTCGGCGTGGACGCGGTGTGGCTGTCTCCGTTCTACCGCTCCCCGCAGGCGGACGGCGGGTACGACGTCGCGGACTACCGGGACATCGACCCGCGCTTCGGCACCCTCGCGGATGCAGACGAGCTGATCCGCACGGCGCACGAGGCGGGACTGCGGATCATCGTGGACCTGGTCCCGAACCACACCTCGGACGAGCACCCCTGGTTCCAGGCCGCGCTGGCCGCCGCCCCCGGCTCCCCCGAGCGCGCCCGCTACCACTTCGCCGACGGCCGCGGCGAGGACGGCTCCGAGCCGCCGAACAACTGGGAGTCCACCTTCGGCGGCCGCGCCTGGACCCGCACCACAGACCCGGACGGCACCCCGGGCCAGTGGTACCTGCACCTGTTCGACTCCAAGCAGCCGGACCTGAACTGGGACAACCCGGAGGTCCACGAGGAGATGGAGTCCGTGCT
Source organism: Micrococcus lylae NBRC 15355 (assembly GCF_001570885.1). Classification (GTDB taxonomy): domain Bacteria; phylum Actinomycetota; class Actinomycetes; order Actinomycetales; family Micrococcaceae; genus Micrococcus; species Micrococcus lylae. Next base: position 4,577 of record NZ_BCSN01000048.1, on the reverse strand, counting down.
GCGCTTCTGGCTGGACCGCGGCGTGGACGGCTTCCGCATCGACGTGGCCCACGGCATGGTCAAGCAGGAGGGCCTGCCGGACGCGGACCACACCCGCATGGGCATGGTCACGGACGCCGGCGAGGACCACGACCCGGACTTCGACGTGGATGCGTTCGAGCCGGCGATGCCGTTCCTGGACCAGGACGGCGTACACGAGATCTACCGGTCCTGGCGCCGTGTCCTGGACTCCTACGACCATGAGCCGATGATGGTCGCCGAGGCCTGGGTCTCCCCGCTGCCCCGCATGTTCCGCTATGTCCGCGAGGGAGAGTGCCAGCAGACCTTCAACTTCACCTACCTGATGTCCGGGTGGGACGCGGAGTCCATGGCGTCGGCGATCGACCGCTCCATGGTGGAGGCCGCCAAGGTCGGCGCCACGAACACGTGGGTGTTGTCCAACCACGACACGGTGCGCCACACCTCCCGCTACGGCCTGTCCGACCCGTCCTCCTACCCGGACGGCATCACCGCGGAGGACGAGCAGCCGGACGAGGAGCTGGGCCGCTTCCGCGCCCGCGCCGCCGCACTGGTGGAGCTGGGCCTGCCCGGCTCGGCGTACGTCTACCAGGGCGACGAGCTCGGCCTGCCCGAGCACACCACCCTGGCCGCCGAGTACCGCCAGGACCCGTACTTCTTCCGCACGGACGGCGCCGAGCCCGGCCGCGACGGCTGCCGCATCCCCATGCCGTGGAGGGCCGAGGCCCCGGGCCACGGCTTCGCCGTGAACCACGACGGCGGCGCGGCGGCGTCATCGGACGACGTCGCCTCACCGGGTGAGGGTGTCGCTGCGGCGCCGAGGACCGACGGCATCCCGGCGGCCCCGTGGCTGCCCCAGCCGGAGTCCTTCGCCCGCTACGCCGCCGACCGACAGGTGGAGGTCCCGGGCTCCTTCTACGAGCTGTACCGGCACCTGCTCTCGGTGCGCGGCGAGCTGGAGATGGGCGTGGGCCGCTTCGCATGGTCCGACCGCCACGACCCTGACGACGGCGTCGTCGCCTTCACCGTCACCAGCGGCGGGGGGCGGCACCTCGGATCCGGCGAGCCGATCCCGGAGCAGACCGTGCTGGTGATCGCCAACCTCGGTGAGGACGAGGTGGAGCTGCCCGCAGGCCACCGCGTGCTGGCGCGCTCGGACCGCGAGCCGGGGGCCCCCGACGCCGCCGCTGCCCTGCTGCCGGACACCGCCGCCTGGCTCCTGGTGTGACCTTCCGCGGGGTGGAAACCGCAGGCCACCAGGCGGACGCGGCGTGTTGAACACGTACGAACACGTACGGAGTGGCGCGGAGTGTGACCTGGGTCCACAATGGTGAGTCGTCTCACCCATGACCCCACCGCTTCGGAGGAGCCACCACCATGGCACACACCCCTGAAGGGGCCCCGGCACGATCTGCCACGGACCCCGGCCTGCAGCGCGGCCTGAGCACCCGTCACATCGTCTTCATCGCCCTCGGCACCGCCATCGGCACCGGCCTGTTCTACGGTTCAGCACCGGCCATCCAGACCGCCGGCCCCGCCGTGATCCTCGCCTACGCGGTCGCAGGCCTCGCCGTGTTCATGGTGATGCGCGCCCTCGGCGAGATGGCCGTGCGCGAGCCCGTCTCCGGTTCCTTCGGCGCCTACGCACACCGCTATCTGGGCCCCTTCGCCGGCTTCGTGACGGGCTGGACCTACGTGTTCGAACTGTCGATCGTGGTGATCGCGGACGTCACCGCCGTGGCCGTGTACATGCAGTTCTGGTACCCGGGCACCCCCGCCTGGCTGTGGATCGGCGCCTGCATCCTGTTCATCGGTGCCGTCAACCTCACCCATGTGGGCAACTTCGGCGAGCTCGAGTTCTGGCTCTCGATCGTGAAGGTGGTCGCGATCCTCGGCATGATCGTCGGGGGTCTGATCCTGATGGTCATGGGAATGAGCTATGACGGACAGACCAGCGCCGGCCTGCACAACCTCGTGGACCACGGCGGGTTCATGCCCGAGGGCCTCACCGGCGTGCTGCTGGCGTTGGCGATCGTGATCTTCTCCTTCGGCGGCATCGAGACCATCGGCATCACCGCCGGCGAGGCCAAGGACGCCTCCGGCGCCCTGCCGAAGGCCATCAACACCGTGCCCGCCCGCATCCTGATCTTCTACGTGGGCACCATGGTCGTGATCATGTCCCTGGTCCCGTGGAACAAGGTCAGCGGCCAGAACTCCCCGTTCGTGGAGATCTTCGACACCCTGGGCATCCCCTTCGCCCCGCACATCCTGAACTTCGTGGTGCTCACCGCCGCGGTGTCCGCCGTGAACGCCTGCACCTACTCGATCGGCCGCCTGCTCTACGCCATGGCCGGTGACGGGCACGCCCCGCGCGCCTTCCGCACCGTCTCCGACCGCGGCGTGCCGTGGGCCGCCGTGGGCCTGGTCCTCGCCGTGATGGTGGTCGGCGCCCTCATCAACACCTTCATGGAGGACGTGTTCGTGACGGTCGCCCAGGTGGCCACCTTCGCCGTGGTCTTCACCTGGACGATGATCCTCATGACGCACCGTGGCATGCGCAAGACCATGGCCCGCCACGGGGAGAGCCCCGGTACGTTCGCCCTGCCGGGCGGCGCCTTCACCACCTGGGCCACCACGGCCTTCATCGCGCTGGTCATCGGCCTGCTCGCCTGGGACCCTCAGAGCCGCCAGGCGCTCGTCATCGGCGTGGTCTGGCTGGCCGTGTTGACGGCCGCCTGGTTCCTGGGCGCCCGCCGCCACGGCCACCGCAACGCGCGCACCGGACAGATGCCCCTGGCGGCCGAAGAGTACCGCTGACGACTGCCCCTGACCGGCGTCCAGGCGCGAGGCGCGAGCATCAGGCGCCCGGCGCCCTGCGCCAGGCGCAAGGCGCAAGGCGCGAGGCGCAAGGCGCGAGGCATCCTGCACCACGGCGACGGCCCCGGCGACCTTCTCTGCGGAAGGCGCCGGGGCCGTCGTCGCCCCGGTACCGGGGCAGAGCGGGTCAGCGGGTCAACGCGAATCGGACGCTGAGGATCCGTCTCCGCTCGGCGGGGTCACCGTGATGACGTCGTCCGGACCGGCCGAGGCCATCTGCGCGATGCGGTGCTTGCCTTCGCGGCTGAGCGAGGCCCACCACTGCGAGGCCGTGGCAGGACCGTCCACGACCTCGTCGTCCGTGTCCAGACCCAGGTGGGTCTTGATGGATGCCAGCTGGGCCCGACGGCGCACGGCCTCCACCCGGGCCACCGAGTAGGACAGGGTGCGCAGCGTGGACACGCACATCACCAGCATCAGCACGGAGAACGGCAGACCGATGGTGATCGCGAGCGTCTGGATGGCGGACAGGCCGCCGGCCATGAGCAGGGCCGCCGCCATGAAGGCGGTGGCGATCGCGAAGAAGAGGCGGATCCATACCTTCGGCTCCGGGTCGCCGCCGGTGGCGAGCATGCCCATCACCAGGGAGCCGGAGTCCGAGGAGGTCACGAAGAAGACCGCAGACAGGATGATCGCACCGATGATGAGCATGGTGCCGGCCGGCAGCTGCTCCAGCACCTGGAACAGGGCGGAGTTCGCGTCGATCGTGCCGTCGTCGCCCACGACGGAGGCGTAGCCGGCCGGCTTCACGGTCTCGTAGTAGATGGCGATGCCGCCCAGCACGCCGAACCACAGGACGGAGATCAGGGTCGGCACGGCCAGCACGCCCATGATGAAGGCACGCACGGTGCGGCCGCGGGAGATGCGGGCGATGAAGATGCCGACGAACGGCGTCCAGGACATCCACCAGCCCCAGTAGTACGCGGACCAGCCGGCCTGCCAGGTGTCGCCCTCGTCCCCGTTGAAGGCGGAGACGTTCAGGGAGTTGCTCAGGAAGCCCTGCATGTAGGCGCCGAAGGACTGCACCATCTCCTTGAACAGGTAGGCGGTGGGGCCCACGAACGCCAGGAACAGCAGGAGACCGGCTGCCAGGATGAGGTTGAAGTTGGACAGCCACTTCATGCCGCGGGCCACACCGGAGACCACCGTGTAGAGGACCACCGCGGTCACGCCGGCGATCATCACGTACTCGAGCCAGGTCGAATCCTCGGCCACGATGCCCAGCGAGCGCAGACCCGCGGCCATCTGGGTCACGCCCAGGCCGAGAGAGGTAGCGACGCCGAACACGGTGCCGATGAGGGCGATGTTGTCGACTAGGTTGCCCCAGCCGCCACGGGTGTTCTTCTCACCGATCAGCGGCTCGAAGGCCCAACGCAGGGACAGCGGACGGCCGCGGCGGTGGATCGCCAGGCCCACGCCCACGCCGACGACCGCGTAGATGGCCCAGGGCTGCAGACCCCAGTGCATGAAGGTGGTGGACAGGGCGTCCTGCGCCAGCTGACCCGTGTTCGGGTCCGCGGCCGCCACATCCGGGCGGGGGCTCACGAAGTGGCTGAGCGGCTCGGTCATCCCGTAGAACACCAGGCCGATGCCCATGCCTGCCGCGAAGAGCAGCGAGAACCAGGACAGGGTGGAGAACTCCGGCTCCTCATCCGGGTGGCCCATGGTGATCTGGCCCTTGC
>NZ_BCSN01000047.1 GCF_001570885.1 Micrococcus lylae NBRC 15355 | reverse complement strand
TGCCGGTCAGCGCGGGAGGAGGGCTCGGACGCGGTCGGCGGGCCAGGCGTCGAGGACCTCGTCCAGGGCGGCCAGCCGCTCGGCCAGGTGCGCGTCCCAGTCCTCCGGCGGCACCCAGCGCTCATGGGGGCGCGGGACCTTCGCCGTGCGGCGGTAGTCGTTGATGCCGCGGACGCCGGCGGTGTAGACCGCGTGCTGCTCGTCCCGGTCGGCCGGTCCTCCCGGCAGCTCGGGCAACTGCAGCAGCAGGGCGGTGAGCAGACCCGTGCGGTCGCGCCCGGCGGAGCAGTGCAGCACCGCTCCCCCGGCCTCCATCGCCGCGAGCGTCCGAGCCAGCGCCGCCCCGATGCGGTCCGGGTAGCGCTCCAGCAGGTCCGGGTAGTGCGCCGGATGGTTCGGATACGGGTCGAAGCGGGCGCGGAACTCGGCGTCATTGGCGTCCTCGATCGGGTGGTTCTCCCAGGTCACGCCCGCCGGGACGCCGGCGTGGGCCGGGTCATGCTCGCGCCGCTCCACTTCCTGCGGCATGCGCAGGTCGATCACCGCGGCCGCCCCTGCCTCGGCCAGCTCTGCCCACCCGCGGCCCGTCAGCCACTCGGCGCGTCCCATGCGGAACAGGCCCGGGCGGATGTGCCAGGCGTTGACGGCGCCGTCCCAGCGGACGGGGATGGGAGAGGTCGGCATGCCCACCACGGTAGCCGGCGGGCCGGGAACCGCGGCCCGGGGAGTGCCGGAGACGAAGGCGAGGGGCGGGCCGGAGGAGCGGGGCGGGCCGTAGTCGAGAGGCCGTCGTCGGAAAGGAGGAGCGCGGCGGGCGAGGAGGCCTCGCCCGCCGACTCGACGTTCTCCCGAACGAAAGCACCCCGGAACTCGACGGTTTCCCGAACGAAAGCGCCGGGGCCTTCCGGCTCAGGCCTGCCGCTCCCGGGACGGCATCCGCCCCGGCACGAGCAGCCAGGCCAGCACGGCGGCCAGCAGCGGGGCGCCGAACAGGAGTACGGCCAGCTGTGGCCACGGCATCCAGGCGAACCCGTCGGTCAGCCAGGTGCCCATCGAGACCGCCGGCAGGACACCCACCACGAGTCCGAGCACCGCACCCAGCGCAGCGGCCACACCGGCCTGCGCGGCCGCCTGCCTCCGCCGGGTGCCCGGCGCGGCGCCCACGGCGTCCATCACCTGGCCGTCGCGGCGGGAGTCGGACAGCGCCAGGCCCGTGGTGATGCCGGAGACGGTCACCAGGACCAGGCCGGCGATCAGGGCGATGGTCCAGAGCACCTGCTCCGCGTCGAGGCCGGGGGCCGGCTGCGAGGTACCGGAGAGGTAGAGTCCCTCGTCGCCGAGGACGGTGTTGAACCGGTCCCACTGTGCCTGGGTAAGGTCCTCGGCAAAACTGACGGACAGGCCCCACTGGCCGACCTGCCGGCCCAGCTGCGGCAGCAGGTGCTGCGGCACCACGGCGCGCCAGCCGGTGGCCGACTCCGCCGGGGCCGCGTAGGCCTTCGGATGGATGCTGTCCTCCGGCTCCCAGAGGGCGGTGCCGGTCGGGGCGTTCTCCACCATGCCGAAGGCGGTGTCGGCGCCGGACTGCGGGTAGTCGCCCTGGTAGGCGCCGGCGGCGGGGTCCCAGGACCACGCCTGATCGGCCGTTTCGTCCACCACGCCGGCGGCCTTCGCCACGTCCTCGGTGTAGACGCCCAGGTCCACGGTGCCGTCCGCGGAGACGTACTCCGGGTCGTAGACCACCACCTTGCCCTCGGTCAGCGCGGCGCGGGCGCCGGCGTCCGGGATCAGTGCGGCCGGCATGGTCTCTGGTCGGTCCGGGTCCACCACCAGCACGGTCTGGTCCGGGTCGGTCGCGGGGCTGTACCCCTGCGCGCCGGCGTCGAACGGGTCGGTCCCCCAGGCGCAGGCGCGGGACTGCTGCAGGTCGGCGGCGGCGGTGCGCCCGTACAGCTCGTCGGTGCGCTCGACCACGTGCTCCTGGGTGGGGATCGGCATGTGGCACTGCGAGGAGGCCGGGTAGGTCAGAGCCAGGGCCCGGCAGTCCTTGGAGCCCGCCACCGCACAGGTCGGGGCGAGGCCGAGCACGTCGTCCACGGCGGTCACCTCCGGCAGCTCGGCCGTGACGGCGGCCCGGCGGACCAGCTCGCGCGCCTTCTCCGGTCCGCCCCGGTAGCCGATCCACTCGTCCTGGAACTCCGGGTTCTCCTCCTTCATCCGGGCGATCTCGGCCTCCTGGGCCTGCGGGTCCGGGACGGGGAGCAGGACCGTGTCCTCCGGCAGGGCGGCCTCGGCCCCGGCGAAGGGCTTCATGGTCACGGCCAGCATGGTCAGCGCCAGGACAGCGATCGCCGCCGCGGCGCCCATCGCCGCGGTGACCGGCACGGTGCGGCCGCGGTTGCGGTCCGCGTCCCGGGCGGCCAGGCGCACGCTCAGCGGCAGGCGTCCGGCGGCCCGGCCGAGCAGGTGCACGGCCATGGGGATGAGCATCAGGACGCCGGCCAGCAGCACCGCCACGGACACCATGAGCACGATCCCGTACACGGGGAAGAACACCTGCACCTCCGGCAGGGTGCGCAGGGACCGCAGCCACACGGTGGCCACCGCGGTCGCCGCCACGGCCACCGCCACGAGCACCAGGGCGTAGACCGCCCGGGCCCTCGACGGGGGCGGCGGGGCGGCGGTCGAGGTCCGCACGGCAGCCCAGGCGTTCTGCCGGGCGATGGCGCGGGCCGGGATCCAGGCGGCCAGCAGCGCGCTGAGCACGCCGATCGCCATGGCGGCCAGCACCAGCGGCCAGGGCACCCCGGCCGGGGGCAGCACCACGCCGCGGGCCGCGGCGGACGCCATCAGCCCCAGCCCGACGCCCACGCCGAGCAGCCCGCCGCCGACCGCGCCGGCCAGCCCGCAAAGCAGGCCCTGCCAGCGCAGGGTGGCGGCCACGGTGTCGGCTTCGGCGCCCACCACGGCCAGCAGGGCGCCCACCCGGCGGCTGCGCCGGGCGCCCACGGCGAACGCCGCACCGGCGAGCAGGCCGGTCTCCAGCAGCGCCAGGGCGCCGACGAACAGCAGCGGCACCATGAGCAGGTCCGCGGCGGCGTCCCAGGTGCCGCGGGGGAACACCTGGTCCACCAACTGCGCGCCGGGATTGTCCGGCTGGTGCAGCAGGGGCAGGAACTGGGCGCGGTCGCCGGCGCGGGCGAAGGCGAGCACGTCCAGGTAGTCGTCCGGGACGGGACCGCGCAGGTAGTCGGTCACCGTCACCTGCCCCGCAAGCTCCTGTCCGAGGGCCGAGTCGGCGGAGACCAGCAGGGCCGCCTGGCCCTGGCCGAACGAGTCCTCCAGCCACGGCAGGGGCAGCACCTCTTCCCAGCGCCAGGTGTCCACGGCGCGGTCCACCACGGTGCCGGCCACGGTGACGTCCAGGTCCCGGCTCTGCCCGCCGAGGGTGCCGGCCTTCACGGTCAGCCGGTCCCCCTCGGCCACGAGGCGTCCGAGCTCGCGGTTGACGAGCACGCCGTCGGCCAGGGAGCCGGAGCGCACGTCGAAGCGCGAGTCCGCGCCGAACAGGGCGGTGTCGGCCGGGTCCACCACGTGGGCCGCCACGGACTCGCGGCGGTCGCCGACGGCGATCTCCACGGTGGCGGTCTCCACCCGGTGGACGCTCACCCCGGCGGGCAGCTGAGCCCTCCGCCCGGCCGACTCCCTCCAGAGCTCCCTGGCCCAGTCCACGGCCTCCGGGGGGACCCCGGGGGTGGCGAAGAGGACCCAGGCGTCCACGTCCGAGTACTGCCCCTGAGGGTCCGGGAAGTACATGGCGGCGTCCTCGGCGCTGACGTTGCCGAAGTCCTCGGGCCGCCCGGCGACGTCCGCCACGATGCCGCGCTCGATCACCCCGTCGAAGCCGGCGTAGCGCCGCTCGACCTCCCAGGAGCTGCCGGCCTGCGTGCTCAGCTGGAGCGTGCCGGCCAGGGCCACGCCGAACACGGGCAGCCCGATCAGCAGCACCACCAGCAGCATCCGCCAGGGCTGCGCCTTCGCGTCCCGCAGCGCGATCCTGCGGGCCACGCGACGGGAGCCGGCGAAGTCTCCGTCCCGCTTCCCGACCACGTCACGCACCTCGAGCGCGCCCGTCGCCGGGTCCTGGGGCCGGGCGCCGCCCGGCCGGGGTGCCGGGGCCGGGCCCCGCTGCGGGCTCACCGGGCACCGCCGGAGGGCGAGGTGCCGTCGTCGTGGATCTGCGCTGTGCCGGCGGAGGCGAGGAGGGAGTCGACCGAGTCCACGGAGGACTCGTCCACGATCCGGCCGTCCCGGAGGAAGACCACGCGGTCGGCCCAGCCTGCGTGGCGGGCCTCGTGGGTGACGAGGACGACGCCAGCGCCGTCGTCGGCGAGGTCGCGCAGCACGCCCATGACCTCCTCGCCGGTGACGGAGTCGAGGGCGCCGGTGGGCTCGTCGGCGAGGACGAGGGAGCGGGAGCCGACGATCGCGCGGGCGATGGCCACCCGCTGCTGCTGGCCGCCGGAGAGCTGGTCCATGAAGCGGCCGGCGAGCTCGCCGATGCCGACCTTCTCCAGCGCCTCGAGGGCCTGGGTGCGGGCCGCGGCGGGGCGGGCACCGTCCAGCTCGAGCGGGAGGGCGACGTTCTCGGCGGCGGTGAGCGTGGGGACGAGGTTGAAGTCCTGGAACACGTAGCCGACCACACGGCGGCGCAGGCGGGCGCGCTGGGCCAGGGACAGGCGGGACATCGGGGTGCCGGAGACGAAGACCTCGCCGGCGGCGGGCTGGTCCAGGCCGCCGGCCACGGCCAGCAGCGAGGACTTGCCGGAGCCGGAGGGGCCCATGACGGCCACGAACTCGCCGGAGTGGACGCCGAGGGTGACCTGGCGGAGGGCGGCCACGGCGGTGGGGCCGGTGCCGTAGACCATGTCCACGCAGTCCAGCTCGAGGACCTGGCGAGGACCGGAGGCGTTCCGCTCGGAGGCGGTGGTGAGGCCGGTGACCAGCGACGCGTCGTCGCGGCGGGCGCTCATCGGAGGTCCCCGTCGGTGCGGGAGGCGGAGATGTCGGCGGAGGAGGTGCCGCGGGCGGAGCCCGGCACGCCGGTCGGGGCGGCGCCGCCGCGGGCTGTGGAGAACGCGTCGGCCACGACGCCCCGGACGGCGTCCGGGCCTGCCGCGCGGCGCTCGGCGCGCTCCCGGGCCCGCCGGGAGCGGTTGCGGGAGGCGCGGACCACGGCGGCCTCGCAGTGGTCCAGCCAGCGGGCCTCGGCCTCGGCGGTGAAGATCAGGGACTCCAGGACGAGCAGCCCGGCGAGGTCGGCGCCGGCGGCGTCCGCGGGGACGGCACGCTTGGCGCGGGTGTACTCCTGCAGGTTGCGCAGGGTGGCGGTGCGCTGGGCCTGGATGACCTCGCGGACGTCCACGCCCTCGGTGGTCACGGCGACGGCGAGCTTGATGGCCAGCTCGTTGCGCGGCGGCGTGGTGGGGGCCAGCGGGGTGCGGAACCAGGTGGTGACTTCGGCGCGGCCGGCGTCGGTGAGGGCGTAGATGCGGTGGCCCTCGCCGTCGTCGCCGCGGTCCTCGACCAGGCCGTCCCGGGTGAGGCGGTCCAAGGTGGTGTAGACCTGCCCGATGTTCAGGAGCCAGGTGCCGCCGGTGGTCTCCTCGAAGTCCGCGCGCAGCTGATAGCCGTACTGCGGCCCGTGGGTGAGCAGGGCGAGAAGGGAGTGCTTGACGGACATGCGGTCCTCCGGATCGAGCGAGGGGATTCCGAGTATGCATACCCGGTATGAGCAAGTGTGCATACCCGGAATCCCAGCGTCAATCCCCCGGCCGGATCCGTTTTCGCTCGCGAAGCGGGAGGCGGGCGTCTCCCGCTTCGCGAACGAAAACGCCGGGGCCTTCGCCAGAGAAATCGCCCGGGGCCGTGGTCAGCGAAGACGCCCGGAGCCCGCCGCTCACTAGACTCGGCACCATGACCGAGCAGAACGCCGCCCGTTACCCCGTCCCCGAGAAGGTCTCCGACATCTTCGACCCGCAGCGCTGGCGCGTGGTCGAGGGCTTCGACTTCCAGGACATGACGTACCACCGCCAGGTGGAACGGGACGCCGAGGGCAACTGGGTCCGGGACCTGCCCACGGTCCGCATCGCGTTCGACCGCCCGGAGGTCCGCAACGCCTTCCGCCCGGGCACCGTGGACGAGCTGTACCGCGCCATTGACCACGCCCGCATGACCCCGGACGTGGGCACCATCCTGCTCACCGGCAACGGCCCCTCCCCCAAGGACGGCGGCCACGCCTTCTGCTCCGGCGGGGACCAGCGTATCCGCGGCCGCGACGGCTACCGCTACGCCGAAGGCGACACCGCCGAGACCATCGACCCGGCCCGCGCCGGCCGCCTGCACATCCTCGAGGTCCAGCGCCTGATGCGCACCGCCCCCAAGGCGATCATCGCCGTCGTGAACGGCTGGGCTGCCGGCGGCGGCCACTCGCTGCACGTGGTCTCGGACCTCACGCTCGCCTCGCGCCAGCACGGCAAGTTCAAGCAGACCGACGCGACGGTCGGCTCCTTCGACGCCGGCTACGGTTCCGCCCTGCTCGCCCGCCAGGTGGGCCAGAAGCGCGCCCGCGAGATCTTCTTCACCGCCCGCGAGTACTCGGCCGAGGACATGGTGGCCATGGGTGCCGTGAACGAGGCCGTGGACCACGAGCACCTCGAGGAGGTCGCCCTGGAGTACGCCGCGGACATCAACCGCCAGTCCCCGCAGGCGCTGCGCATGCTGAAGTTCGCGTTCAACCTCCCGGACGACGGCATGAACGGCCAGCAGGTCTTCGCCGGCGAGGCCACGCGCATGGCCTACATGACGGACGAGGCCGTCGAGGGCCGCGACGCCTTCCTGCAGAAGCGCGACCCGGACTGGTCCCCGTACCCGTACTACTTCTGACCGACCACCACGGCAGGACGGAGACCCGCCCGTGCTCGAACTGCTCAGCGACCAGCCCATTCTCGTCCTCATGGCCACCGTCGCCCTGGGCGCTGCCGTCGGCACCATCCCCCTGGGCAAGATCCGCCTCGGCGCCTCCGGAGCCCTGTTCGTGGGCCTGCTCGTCGGGGCGGTGCTGCCCGACGTCGGCGACCAGCTGGCCCTGTTCCAGAGCTTCGGCCTGGCCCTGTTCGCCTACCTGATCGGTCTCGGCGCCGGCAAGGTGTTCTTCCGGGACCTGCGCCGCAACCTGCCCCTGATGCTGGCCGCCGTCCTCGTGGTGATCGTCACCGCCTTCACGGTGCACCCGCTGGCCGCGCTGGTCGACCTGGACCTGCCGACGGCGATCGGCGTGTGGACGGGGTCGCTCACCGCGACGCCGGCGATGGCCCTGGCGAACCAGCTCACCGGCGAGCAGGCTCCGGCCGTGGGCTACGGGCTGTCCTATCTGGTGGGCGTGGTCGGCACCATCATCGCGATCACCCTGCTCGCCGCCCGCCCGTGGAGCAGCTCCCCGCGAGATCCGGCGCCGGTGACCGACGGCAAGCTGCGCTTCACCGTCGCGACTGCCACCTCCGCCATCGCCCTGCGGGAGATCCCGGGGATCTCCGAGGGGCTGGTGCGCGTGGTGGCGCTGCGCCACGGCGGCGTGGCCCGGATCGCCGGCTCCGCCGCCCGGATCGAGCCCGGGGACCAGGTCGTCCTGGACGGCACGGAGAAGAACATCGAGGAGGCTGTGCAGCCCTTCGGCCGCCTCACCGACGCCGACCCGGCTCAGGTGATGAACCCGCTGCAGACCTCCATGGTCATCGTCACGGCCCGTGCCCTGGCCGATCGCCGCCTGGGCACGCTGTCCCTGCGCGAGCGCTTCGGCACCGACGTCGCCCGGCTGCGGCGCGACGACGTCGAGTCGCTGGCCACCCCTCAGACCGAGCTCAAGGTCGGCGACCGGGTGCTCATCGTGACCACCGCGCCGCGGATGGAGGCGGTGCGCGACTTCTTCGGCAACTCGACGCGGGGGCTCTCGAACCTGGACTGGATCTCCCTGGGCACGGGCATGGCGCTGGGCTACCTGCTGGGCATGGTGACGATCCCGCTTCCGGGCGGGGCCTCCTTCTCCCTCGGCCCGGCGGCCGGGTGCATCCTCGTCGGCCTCGCCCTCGGCGCGATCGGCCGGACGGGACCCACGGTCTGGGAACCGTCCACAGAGATCGCGCTGACGCTGCGGCAGTTCGGCCTCATGCTCTTCCTGGGCGTGGTGGGCCTGGCCGCCGGCCCGGCGTTCATCGAGACGGTGTTCACCCGGGTCGGCGGGCTGGCCATCCTGATGTCCGCCGTGCTCACCGCGCTCACCGCGGCCCTGCTCATCGCCGCGGCGCGGCTGCTGGGGCAGTCCGTGGATCGCACCTATGGGGCGCTGGCGGGCATCACGGGCCAGCCGGCGATCCTGGACTACGCGCTCTCCCGGTCCACCGACGCCCGCGTGACCGAGGGGTACGCCCAGCTGTTCGCCCTGATCATGGTGGTCAAGATCGCCACTGTGCCGTTCATGCTCTGACCGTCCGCCCGGACCGCCGCCGCCCGGACCACCGCCGCCCGACCTCTGTCCGCCGTCCGCCTCTGTCAGGAGTCCCGCCATGGCCGTCACCGCAGACCAGCTCGCCGCCGCCCGCGCGGCCCTCGCCGCCGCCTTGGAGGGCACCGGCGACCCGGTGGAGCTGACCGAGGACGGCCGTGTCCTGCCCCGCCCCGAGGCCAAGGATCCCGCCCGCTGCGGCCATCCGGACGCCGCCGCCGTCGTCCGGACGTCCGGCTCCACGGGCACCCCCAAGCAGATCGTGCTCACCGCCTCCGCCCTGCGAGCCTCGGCCGCCGCCACCGCCTCGCGCCTCGGCGGCAGCGGCCCCGGCTCCCCCGCCGCCATCACCCCCGCCGCCGGCACCGCCCCCGGCTCCCCGGCCGCCGGCACCGGCCACTGGCTCCTCGCGGTCTCGCTGCACTACGTCGCCGGCCTGGCGGTCCTCTCCCGCGCGATCGACGCCGGCACCGACGTCGTGCCCCTGCCCGCCGGCCCCTTCACCGCCGCCGCCTTCGCGCAGGCCTGCGCACAGCTGCCGGACGACGGCCGGCCGCGGCTCGTCTCCCTCGTGCCCACCCAGGTCTCCCGTCTTCTCGCCGAGGACGCGGACCCGGCCGGACGGGAGGCGTTGGGCGGCTTCGACCACGTGCTCGTCGGCGGGGCCCGCCTGGCCGCTCCCCTGCGCGCCGCCGCCGAGGCCGCCGGGATCCGGCTCACCGCCACCTACGGCATGGCCGAGACCTGCGGCGGCTGCGTCTACGACGGTCTGCCCTTGCCCGGCGTCGCCCCTGAGATCCTCGACCCGGACGAGAAGGGCGTCGGCCGCGTCCGCCTCGCCGGCCCCATGGTCGCCGCCGGCTACCTGGACGACCCCGCCCGCACCGCCGCCTGCTTCGACCACCCGGACGATTCCTTCCCCGCCCGGTTCCTCACCGAAGACCTCGGCCGCCTGATCCACGACGACGGCCCCCGCCTGGCCGTGACCGGCCGCGCAGACGACGTGGTCATCACCGGCGGCGTGAAGGTCTCCGCCGCCGCGGTGCAGGCCGTGCTCGAGGCGGCCCCGGACGTCGCGGACGTCTTCGTCGGCGCCGTGGAGGACCCGGAGTGGGGCCAGCGGCTCTGCGCGGCGGTCGTCCCCGTACAGGGGGCCCAGGCCTGGCGCGAGGACACGCAGAGGCGACTGGCCGTCGTCGTGAAGGATGCACTCGGCGGGCCTGCGACGCCCAAGACCTGGCTGGCCCTGGACGCCCTGCCGCTGCTGTCCACGGGGAAGCCGGACCGGCGCGCCCTCACGGCGCTGTTCGCCGCCGCATAGGCTCAGCGGCCGTACCTGCTGCCCCGCCCCGCGACCTGACCCGCCCCGACCTCCTCACCGCCGCGGCCCTGCTCGCCAGCGCCTTTGACCAGGCGGCGTCTCGCAGGCGACGATGCAGCGGCCGGTGCACGCAGTCCGCTGAGCGCAACTCCTCCGTAGGCTGGTCCCATGAGCTCCCCCCACCTGCGCGACGCGACCGCCGCCGACCTCGACGCCCTCGCGGCCGTCGCCGCCGAGGCCCTGTCCACGCTGCCGCTGTGGACCGAGCTGATCCCGGACCGGGGCGAACGCCGGGCCGTCATGGCCGCCCTGTACCGCGGCATGTTCGCCGACGCCCTGGCCCGCGGTGGCCGTGTCCGGCTCGCTGAGGACGAGCACGGCGTGACCGCCGCCGCCCTCTGGTCCTCCCCCGGCAACTGGCGGCCCTCCACCCTCCGCGGTCTCCAGGCGCTGCCCGGCATGGTCCGCGCCCTGGGCCTGCGCGGCACCGTGCGCCTGATGACGGTCAGCGGGCGCGGCTCTGCCGTCGCCGTGAAGTCCCACCCGTCCGAGCCGCACTGGTACCTCGCCGTGGTCGCCACAGCCGACCGGTCCCGCGGCCGGGGCCTCGGCACCCTGCTCCTGGAGGACGGCCTGGCCCACGTGGACGCGCGGGGCATGCCTGCCTACCTGGAGTGCGAGCCGCACCTGGAGGGCTGGTACCGCCGCTTCGGGTTCGGGGTCCGACAGGTCCTCGAGATCCCGGAGGGCATCGTGGACGGGGCCGTGCTCGATCACCAGCTGGGCATGTGGAGGATCCCCTCCCACGCCTGACGCCGCCGGGCCCGCCCGCCGTCGACTCGCGTGGGACAATGACCGGTGGCCGACTCGCACCGCGGCCGCCCTGCACGGAACCAGGAGGTCCACCGCACCCATGGCCACGATGTCCCAGTGGGTCGCCGCCGCTCGCCTGCGCACGCTGCCGATGGCAGTGGTGCCCGTGGTGACCGGCTCGGCCGCCGCACACACCCTGGACGGCTTCCACCTCGGCCGCGGGCTGCTGGCGATGGTCGTCGCCCTGGCCCTGCAGGTGGGTGTGAACTACGCCAACGACTACTCGGACGGCATCCGCGGCACCGACGACGACCGCGTCGGCCCCTTCCGCCTCACCGCCTCCCAGCAGACCGCGGCGAAGAACGTGAAGAACGCGGCGTTCGCCTGCTTCGGCGTGGCCATGCTCGCCGGATTCTTCCTGGTGGCCCTGTCCGGCACCTGGTGGTTCCTGCTGGTCGGTGCCGCCGCCGTGGCCGCCGCCTGGTTCTACACCGGCGGCTCCAAGCCCTACGGCTACCTGGGCCTGGGCGAGGTGTTCGTGTTCGTGTTCTTCGGCCTCGTGGCCGGCCTCGGCACCACCTACACGCAGGCCCTCGAGCTGAACGCGGCCGCCTGGGTCGCCGCCGTCTCCTCCGGCCTGTTCTCCACGGCCCTGCTGATGGCCAACAACATCCGGGACATCCCCACGGACCGCGAGGTCGGCAAGATGACCCTCGCCGCCCGCGTGGGCGACCGACCGGCCCGCTACGGCTACATCGGCATGATGGCCGTGGCCACCCTGCTTCCCCTGGTCCTGCTCGGCGCCTCCGGCTGGTTCGCGCTGACCGTGCTCTCCGCGGCCCTGGCGTGGATCCCGTCCCGCACCGTCCTGAAGGCGGACCACCCGCGCAGGCTCATCCCCGTCCTGAAGGCCACCTCCACGGTCGGGATCTTCTGGGCGATCCTGTTCGTCATCGCCTGCCTCACCGTCTGAGCCGCTCCCCCGGCCAGACGGCCGCAGACAACGACGACGGCCGCCCACCGGCGCAGGTGGGCGGCCGTTCTCGTGGGGTCGGGTCGTCCCGGCCGAGCCGGGCGGAGGCCACGGCGAACGTGCGGATGGAAGGCGCGTGCCGTCGTCGGGAAACAGGAGGTGCCCCTCGACAACTGGTGAGGACTCACCGTCATCAGGGCCCGGCGTCCCGGCTCAGAGGGCGTGTCCTCCCCAGTTGACGGCAGGGATCCGGGTGGCTCAGCTGCGGAAACGGCCCTCGGTGTAGGCGTCCTCGGCGTCGGCATCGGCCTGCTCGGTCCTGCCGCGGCGGTTCCGGGTCACGCCCCGACGCCAGGCCGCCATGTCCTCGGTGGCGCCGTCGCGCAGCCGGCGCAGACCCAGGTAGCCGACCGCGAAGGACAGGATCAACGCCACCAGCACGGACAGCACCATGCCGAGGTCCATCGCCATGCAGAGGTACCAGACGCCGACGAACACGACGATGCGGATGAGGCCGTAGAGGAGGAAACGCACCCGGCCATTCTAGGCCCGGCCGGTGAGGCCCGCCTGGGCGGACGACGCCCGGCCCGATTCCTAGAATGGTCCCCATGCCCCGTTTCCTCATCCCCGCGATCATCGTCATCGTGGCCCTGACGCTCTACTGCCTCTTCGAGCTGCTGCTGACGCCGAAGCACCAGGTCCGCTCGATGCCGAAGGCGGTGTGGTTCCTGGTGGTCCTGCTGCTGCCGCTGGTCGGCCCCCTGCTCTGGCTGATCCTGGGCCGGGCCCGCACGGCCTCCGCCGCGCACGCCGAGCCGCGCATGTCCGCCCCGGACGACGACGAGGAGTTCCTGCGCAACCTCCGCGTCCAGCGCCGCCAGGACCAGCGCGAGGCGGACCTGGAACGCCGTGCGAAGCAGCTCGACGAGCGGGAGCGCCGCCTGCGCGAGCGGTCCGGCTCCGAGGACCGCTCGGGCGACGGCGGGGCGGACGACCACCCCGGCAGCGGCCGCACGGACGGCGAGGACGGTGCGGGCCGCACAGACGGCGAGGACGGTGCGGGCCGCCCGGACGACGAGGACGGCCCGGAGGAGACCGGCACGGACTCCCCGACCGCCCGTTGAGGGCAGGCGCGCCGCCGCCCGTTGAGGGCAGGCGCGCCGCCGCCCGTTGAGGGCAGGCGCGCCGCCGCCCGTTGAGGGCAGGCGCGCCGCCGGCCGATCGCAGACACACGTGGGGCCCCGGACCGATGCGGTCCGGGGCCCCACGTCCGTGTTCAGGGCGTCTCAGCGGTCGTCCCGGCTCACTCCGGGACGCCGGCGTAGGAGTGCAGGCCCGGGAAGTACATGTTCACGATCGTGTAGTTGAACACGATGCAGGCGAAGCCGATGATCGACAGCCAGGCCGAGCGGTTGCCGGTCCAGCCGCGGGTGGCGCGGGCGTGCAGGTAGGCGGCGTAGACCACCCAGATCACGAAGGTCCACACCTCCTTGGTGTCCCAGTTCCAGTAGCGGCCCCAGGCGGCCTCGGCCCAGATGGCGCCGGCGATCAGGGTGAAGGACCACATCACGAAGCCCACGGCGTTGATGCGGTAGGACCAGTTCTCCAGGGCACCGGCGGTCGGCACGAGGCGCAGGAAGGACCAGGTGCCCTTGCCCTGCATCATGCGGCTCTGGGCGTTGGACTGGACCAGCTGGAGGATGGACATCGCGGCGGTCAGGGTGAACAGCGCGGTGGCCAGCACGGCGATGGACACGTGGATCACGAGCCACGGGGACTGCAGCGGCGGCTGCAGGTGGCCGACCGGGGTCGGGAAGCCCATGGTGGCGGCGCACATCATGGCCACCACGAGTCCGGTGACGAAGGTGCCCACGAAGCGCAGGTCCTTGCGGAACAGGAAGATCAGGTAGACGGTCGTGACCAGCAGGGCGCCCGTGGTCATGAACTCGTAGAGGTTGCCCCACGGCACACGGTGGGAGGCCAGGCCGCGGGCCACCACGGCGAAGGCGTGCAGGGCCCAGCCGATGCCGAGCACGGCCACCGCCACGTTGGCGATCGGACGCCGGCCCCGGCCGGTGTAGTCCATGTCCTCGTCCACCAGGTCGGACTCGGCACCGTCCCCGGTGCGGTCCAGCGCAGCGGAGTCGGCCGGATCACGGTCCAGCAGGGCGGTGGAGCCGCCGCCGCGGCCGCCTACGGAGACGGCGGAGCGCTGTGCGTGGCGGGCCAGGTCGCGCTCGGTTGCCAGCTCCTCTTCGAGGCGCTTGATGGTGGTCGAGGCCACCGCCATGTCGACGGCGAACACGATGAACGAGGCCGCGTAGACGAGGGCGGCGATGAGCATGAACAGATCGCTGTACAGGGCGAGCTGCTCGTTGACGGGGGCCGTCGGGTTGAACACGGTCAGACTCCTGATCCAGGGGTGTGGCGAGGCGCAGGGTCACCCTCGCCTTCAGGTCCATTGTCGCTCTCCGGAGCGGTCACCGGCCACATCTTCTCCATGGCCGAGCGCAGCGCGACGTTCTCCGCGCGCAGGCCGGTGGCCTCGCCACGGGCGAGCAGGGCGTACTCCACCCTGGTGCGGCCTGCCTCGTCCGTGTCCGCCCGCACCCAGACGCGGCGGCGACGGACGAACAGGCTCACGGCCAGGCCGATCAGGGCGGTGGCGGCGAAGACGCCCACGCCCCACTTGCCCGGATCGTAGTGCAGGTCCAGGCCGACGTAGCGGCGGACGCCGTCGAAGCTGATGGAGCCCTTGCCGTCCGGCAGCTCGTAGGTCTGTCCCTCGTCCAGGGTGATGCCGCCGTTCGAGTTCGTGCGGCTGTTGAGCTCGGTGAGGTTCTCCGTGTCCAGGACGTACACGTTCTGCGGGACGCCGGCGTCCAGGCCGAGGTCGCCGTAGTAGGAGTTCAGGATCAGCTGCGGCTTGAGCAGCTCCGGGTCCACCGAGACCGCGACGCCGTCCTCGCCCTCCACGGCGGCAGGGAGGAACAGGCCGACGAAACCGAGCTGGTCCGGCGTGGCGTCGGGGGCCTTGATGACCGCCAGGGACGTGTACATCTGGTCCTGGACCCGGGTCACCACCGGGCCCTGGAAGGCGATGTCCCCCTCACCGTCGCGGATGGTCACCACGGGGGCATAGCCGTTGCCGACGAGGTACACGCGGACACCGTGCACGTCCAGGGGGCTGTTGACCTTGAGGATCTCCTCCGCGGGTTCTGCGCCGGGGCCCTCGCGGACCTCCATGCGCGCGGTGTAGTCGATCGGCTGGCCGTAGTGGGTCTCGGACTGGCGCTCGAACACGGCGTCGAAGGACTCGAGCTTGAGGGAGAAGGGCTTCAGCTGGTCTGCGTTGAAGTACGTGCCCGGAGTGAAGGAGTCGTAGGCCACCAGGTTGTTGGCGAAGCCCTCCCCCTCCACGAGGATCTTCTGGCCGGTGTACTTCGTCATGCCGCCGTAGGCCATGAACACGAGCACGCCGATCAGCGAGAAGTGGAAGACGATGTTGCCGATCTCGCGGAGGTAGCCGCGCTCGGCGGAGACGGACGGCCTGCGCTCGTCGGAGTGGTCCGCCACGCGGTACCCGCGCTTCTTCAGCCAGGCCTTGGCCTGCGCCACCGCCTGCTCCGGTGCCGGGCCCTCCTCCTCCAGCACCACGGTGCCGGACTCCGGGAGGCGGGACAGCCGGCGAGGCGTGCGCGGCGGCGGGGACTTCATGACCTTCACGTGCTTGATCGCACGCGGCACCACGCAGCCCACCAGAGACACGAAGAGCAGCAGGTAGATCGCGGAGAACCACACGGACGTGTACACGTCGAAGAACTGCAGGAAGTCCAGGATCGGGCCCCAGAACGGGTTGTCCTCGATCCACTGGTCCACGATCTCCGGGCCGGCCCGGCGCTGCGGCACCAGGGAGCCGGGCACGGCGGCCACGGCGAGCAGGAGCAGCAGCATCAGCGCGGTGCGCATGCTGGTGAGCTGGGTCCAGGCCCAGCGCGCCATCTCCTTCGCGCCGAGCGTCGGCAGCGCCGCCTCGGCCTTCTTCGCTCGGGTGCTCACAGGGGAAGACTCACCTCGTTCTGGAACCAGGTCTGCAGCTGGAGGGTCCACGTGCTCCACAGGCCGGTCACCATGACCAGGCCGAGGACGATCAGCAGGACGCCGCCGAACACCTGCACGGCGCGGCGGTGGCGGCGGAAGAACGCGAGGGCGCTCATGCCGCGCTCCACGCCGAGGGCGATGAGGATGAACGGCAGGCCCAGGCCCAGGCAGTAGACGAAGGCCAGCAGGGCCCCGCGGCCGGCCGCCCCGTCCGCCCCGGCGGCGGCCATGGCCAGGACCGCGGCGAGGGTCGGGCCGATGCAGGGGGCCCAGCCCAGGCCGAAGGTCATGCCGAGCAGCGGCGCGCCCACGAGTCCGGCCGCGGGCTTCAGGTGCAGGCGGCGCTCGGTCTGGAGCCGGTCGAACCGGCCGAGGAAGACGATGCCGAGCAGGATCACCGCCACGCCCAGCAGGCGGGTCACCCACTCGCCGTCCCGCTGCAGCCAGAACGCGATCTGCCCGAACATCACGCCGGCCAGCACGAACACCGCGG
The DNA here is from genome assembly GCF_001570885.1 of Micrococcus lylae NBRC 15355. Lineage (GTDB taxonomy): Bacteria > Actinomycetota > Actinomycetes > Actinomycetales > Micrococcaceae > Micrococcus > Micrococcus lylae. Next base: position 3,841 of record NZ_BCSN01000047.1, on the reverse strand, counting down.
AGAAGCCCAGCACGAACAGCACGGCGCCGAGCACCAGGCGGCTGCGCCGGCGGTCCTCGAGACGCTCTCCCCCGAGGCCGGTCACATAGCCGAGGTAGCCGGGCACGAGCGGCAGCACGCACGGGGACAGGAAGGACACGACGCCGGCCAGCAGCGCGATGGGCGCGGCGACCAGCAGCGATCCGTCCAGGACCGCCTCGGCGAAGGGGTTGTTCTGCATCGGCGCTGAGGTCACTGCCCCTGCTCGTCCACCACGGTCTTGAGCAGGGCGCGCAGGGTGCCCTCCTCGACGGCGCCGAGCACACGGGCCGAGACCCGGCCCTCGGCGTCCAGCACGAGGGTGGAGGGCACGGCCTGCGGAGGCACGAAGTCGGAGAGGGCGAGCAGCACGTCCCCGGAGAGGTCCTCCATGGAGGGGTACGGGATCTCGAAGGTGCGCTCGAAGGCCTGGGCCGTGGTGGCGGTGTCCCGGACGTTCACGCCGAGGAACCTCACACCCTCAGGCTCGAACTGCCCGTGGAGGGAGACCAGGTGCGGGGCCTCGATGCGGCACGGCGCGCAGGCGGCGTACCAGAAGTTCAGCACAGCGGGGGCGCCGCGCAGGGACTCGGCGGACACCTCGGTGCCGTCGAACAGGGCGCCGGAGAACTCGACCGGCTCCGAGCGCTCCCCCTTCGCGTACTCGGCCACGGAGCCGTCTCCGGCGATGTAGTTCTTGCCGTCCGCGTTGCCGGCCTGGCCGGCCAGGACGTCGTCTCCTCCCCCGCACGCCACGAGCAGCGGGGCGGCCGCGCCGAAGCCCAGTCCCGCCAGCAGACGTCGACGGGTCAGACGGGACGCGGGCATGGAGGAACCTCCTCGTCACAGGCGCGGAAAACAGCATCAGGGATTCAGACCAGTCTAGTCTGCCCGCCCATCCTGACCGGAACCTTGAAGACGGGCTTCACGACGACGGCCCCGCACCTGGGTCCGTCCGCTCGCCCCGGGCGGGGCGAGGCAGGCGTGAAGGCGAGGGGCCGTCGTCGGGGAGGGGGCGCGGAGCGTCTCAGGCGCCGGGCAGGTTGGCGGCCTGGGCGAGCAGGTGCGCATTGGGTTCGTGGTACTCCACGCGCGGCCGCTCGCGGCCGTCTTCGAAGACCAGGGAGGTCACGGAGGTGAGGGTGCACTCGCGCCGGCGCGGGTCGTGCATGAGCGGACGCCCCTCGGTGGCCAGGCGGGTCACCCAGATCGGCAGCTGATGCGAGACCAGGATGGCCTCGGCGCCCGGACCCAGGGTGTCCACCGCGACGTCGCGGGAGCGCTGGACGACCTCCACCATGCGCTGCACCTGCTGGATGTACGGCTCGCCCCAGGACGGGCGTGCGGGGTTGCGCAGCTTCGGCCACAGGCTCGGGGTGGACTTCAAGGTGGCGGCCACGTTCGACATGCCCTCGAAGGCGTTCACGGCCTCGATCAGGTTCGGCTCGGTCTCCAGCTTCTTGCCGAACGCCGCGGCGATGGGGGCCGCGGTCTGCTTCGCGCGCTGCAGCGGGGAGGCCGCCACGATGGCCGGCTGCCGCTGAATGCGGTTCGCCCGCTCCACGAACCACTCGGCCACACCGTCGGCCATCTGCAGGCCGAGGTCGGACAGGCCGAACCCCGGCAGGCGCCCGTAGAGGACGCGGTCCGGGTTGAAGACTTCACCGTGACGGACGAGATGCACCGTGGCCAGAACGCTCATGTCCCCAGTCTGTCAGAGACGCGGAGAGCCGACAGGCACTAGCGTGGGAGGCCACAGGCCGCGCGACCGCGCAGACCGACCGACGCCGACGGAAGGACACCGCCGTGAGCGAGAACCAGGACCGCCCCACCTACGGACAGGAGTACGGCGGCGCGAACGCAGGCTCCTACGGCTCGGGCGGGGGCGGGCAGGAGTACCGCGCCGGCTCCGAGTACGGGCAGAACCCCTACGGCCAGGACCCGTACGGCGGACCGCAGGGGCAGCCCGGCGCTCCCGGACAGCAGCCGCAGCAGTGGCAGCAGCCGCAGCAGGGCGCCTTTCCCCCGCCGCCGGGCGGGCCGGGCTGGAACGGCTCGGGAGGGCAGCAGTGGGGCCCTCAGCAGCAGTGGGGGCAGCCCGGACAGCAGTGGGGGCAGCCCGGCCAGCAGTGGGGCGGCCCGGTGCAGGAGCCGGTGCGGCCCACGTCCATCACCGTGGCGTTCTGGCTGATCATCGCGGCCGCGGTCGTCATGGTCGGCTCCACGCTCGCCGGTGCCTTCGCGCTCACGACCCCGGAGGGCAAGGCCATCGTCGAGGACGTCACCCGCCAGCAGGTGGAGGCCTCCGGCCTCACCGGCACCGAGGCCGAGCAGATGATGCAGACGACCGTGGACATGATGCCCGGGTTCATGACCGCCTTCGCCCTGGTGGCGTTGGTGCTGTACCTGCTGGTCGCCTTCAAGATCCGCTCCGGCTCCCGCCCCGCACGCATCGTCGGCACCGTGCTGGCAGCGCTCTCGCTGCTGATGATGCTCACCAGCCTGCTCGGCGGCATGCCGGGCCTGGAGATCGTGTGGGTCCTGCTGGGCGTGGGCGGCATCGTGATGGCCTACCGCCCAGACTCCACCGAGTACATGCGTCAGCGGGCCTGGGCGAAGTCGATGCGCGTGAAGTGATCAGGCGGCGGTGAGCATCCGCTCCAGCCGCGCCGGGTCCACGCGCCAGAAGTCGCGCTGGACGCCGTCCACGAACAGCACCGGGACCTCCTCCGCATGCCGCTCGGCCAGCTCCGGGTGCTCGGCGCCGTCGAGGAGCTCGTAGGCCTCCCCCAGCCGGCCACAGACCTCCGCGACCGTCTCCACGGCGGCCGCACACAGGTGGCACCCCTCCTTGACCAGCAGCTGGACGCGAGGGCGAATGGCGGAGGCGGCGGCCGCCGTCGTGGTGTCAGAGTCCATGCACACCACCCTACGGGCACCGCGGGCAACGACCGCCGGGCGCAGCGTCACGAGGCCCGGCAGGACCCCGCGCAGGCTCAGCGCACACCGCACGGCCCCCGGAACAGAGCGAGGCCGCCGTCCCGAACGGGACGGCGGCCTCGCATCTGCTCTCCGGAGCAGGCGTCACTTCTTGTTGCGACGCTGGTGCCGGGTCTTGCGAAGCAGCTTGCGGTGCTTCTTCTTCGACATGCGCTTGCGGCGCTTCTTGATCACAGAACCCATGGGGTCTCCTCATGTCGGGGGCGACGGTCGGCGGGGTCACTCGGACCGCACCGAGCTGACTGGACAGCCGGGCCGACCCGCATTCCACCGGATGTGGAACGCTTGTAAAACGTTCCCCGCCACAATACCGGGCGCGCCTGCAGCGCGCGAATCCACGCGGATCCGCGGACGCCGGCGCGGCAGGCCTCAGTCGAACCAGGGGTCCAGGCCGTGGTACGGGAAGAGCTCCTTGCGGGTGGCCATGATGGCCTGGTCCACCGGGTCGGACGGGTCGTAGCCGACCTCCCACGAGCGCCACCACACGTCCGCCCCCTCTCCCATGGTGGTGGGGATGCGGCCCTCCTCGTCCTCCGGCGCCGAGGACATGTCTCCGGTGAGCTCGTCCGCGGTGAGGGACGTCACGTGGTCCACCCACGCCTGCGGGATCTCGGCCCTGATCGGGATCGGGGCGTCCAGCACGATCGCCGTGAGATGGGCCCAGGCGCGCGGCACCACCTTCAGCGGGTTGTAGCCGCCGCCGCCCGTGGCGATCCACCGGCCCTGGCAGAACTGGTCCGCCCAGTCCGCCAGGTCGAAGGCGAGCTGACGCTGACCGTCCACGGACAGGCGCAGGTCCGCCAGCGGGTCGGCGTGATGGGAG
>NZ_BCSN01000046.1 GCF_001570885.1 Micrococcus lylae NBRC 15355 | reverse complement strand
GAACCGTCTGAACCTGAAGATCCTCGCCAAGGAGCAGCCGGTCATCAACCCGCATGACCCGGACTTCGACTACCCGGCCGCCTTCGAGACCCTCGACCTGGCCGAGGTGAAGAAGGACATCGCCGAGGTGCTCACCACCTCCAAGGACTGGTGGCCTGCCGACTTCGGCAACTACGGCCCGTTCATGATCCGCATGGCCTGGCACGCCGCCGGCACCTACCGCTCCCAGGACGGCCGCGGCGGCGGCGGCACCGGCCAGCAGCGGTTCGCCCCCCTGAACTCCTGGCCGGACAACGTCTCCCTGGACAAGGCCCGCCGCCTGCTGTGGCCGGTCAAGAAGAAGTACGGCCAGAACCTCTCCTGGGCGGACCTGATGATCCTCACCGGCAACGTCGCCCACGAGATCATGGGCATGCCGACCTACGGCTTCTCCGGCGGCCGCATCGACGCCTACGAGCCCGAGGACGACGTGTACTGGGGCCCGGAGACCGAGTGGACCAACGGCGGCGCCGAGCGCTACAGGGGCGACCGCGAGCTGGACAACCCCCTCGCCGCCGTGGAGATGGGCCTGATCTACGTGAACCCGGAGGGCCCGGAGGGCGAGCCGGACCCGGTCAAGTCCGCCCGCGACATCCGCGAGACCTTCAAGCGCATGGGCATGAACGACGAGGAGACCGTCGCCCTCATCGGCGGCGGCCACACCTTCGGCAAGACCCACGGCGCCGGCACCGTCCCGGAGCACGTCGGCCCGGAGCCCGAGGGCGCCCCGATGGAGCAGATGGGCCTGGGCTGGAAGTCCTCCTACAAGTCCGGCAAGGGCATCGACACCATCGGCTCCGGCCTCGAGGTCACCTGGACCTACCACCCGACCCGCTGGGACAACGAGTTCTTCCACATCCTCTACGCCTACGAGTGGGAGCTGTTCCAGTCCCCGGCCGGTGCCAACCAGTGGCGCCCGGTCAACGGCGGCGGCTCGGACATGGTGCCCGAGGCGGACGGCAGCGGCCGCCGCGAGCCGCGCATGCTGACCTCGGACCTCGCCCTGCGCTTCGACCCCGAGTACGACAAGATCGCCCGTCGCTTCAAGGACGACTTCGAGGCCTTCCACGACGCCTACTCCCGCGCCTGGTTCAAGCTGACCCACCGTGACATGGGCCCGATCTCCCGCCACTACGGCCCCGAGGTGCCCACCGAGGAGCTCGTCTGGATGGATCCGATCCCGGCCCCGGCCTCCGTGCCCGGCGACGCGGAGGTCAAGGCGGTCAAGGACGCCGTGGCCGCTGCTGGCCTCTCCGTCCCGGCCGTGGTGAAGACCGTCTGGGCCGCCGCCTCCACCTACCGCGGCTCCGACTTCCGCGGCGGCGCCAACGGCGGCCGCATCCGCCTCGAGCCGCAGCGCTCCTGGGAGGTCAACGAGCCGGCCGTCACCGGCCCGGTCATCGAGGCCCTGGAGAAGATCGCCGCCGAGCAGGGCGTGTCCTTCGCGGACACCCTGGTCCTGGCCGGCAACTGGGCGATCGAGAAGGCCGCCGCCGACGGCGGCGTGCCCGTCCAGGTGCCCTTCACCCCGGGCCGCGGCGACTCCTCGCAGGAGCAGACCGACGTGGAGTCCTTCGGCTACCTCGAGCCGAAGGTGGACGGCTTCCGCAACTACGACCCGCGCTCCAACAAGGAGTTCCCGGCCGAGTTCGCCCTCGTGGACCGCGCCAACCTGCTCGGACTCTCCGCCCCGGAGATGACCGTGCTGGTGGCCGGCCTGCGCGTGCTCGGCGCCAACTACGGGGACTCGAAGGACGGCGTGTGGACCGAGAACGTGGGCGTGCTGTCCAACGACTTCCTGCAGGCCGTCACGGACATCGACACCCAGTGGGAGAAGGTGTCCGAGGGCCACTACAAGGGCGTCACCGCCGACGGCAAGGAGCTCTTCGGCACCCGCAACGACCTGGTCTTCGGCTCGAACTCCGAGCTGCGCACCGTGTCCGAGGTGTACGCCGCAGACGACGCCAAGGAGAAGTTCGTCAAGGACTTCGTCAAGGCGTGGACCAAGATCATGGACGCCGACCGCTACGACGTGCAGCGGAAGAACCGGAAGTGATCGGCTGATCCGCTGACCCCTCCCTGAAGGGGTTCGGGGGCGGGGTTCGACCGGAGTTCGCTGCGCGTTCCGGTCGGACCCCGCCCCCGTTCTTTCCGCCGGGTCTGGCGGGGGCAGTGCCCGGCCCGTTCGTTCCGCCGGGTCCGGCGGGGACGCCGACCCGCTCTCTCCGCCAGGTCCGGCGGATTCCCGACGACGACACCCGCCCCGGTGCGCCACGCACCGGGGGTGCGTGGCCGCCGTCGTGGGTGACGCTCCGGCTACCGGAGGTGGCCAGGGATTCCCCGGCGCCATGGCGTCCACCGTCCCAAGGCGTCCACTGTCCCGTGGCGTCCCCGATGCCGGAGGTGACCGACCTTCTGTATCCGCAGCGTCGGAACTCCGGCCCCCACGGCGCCGATTCCGACCCGTGGCACACAGACGATCCCACCACGCCCCTCATCCCCCCGCACCTCACCCCACCCCGCCCCACACCCCACACTCCCCCGCCACCGCGGAACCCCCCGGTCTTCCCGCGATCATGCGGGAGTGGAAGAGTAGGGGCATGAGCGAGACCATGCACACGCCCGCCGTCCCTGCCGCCCAACGCCCCGGCACGCCCGCCCTGCCGGAAGACCTCATCGACGTCGACGCCCTGCTCGCCGCGTACACCGACCGCGTCCCGGACCCGTCCGACCCCGCGCAGAAGGTGGTGTTCGGCACCTCCGGCCACCGCGGCAGCTCGCTCAAGACCAGCTTCAACGACGCGCACATCGCGGCGATCACCCAGGCGATCGTGGAGTACCGCGCCGCTCAGGGCATCACCGGCCCCGTGCTGGTCGGCAAGGACACCCACGCGCTGTCCGCCCCGGCCCAGGACACCTGCGTGCAGGTCCTGCTCGCCAACGACGTGCCCGTGATGGTGGACTCCCGCGGCGGCTACACCCCCACCCCGGCGGTGTCCCACGCGATCCTGCACCTGAACGCCGGCCGCGACCTCACCCCCGCCGGCTTCTCCGCGGATGGGGACAACGCCGGCCTGGCGGACGGCATCGTCATCACGCCGTCCCACAACCCGCCGTCGGACGGCGGCCTCAAGTACAACCCGCCGCACGGCGGCCCCGCGGACACGGACGCCACCGGCTGGATCGCCCGCCGCGCCAACGAGCTGCTGACCGCACGCCTGGACGGTGTGCGGCGCCTGGCCCCGGAGGAGGTCGAGGGCCACCCGAGGCTGGACGGCTTCGACTTCCTGGACCGCTACGTCTCGGACCTGCCGAAGGTCCTGGACATGGACGCCATCCGCGAGGCCGGCGTGCGCATCGGCGCGGACCCCATGGGCGGGGCCTCCGTGGACTACTGGGCGGAGATCGGCGCCCGCCACGGCCTGGAGCTGACCGTGGTGAACCCGGAGGTGGACCCGCGGTTCGGCTTCATGACCCTGGACTGGGACGGCAAGATCCGCATGGACTGCTCCTCCCCGAACGCCATGGCCTCCCTGATCGAGCGGATGACCCCGGATGCCGAGGGGAACGCCCCGTTCGACGTGGCCACCGGCAACGACGCCGACGCGGACCGCCACGGCATCGTCACCCCGGACGGCGGGCTGATGAACCCGAACCACTTCCTCGCCGTGGCCATCGACTACCTGTACCGGAACCGGAGCCAGTGGCCGCAGGCCGCCGGCGTGGGCAAGACCCTGGTGTCCTCCTCCATGATCGACCGCGTGGCCGAGTCCCTAGACCGCGAACTGGTGGAGGTGCCGGTCGGCTTCAAGTGGTTCGTCCCCGGCCTGCTCACCGGCTCCGGCGTGTTCGGCGGCGAGGAGTCCGCCGGCGCCAGCTTCGTCACCCTGGACGGCGAGCCGTGGACCACGGACAAGGACGGCATGCTGCTGTGCCTGCTGGCGGCGGAGATCATCGCGGTCACCGGCCGCTCCCCCTCCGAGCTGTACCGGGACCTCGAGGCCCTCCACGGTTCCCCGGTCTACGCGCGCATCGACGCCCCGGCCACCGCCGAGCAGAAGGCCCGCCTCAAGGAGCTGTCCCCGGAGGACGTGACGGTCACCGAGCTCGCCGGGGAGACGATCCTCGCCGCGCTCACCAACGCCCCGGGCAACAGCGCGCCCATCGGCGGCCTGAAGGTGGTCACCCAGAACGCCTGGTTCGCCGCCCGTCCCTCCGGCACCGAGGACGTCTACAAGATCTACGCCGAGTCCTTCCTCGGCGCCGACCACCTCGCGCAGGTGCAGGCGGAGGCCCAGAGGATCGTGGACGCGGTCATCGGCTGACCGGCGCCGCCGGTTCCCGACAACGGCCTCTCACCCTCCGCGGGGGGCCTTCCCGCGCCACAGCCTCCCTGGGGGCCCTCTCCGCCCTCACCCTTCGCGGGTGGGGGCCTTCGCGTGGGGTCGGGAAGGGGGGGTGCCGTGGCGGACGGGGCGGCCCGGACGTCGTCGCACAGCTCCGAGCCGACGCCCGCGGGCGCCCGCCGAAAGTACAGAGGCGGCGGTCAGCTGCGCGGACTACGGTGGTGCCATGACCTTCCACGAGCAGCCCCTCGACGACGCCGACGAGCAGGAGTACGCCGACCTCCACGTCCCCGCGGACACGTCCATGCTGCCGATCATGCCGATCGGCCCGCGGGCGGAGAACCCGACCGCCGCCGTGGAGCGCCTGCGCGCCGCGGCGAGGTCCCGCGCCGCCCATCCGCGCCGCATGCGCGTGCACCAGCTGCGAGCCATGAAGCGCATGCTGGAGGAGAACGAGTCGCGCTTCCTGGACGCCCTCGGCCACGACCTCGGCAAGTCCCCCACCGAGGGCCTGCTGACCGAGCTGATGCCGGTGCGCGCGGAGATCGACCACGCGCTGCTGCACCTGACGGACTGGATGGACAAGCGTCCGGTGAGGACCCCGCTGTCCCTGAAGCCGGCGACCGCCGAGGTGCAGGCGCGGCCGAAGGGCCTGGTGCTGATCATCGGCGCCTGGAACTACCCGGTGCAGCTGACGCTGGCTCCGCTCGTGGCCGCTGTGGCGGCGGGCAACACGGTGATCGTCAGCCCGTCCGAGAAGGCCCCGGCCACCGCCGCCGTGCTGCGCGATCTGCTGCCGAAGTACCTGGACTCTGCGCTGATCTCCGTGGTGGCCGGCGGCAAGGACTGCAACACCGAGCTGCTCACCCACCCGTTCGACCACATCCTCTACACCGGCGGCGAGCGCGTCGGCCGCATCGTCTACGAGGCGGCGGCGAAGACCCTCACCCCGGTCACCCTGGAGCTCGGCGGCAAGTCCCCCGTGGTGGTCACCGAGTCCCGCAACGTCATGGCGATGGCCCGGCGCATCGCGTTCGGCAAGTTCACCAACGCCGGCCAGACCTGCGTGGCCCCGGACTACGTGCTGGCCGTCGGCGACGCCGCCCACGAGCAGCTGGTGAAGGCCCTGCCGGAGGTGATCCGCGAGTTCTACGGCGAGGACCCGCGCACCTCCAACGACTACGGCCGGCTCATCTCCGAGGAGCACGCCGCCCGCCTGCAGGACATGCTGGCCGCGGACCTGCAGGACGGGGCTCAGCTGCTGGTCGGCGGCCGGGTGGACGCCCACCACCGCTACATGGCGCCCACCGTGGTGACCGGTGTCCGCGCCGACCACGCGCTGATGCAGGAGGAGCTCTTCGGGCCCGTCCTGCCGATCCTGAAGGTGGAGACGTTTCAGCAGGCCCTGGACTTCATCACCGCGCGCCCGCATCCGCTGGCGGCCTACCTGTTCACGGACCGTCCGCGCTTCCACCGGGCGTTCGAGGAGCAGGTGCAGGCCGGTGCCGTGTGCACGGACGTGACCCTGCTGCACGCGGGCCTGACCACCCTGCCGTTCGGCGGGATCGGGGCCTCCGGCATCGGCGCGTACCACGGGGAGACCGGCTTCGAGACGTTCTCCCACATGCGCCCGTCCCTGGCGAAGACCGACCAGGTGGACACCTTGAAGGTGGCCTACCCGCCGTACACCTGGTTCAAGCGCAAGGCCCTGCCGAAGATGCTCTGAGCCCAAACCCGCCCCCCTTCACGACGACGGCCGCCCACCGCGGGCGGCCGTCGTCGCGTCGTGTACGGGGCCGGGTCAGCGCTGCGGCCAGATCCCGCGGCGGGTGAAGACCTCGGCGAGCACGTCGGCACGGTCGGTCATGATGCCGTCCACGCCCATCTCCAGCAGCCGCTCCATCTGATCGGGCTCGTCCACGACCCATACGTGCACCGGCAGGCCCGCCGCACGGCAGCGGCGCACGAAGTCGGCGGTGGCCACGGGGACGAGGCCGTGCCGGACGGGCACCTGCACGCAGTCGACGTCGAGGGCGTACCGGCGCAGCCAGCCGGTCAGTCCCAGCGGACCCAGCAGCACGAGCGCCGCGATGGCGGCCGCCCCGCCCGACGTCGCCACCTGCTCCGGCCCGTACGCCCGGTCGGGGTGGCCGAGGTCGGCGAGGGCGCGCCGGAAGAGGCGGCGCCGCGAGTCGTGGAACGACGCGACCAGCACGCGGTCCCAGGCGTCGTGCTCGGCGAGGATGCGGGCCAGGGCCGGGGCTGAGGCGCGGTCCTTGAGGTCCACGTTCAGGCGTGCCTCGGGCAGCGCCGTGAGCAGCTCGGCGAAGCGCAGCAGCGGCTCCCCGCCGACCGTGACGTCCGCCAGCTGCTCCCACGTGTGGTCGCGCAGCCGGCCGCGGCCCGTGCTGACGCGGTCCAGAGTGTCGTCGTGGAACACGACGAGCTCGCCGTCCGCCGTGGTGCGCACGTCCAGCTCGAGGTGCCCGAACCCGGCGTCTACGGCGGCCTCGAAGGCGGCCAGCGTGTTCTCCCGGCGCACGTCCGCGCCGCGGTGCGCAAACCCCACCGGCCAGCCGTTCCGGGCCGGCAGCGAGTCCGTGAGATACGGCGGCGGGGTGCGGCGGGAACGCTCGACGGCGCGCTGCACCGACGCGCGGACGCGCCCGGCGGCGTCACGGGCGGAGGACAGTCCGGAGGTCAGGCAGGAGGTCAGGCTCACGGCACGAGCCTACGACGCGCCCCACCGCCCCGCGGGGCTGCCTCGGTCCACTGCCGACGCCCCATCGCCACGCCCGGCCCCGCCCCGCGCGCCCGGTGGGCGGGCCGGCGGAGGCAAGGGGGCGTCGTCGGGAAGCGGTGCCGGGGCCCTGCCCCGCCCCGCGCGCCCGGCGGTAGGCTCGACGGCGTGACTGAACGCCAGACCTACCTGCTCGTCGACGGCGAGAACATCGACGCCACCCTCGGCACCTCCATCCTCCAGCGGCGCCCCCACCCGGAGGAGCGGCCGCGCTGGAACCGGGTGCGCGAGTTCATCGAGGACGAATGGGAGCAGCCGGTCACTGCGCTGTTCTTCCTCGCGATCGACGGGGAGGTCCCGCTGGCCTTCGTGCAGGCGCTCCTGGCGATGGGGTACCAGCCGGTCATGCTGCGCGGCGCCGGCAAGGTGGTGGACCTCGGCATCCAGCGCACCGCCGAGGCCCTCATCGAACGGGACGGGGACGTGGTCCTCGCCAGCCACGACGTCGACTTCCTCCCCCAGATGACCGCCCTCGCCGAGGACGAGGACCGGCGCGTGGCCCTCATGGGCTTCAACGAGTTCATCGCCGGCGGGCTGCGGGAGATCCCGGGCGTGGAGGTCTGGGACATGGAGCACGACGTCCAGGCCTTCGACGCTCCGCTGCCGCGCATGCGCGTGATCGACATCGAGGACTTCGACCCGTTCGAGTTCCTCTGAGCGCCGCGCCGGCGCGGCCCGGGTGAGACATGACACGGTGAATCCTCCCCGTTCAGAGGACGGGGCTATGCTCGGGGGCCGACGTCCCGAGGGAGCCCGCTCGGGACGTGTGGTCCCCACGCCCCCTGCGCAGCGCGCATGCGCGGAGGCCGGGACGGCAACGTTCCCTCTTCCCGAAAGGTCCCGCCGTGGCCCCCACCGAGCCGACGCCGAGCTCCGCCACCGCCGCCTCCTCCGACCCCGGCGGCGGGGCCGAGCAGAACGGCCTGCGCCGCTCCCTGGCCTCCCGCCACCTGACGATGATCGCGATGGGCGGTGCGATCGGCACCGGCCTGTTCGTGGCCTCCGGCAACACGATCGCCACAGCCGGTCCGGGCGGTGCGCTGCTGGCCTACGTGGTCATCGGGTTCATGGTGTTCCTGCTCATGCAGTCCCTCGGCGAGATGGCCACCTACCTGCCGGTCTCCGGCGCGTTCGAGGAGTACGCGACCCGCTTCGTGAGCCCCTCGTTCGGCTTCGCCATCGGCTGGAACTACTGGTACAACTGGGCGATCACCGTGGCCGCCGAGCTCGTGGCCGCCGCACTGGTGATGCGGTACTGGCTGCCGGAGGTGCCCTCCTGGGTGTGGTCCGCGCTCTTCCTGGCCCTGCTCTTCGGGCTGAACGCCCTGTCCACGCGGGCCTACGGCGAGTCCGAGTTCTGGTTCTCCCTGATCAAGGTGCTCACCGTGGTGGTGTTCCTGGTCCTGGGCGTGCTGATGATCCTGGGCATCATCGGTGGCGGCTCCCCGGGCTTCGAGAACTGGACCACCGGCGAGGCCCCGTTCGTGGACGGCGGGGCCGGCATCCTGGCGATCTTCCTGGTGGCCGGCTTCTCCTTCCAGGGCACCGAGCTGGTCGGCGTGGCCGCCGGCGAGGCCGAGAACCCGGAGAAGACCGTGCCGACCGCCATCCGCACCGTGTTCGTGCGCATCCTGCTGTTCTACGTGGGCGCGATCGCGGTCGTCGGCTTCCTCATCCCCTACACCAGCCCCCACCTGCTGGGCTCCGAGGTGGAGGACATCTCCATCTCCCCGTTCACCCTGGTGTTCGAGAACGCCGGTGTGCTGGCCGCCGCCTCCGTGATGAACGCGGTGATCCTCACCGCCATCCTGTCCGCAGGCAACTCCGGGCTCTATGCCTCCACCCGCATGCTCTACGCCCTCGCCGCCTCCGGGAAGGCGCCGGCCGTGCTGGCGAAGGTGAACCGCCGCGGCGTGCCGATGAACGCGCTGATCATGACCACCGTGGTGGGCGCCGGCTGCTTCCTGACCACCCTGATCGGGGACGGCGCCGCCTACGTCTGGCTCGTCTCCGCCTCCGGCCTGGCCGGGTTCATCGTGTGGATGGGCATCGCGTGGAGCCACTACCGCTTCCGCAGGGCGTTCGTGGCGCAGGGCCGTGACCCGAAGGAGCTGCCGTACCGGGCGGCCCTGTTCCCGGTCGGCCCGATCGTCGCCCTGGTGCTGTGCGCCGTGGTGATCCTCGGGCAGAACGTGGAGGCCTTCACCGGCTCCGGCGGCGTGGATCTGCTGGCCGCGGCCACCGCGTACATCGGACTGCCGCTGTTCCTGGGGCTGTGGCTGGTGCACCGCCTGGTCACCGGCACGGCGTCCCGCATGGTCCGCTACGAGGAGGCGGACCTGTCCCGGTCGCTGGACTGAGGCCGGGCGCCGCTCATTCGGGCAGGGTGAGCAGGTGCTCGATCGCCTCGGCCACGCCGTCGTCGTCGCAGGTGCCGACCACCGCGTCCGCGGCGGCCACCAGCTCAGGATGGCCGGAGGCCACGGCCAGGCCGAGGCCGGCCCACTGGAGCATCTCCATATCATTGGGCATGTCCCCGAAGGCGACCACGTCCGCGGCGGCGATCCCCCGCTGTTCCGCATACTCCTCCAGGGTGGCGGCCTTGTGCACCCCGTGCTGCGCCATCTCCACCAGCGGCAGGTCCGGCGCTGAGTGGGTCACGGAGACGATGTCCGCCACGAGGGCGCGGGCCCGGAGGAGCAGCTCGTCCGCGCCGTGCCGGGCGGAACGGGCCATCAGCTTCACCACGGTGGCATCCTCATCCAGCAGCCGCTCAAGCCGGTGGGACGCCCCGGTGGCCGCCCCGGCGACGCCCTCGGCCCGCTTGCCGAAGGCCGGCTCCCACACGAAGCCCTCCAGGGTTTCGGCACCGAAGCTGGCGGACTCGTCCTCGGCCCGCAGCCGCGCCATCGCCTCCACCACGGCGGCCCGCTCCATCCCGTGGGAGAGCAGCACCTCGTCCGTGGCGGGGTCCACCACCACGGCGCCGTTGGAGCAGATCACCGGGCCGACGGTGCCCAGCTGCTCCCGCAGCGGGCCCAGCCAGCGCAGCGGCCGGCCGGTCACGAACACCACGGTGATCCCGGCGTCGTGGGCGGCCTGCAGCGCCCCGATGGTCCGCGGGGAGAGCCACCCGGTACGCGTGTGTGCGTAGCCGATCACCGTGCCGTCCAGGTCCGTGGCCACCATGCGCGGCCGACGGCGCACTCCGGCCAGGGCGGCGGCGGCACGGAGGGCAGACATGCCCCTCAGTCTAGGCGGCGACCGCTTCCCGACGACGGCCCCTCACCCCCGGCGGCCGCCGCCTCCGGGTTCGGCGGCTCGGGGCGACCCGACTCCGGGGCGACACCGCCGCGGACCCTTTACCGGACGGCGGCGGGCCGGCCAGAATGGCGGCATGAGTGTGGAGAACCGTGCCCCGCAGACCGTCACCGTCACCGGCGCCGCCGGCAACATCGGCTACGCCCTGCTCTTCCGCATCGCCGCAGGCCAGATGCTGGGTGAGGACACCCCGGTACGCCTGCGCCTGCTGGAGGTCCCGGCCGCACTGAAGGCCGCCGAGGGCACCGCCATGGAGCTCGCCGACTGCGCGTTCGGCCTGCTGGACTCGGTGGATGTCACCGACGACCCGGCCCAGGCCTTCGACGGCACCCACCACGCCCTGCTCGTGGGCGCCCGCCCGCGCACCGCCGGCATGGAGCGCGGCGACCTGCTTCAGGCCAACGGCGGCATCTTCGGCCCGCAGGGCAGGGCCATCAACGAGCACGCGGACGACGCGGTCCGCGTGGTCGTGGTCGGCAACCCGGCCAACACCAATGCCCTGATCGCCCAGCAGCATGCCCCGGACGTCCCAGCCTCCCGCTTCACCGCGTTGACCCGCCTGGACCACAACCGCGCCGTCGCCCTTCTGGCCGCGAAGGCCGGCGTGACGGTCGAGGACGTGGACGGCGTGACCATCTGGGGCAACCACTCGGCCACCCAGTTCCCGGACCTCACCCATGCCCGCGTGCGCGTGGACAGTGAGTGGAAGCCAGCCCTCGAGGTGGTGGACAGCGCCTGGACCGATGACGAGTTCATCCCGCGCGTGGCCCAGCGCGGCGCGGAGATCATCTCCGTGCGCGGCGCCTCCTCGGCAGCCTCCGCCGCGTCGGCGACCATCGACCACATGCGCGACTGGGCCCTGGGCACCGGCGCCGGCGCGGACGGCTCCGCCCGCCGCACCTCCGCCGCGATCGTCTCGGACGGCTCCTACGGCGTGCCGGAGGGCCTGATCTCCTCGTTCCCGGCGACCTCGGACGGCGGCGAGTGGAAGATCGTGCCGGACCTGGCCCCGGACGAGGCCGCCCTGCCCGGCGCCGGCGAG
The DNA here is from genome assembly GCF_001570885.1 of Micrococcus lylae NBRC 15355. Classification (GTDB taxonomy): domain Bacteria; phylum Actinomycetota; class Actinomycetes; order Actinomycetales; family Micrococcaceae; genus Micrococcus; species Micrococcus lylae. Next base: position 8,829 of record NZ_BCSN01000046.1, on the reverse strand, counting down.
CGCCTGGCCGCCACCGTGGCCGAGCTCGAGTCCGAGCGCGACGCCGTGAAGGAGCTCGGCCTCGTCTGAGCCACCCCCCTGACGCTTTCGTTCGGGAAACCGTCGCGTCCCGGAGCACTTTCGTTCGGGAAAGTGTCGCGTCCCAGCGTACTTTCGTTCGGGAAAGTGTCGCGTCCCAGCGTACTTTCGTTCGGGAAAGTGTCGCGTCCCTCGGAACGCTCCCGTCCCGACCGCCTCTATAAGCCGGCCCCACGACGCCGGCCGCTCACCCTGAGAAGGCGAGCGGCCGGCGTCGTTGTCCACGCGTGACGGACCGGACGACTCAGTCGTCCACGAGCTCCGCACGGGTCGGCGGGTCGGCGCCGGGGCGGGACGACGTGATGGCCGCGGCGCGGCAGGCGTAGATCAGCACGGACTCGAGGTCCTGGTGACCGATGGCGTGCAGCTGCTCGCGGTTCTCGGCGCCCAACAGGCAGCGGTCGTTCAAGGCGGCCAGCAGGGCGGCGGTGAAGGAGTCGCCGGCGCCCACCGTGTCCGCGACGTCCACAGGGATGATGGGGCGCTCGTAGTCCTCGTGCGCGGTGACCGCCATGATGTCCTCGGCGCCGCGGGTCATCACCACCAGGGCCGGGCCCATCTGCTGCCAGGCCCGGAGGGAATCGAGCAGCGGACGGTCCGGGTACAGCCAGGCGATGTCCTCGTCCGAGGCGTGCACCACATCCGCCAAGCGCACCGACTCCTCGGCACGGTTCCGGGCGAACTCCCGGTCCGGGACGATGCTCGGGCGCACGTTGGGGTCGTAGCTGAGGGTGGTGGTCGGCTGGAGCAGCTCGAGCAGGCGCATCACCTCGGCGTCGCCGGGGGCGAGCATGGTGGCGATCGACCCGGCGTGCAGGTGGAGCAGGCGGCCCCCGACGTCCCCCTCGTAACGGGAGACGAGCTCGCCGGCGGAGGGGAGGGTCCAGTCGAGGTCGAACTCGTAGCTGGCCGCACCCGTGGGATCCAGGCGGGCGGTCGCCTGGGAGGTGGGCGCCGAGTCGGGGCCGAGGAGGGAACGGACACCGTTGTCACGCAGGTGAGCGGCGATCATCTCGCCGTACTCGTCCGAGCCGTAGCGACCGGCGAACAGCGCCGGCAGGTCCAGGCGGCTCAACCCCACCGCGACGTTGAGGGGGCTGCCGCCGACATGCGCTCGGGGTGTGGCGGTGTCCGAGACCACCACGTCCACGAGGGCCTCGCCAATCACACCGAAGTAGTCAGACACATCTCCACGGTACCCTACGGTCCATGGCCGAACGTGGGCTTTTCCACAGTGCAGGAGCGCTCCACGGCGGCCTCGCACGCCCCGGCGGCGGCTCCACGGAACCCGCCCGGAGGCATCCGTCGTCTCGCCCCTGGAGGACCCGCATGTCCCATCCCCCCGAGCGCACCGCAACGCACCGCGACCCGAACGGCCCGCGCCGCCGCTTCGGCTGGACCGTCCACGGGGACGGCAGGACCATCACCGCCGGCACCGTGGTGGGCCCGCAGGAGCGCCTCAGCTGGGGCCGCACCGTGGGCATCGGCGTGCAGCATGTGATGGCCATGTTCGGCGCCACCGTGCTCGTCCCCGCCCTGACCGGCATGCCGGCCACCACCGCCCTGTTCTTCTCCGGCCTCGGCACCCTGCTGTTCCTGCTGATCACCGGCAACCGCCTGCCGTCCTACCTGGGCTCGTCCTTCGCGTTCATCGCCCCGATCACCGCCGCCGTCTCCATGGCCGGCGTGGGCGCGGCGCTCGGCGGCATCCTGACCGTGGGCGTCCTGCTGGCGCTGATCGGCCTGGTGGTGCACCTGGCCGGCACCGGCTGGATCCATGCGCTGATGCCGCCGGCGGTGATGGGCACGATCGTCGCCCTGATCGGCCTGAACCTGGCCGGTTCCACCACGGACGGCATGGTCGAACTGCCGGTGACCACCTTCGGCACCGCCCTGGCGATCGTCCTGTCCGCGGTGCTCTTCCGCGGCCTGCTCGGGCGCCTGTCCATCCTGGTGGGCATCGTGGTCGGGTACCTGCTGGCGCTGGCCCAAGACCAGGTGGACTTCGCCCCGATCGGCGAGGCGGCCGTCGTCGGGCTCCCCGAGTTCCACCTGCCGGAGTTCCGGGCCGAGGTGGTCTTCCTCTTCCTGCCGGTGGTGCTGGTGCTGGTGGCGGAGAACATCGGCCACGTGCGCACCGTGGGACTGATGACGAAGACCGACCTGGACCCGCTGACCGGCCGCGCCCTCTTCGCCGACGGCCTGGCGACCAGCCTGTCCGGCCTCGGCGGCGGCGTCGGCACCACCACGTACGCGGAGAACATCGGGGTGATGGCGTCCTCCAAGGTCTACTCGACCGCCGCCTACTGGGTGGCCGGCCTGACCGCGCTGGCCCTGGCGTTCTTCCCGAAGTTCGGTGCCGCCGTGGCCACCATCCCGGCCGGTGTGGCCGCGGGTGCGGGCATCGTCCTCTACGGCATGATCGGCGTGATGGGCGTGCGCATCTGGGTGCAGAACCGCGTGGACTTCTCCAACACCATCAACCTCATGACCGCCGGCATCGGCCTGATCATCGCGATCGCCGACCCGGTCCTGATGATCGGCGACCTGGCGTTCGGCGGCATCACCCTCGGCACCATCGCGGCGCTGGGCGTCTACCACCTGATGACCGCGGTGGCGCGGGTGCGCGGCACCGAACCGGTCTCCGAGGACGACCTCGAGGAGTACGAGGCCTCGCAGGCCGGCCGGCTGGGCTGAGGCCAGTGGGTTCCGGGGCCTTCGTTCTCATTCCGGAGCCCTCGTCCTCATCCCGGAGCCCTCGTTCCGATTCGGAGCATGCCTGGCGTGCTCCGAATCGGAACGAGGGCTTCCCCATGACCCCTTCCCGACGACGGCCGGTTCAGTCCGTCAGACCCAGGAACCTCCGCAGCGGCTCGGCTCCCTCGACCTCCACCGTCTCCGGGCCGGGCACGAAGTGCTCGGGCAGCAGCTCGAGCAGGACCATCTCGGAGGGCTCGCCGCGGCGTTGCCACTGCTCGCGGCCTGTCTCGCGGTAGCCGACCCTCTGGCTGATCCGCAGGGAGGCGGTGTTGTCCGCCCAGGCCCCGGAAGTGACGACGTCCAGGCCGAGGTGGTCGAACGCAAAGGTGCAGATGGCCTGTCGCATGGCCAGCCCGATGCCCTGCCGCTGGAAGCGCAACCCCAGCCAGGACCCGGACTCCAGGCGGCGGGTGGTGCGCACGTCCTGGCCGTTGAGCGCCTGCATCCCGACGATCTCCCCTCCCCTGCGCACAACGAGTTCGAGCGCGGCGTTCCCCGCTCCGGTACCGGCGAGGGTGCGGCCGAAGAAGCGCATGTAGTTGCCGGGCAGCTCCTCGCTCGGGGCGTCGGTCCACGGGAAGGAGAACGGCATGACGGCGGGGTCGTGGATGCCGGTCTCCACCAGGGCGACCACCTCGGGCACGTCGGCCTCGCGCAGAGCGGTCATGGTCAGCTCACCGGCCCGGATGACGAGTCCGTAAGGCGGCCAGATCTCCGCGATGCTGCGGGGCCTCTCGGCGATGCTGCATGTCATGGCCCGAGTGTAGTGCGAGGATCCACGCCGAGCCTCCGTCGAGCCTCCGTCGAGCCTTCGGCAGGCCCGATTCTAAAGCCCTCGTTCCGATCCAGAGCTCGTCTCGCATACTCCGGATCGGAACGAAGGCCGGTGCAGTCCTCCGACGGAGCGCTCGATCCGTTCGAGAGCACGCCTCGCAGGCTCCGGATCGGATCGAAGACCCGCCGGGCGGCGCTGGCGCTGCCGACCCGCCCGGTCCCCTTGCCCCCGCGCTCAGCGCGAGCTGCCGCTCCTGCGACCACGGCTCACGCCCACGAAGCCCTGCACGAGGGCCGAGTCGGATTCCTTGAGCCAGGCCAGCCCGACGTCCCAGCCGGGGTGACGGTCATCGCCGTCCACGTGGTCACCGGTGACGCCAAACGGCTCGTTTGCACGTGCGGGCTCCATGCCGGCCTCCTCGGCGGCGAGCTCTGCTGCCGTCGCCACCGCCTCGCGTTCGGCCCGGGACATGCCGACCACCTCGTCCAGCGAGGACTCCAGCGGCAGCACCACCACGTCCTTCCGACCGAACATGCGGGCCACGGACTGCGGCAGCACCACGTGCCCGGCGCCGGAGGCCACGATCTCCAGTGCCATCCGCTCCCCCGCTCCCGGGGTCTCCGGGGCGTCCATGGGGTTGGGGGCCGACGACGCAGGCGGTGAGACAGACGTGCGGGGAGTGCCGTCGTCGCCGGACTCGACGCTTTCCCGAACGAAAGCGCCCTGGGACTCGACGCTTTCCCGAACGAAAACGCCAGGGGCCGGGTCAGGGGCGGGCGCAGGAGTCGGGGCGAACGTCGCCGGGTCCATCGCCTCGGCCGGATCGAGCTCGGCCGTCGGCACGGGACCGTCGGCCTCGACGTCCCAGGCGGCCAGCAGGTGCTCCCGCCCGACGCACACCACCGGCAGCTCGGAGTACACGCGCACCACGTGCACGCGCCGTGGGTCCACGCCAGCCTCGCCCAACACGTCCTCCACGCTGCGATCCCGGCGCCACCGCACGTACCCCAGCTGCGGCAGCGGGTGCAGGGCGAACCCGTGCTCGTCGTGCCGCAGATGGTCGCACTGCTGGGACTCGTCGTGGTTCACCAGCTGCACCACGCGCTCGCGCGAGGTGTATCGGTCCACCCACTTGGACGGCGTCGCGCCGGGCACGGTGGCCAGGAACAGCGTCTCGGGCGGCGGTGCCTCCCACCGCGCCTTCCTGCGTCCCGACGACGGCCCCGCGCCTGACGCCCGCCCCGCGCCTGACGCCCGCCCGGCACCTGACCCGCGCGGCGCGCCCTTCGCGCCGCTTCGGCCAGTCGCTCCGCCTCGGCCGGACGAACCGCCCCGGCCTCCGGACCGACCGGAGGCGCCGGAACGGCCTCGGCCGCCGGCGCCTCCGCGGGATCCTCTCCGGCTCAGCGGACCTTCTCCTTCAGGAAGTCCACGGCACGGCCCCAGGCCTGCTTCGCCTCGGCCTCCTGGTAGTTGCCGGCAGGGTTCTCGTCGTTGTGGAAGGCGTGGTCGGCGTCGTAGTAGAAGAACTCGACCTCGGCGCCGGACTCCTCGCGGATCTGCTGCTCCTGCTTCCGGGCCTCGTCCACGGGGAACATCTGGTCCTTCTCCGCGTAGTGGCCCTGCACGGCGGCCTTGATGCCCGTGAAGGAGCCGGGCACACCCTGGCCCACGCCGTAGAACGGGACGGCGGCGGAGACCTTCTCGCCCTGCTGCTCGGCCAGGGACAGCACGAAGCCGCCGCCCATGCAGAATCCGATGGCGCCGACGGTCTCGGACGTCACCTCGTCCAGGGACAGCAGGTGGTCCACGGCGGCGCCGAGCTGGCGGGCGCCCTCCTCGGCAGGGAGGTTCTCCATCATCTCGCCGGCCTCGTCGCCGTCGTGGGCGATCCAGCCGCCGAACAGGTCCGGGGCGAGGGCCACGAAGCCCTGCTCGGCGAGGCGGTCGCAGACGTCGCGCATGTGGCGGGTCAGGCCCCACCACTCCTGGATGACGATCACGCCCGGGCCCTTGCCGGACTCCGGGAACGCGATGTAGCCGTGGCCGGTCTGGTCGTCGCCCGTCTCCTTGGTGGGCAGGTCGAACGACGTGTTCTGGTACGGGGTCTTCGATGCCATCATCATGATCCCCACCCTAGGTCCGGTCCGGGCCGCACCGCGAGGGCTCTCGCCCCGGGCGGATCACCCCTCGGCGTCGTCCTCCGAATCCTCCGAATCCTCGGTGTCCTCCTCGGAGCCTCCGGCGCGCGGACCGGCGCCGTCGGTGTCGTCGTAGATGTCGATGGTGCCGCCGTAGTTGGCCACCCAGACCTCTCCGGAGGGCTTGTCATAGGTGATGCCGATGGTGTTCACGCCCGCCGGCGCCGTGCCGAGGATCTCGAGGGTCTCGGCGTCGATCTTGCTCACCGTGGAGTCGTAGTAGTTGACCACGTACAGGGCCGTGCCGTCGGCGGAGATGTCCATGGAGCGCGGCTCGTCCCCGGCCGGGGCGCTGGCGATGACCTCGCCGGTCTCCGCGTCCATCTTCACGATCTCGTCCGCGCCGGAGAGCGTCATGTAGAGGGTCTTGCCGTCCGGGGACAGGGTCAGGTGACGCGGGTTGGCACCGGTGTGCATGACCACCTCGGAAGTCCCCTTCTCCAGGTCCACGCGGTAGAGCTTGTCCGCCCACATGGCGGTGGCGTAGGCGGTCTTGTTGTCCGGCAGCACGACGATGCCGCGGGGCATGGTGTCCAGCGGAATGGTGTGCTCGGTCTCGCCGGAGGCCGTGTCGATGACGGACATGTTCGAGTCGCACCAGTTGGTGACCAGCAGGCGGGACTCGTCCGGGGACAGAGCCAGGTACTTGGGCACCCGACCCACACGGTAGGCGGCGTCCCAGTCCTTCTCCTCCACCGAGTACCGGTAGACGAGGGAGGGGGCGATGTCCGCGCCGGCGGTGCAGTTGTCGTCCGGCGCCGTGCCCACGGGGTACAGGCCGTACTGGGTGACGTAGGCGTGCTCGCCGTCCTTGGTCCAGGTGGCCTCCACCGGGGCGCCGCTGACCTCGTCGGGCAGGCCCTCGACGCCCAGCTCGGCCGGGTTCACGGTGTCGTCCAGGGTCTGGAAGACCTTGCGGGTCGCGGTGTCGAAGAGCACGACGTTGTGCTGGTAGACCACGTTGTTGGCGATCATCAGCCCGTGCTGGTTGGAGACCACGGACTTCGGCTCGACGCCGACGTCCCTGAGGGTCTCCATGTGGGTCAGCGTGGTGGTGTTGGACGCCGGGAAGTCGGCCGGGTCCACGGAGTCCGACTCCTCGGCCTCTCCCTTGCCGTCCTTGTCTTCGCCGTCCTTGTCCTCGCCGGAGTCGTCTGCACCGTCGTCGCCGTCCGAGGAGGCGTCGGCCTCGCCGTCCTTGTCCGAGGAGGCGGAACCGTCGTCGTCCTGCCCACCGTCACCGGTGCCGCCGTCCTGGGTGCCGGAGGCCGTGGCGGCGCTGCCCTGATCGTCCGGGGAGTCACCGTCCGTGCCGGCGCATCCGGTGAGCAGCAGGCCCACGGTGAGCAGGGCGGCGGCAGACCGCAGGACCCGCGGACGGGCAGCTGCGGCCTGCCTCAGCGCAGCCGGCTCCGCCGCGAGGTCGGTGGCGTCAGGGACGAGGGGCAGTCGGGACATGGGATCTCCGGGGGCTGAGGAAGGGCAGGCACATGCAATGGCCTGGACAGACACAACCTCAGCATAGCGAAGCCGACGCCGGCGGGAGCCGGAGAAGACCGGCTCAGCTCTCCTGCGGAAGGACGAAGGCGGCGGAGATCTCGAGCTTCACGGCATCCGAGACGAGCACGCCGCCGGCCTCGAGTGCGGCGTTCCAGGTGAGGCCGAACTCCTTGCGGGAGATCTCTCCCCGGGCCTCGAAGCCGACTCGGGTGGCACCGAAGGCGTCCACGGCCTGTCCGCCGAGCTCCGCCTGCAGCTCGACGGAGCGGGTGACGCCATGCAGAGTCAGCTCGCCGCTGAGGGTGAAGGACTCCTCGGTGCCGGTCACGCCGGTGGAGCGGAAGGTCATCTGCGGGAACTGCTCGACGTCGAAGAAGTCGGCCGAGCGCAGGTGGCCGTCGCGCTGCTCGTTGCCGGAGTCGATCGAGGCGACGCCGACCGTCGCCTCCACGGAGGAGGCGGTGAAGTCGTCGGCGAGGACGAGCTCGCCGGAGACGTCGCCGAAGGTGCCGCGCACCTTGGAGATGCCGGCGTGACGGACCACGAAGTCCACGTCGGTGTGGGCGGGATCGAGGGTCCAGGTTCCGGTGGTGAGGGTGGAGTTGCTCATGGGTCTTTCCTTCGCGGGTAGAGGCCGCCGGCTGGGTGTGGCGGTTCTGCGGGCGGCGCAGGGAAGTGCGCCGGGGACGGCGGGGCGCCGCCCCATCTGCTTCAAGTTTGAACTATCTGTCCGAAGGGCGCAACCGGGCCGGGGAGAACACCGACACGCAAGGTCATGAAGATGACGGGGCCCACATCCGGCCCTGTGACGACGGCGCGGTGATCGCGGACCGGGCGGGCCGGTGGCCGCGGACGTCGAGCAGGACGTCTCGGTCTCGTTCGGCCGGCACCGCCGCCGTCGGAACCCGCACACGACAAAGGCCCCGGATCGGTGATCCGGGGCCTTGTCCTCGTGGTGCGCGAGGGGGGACTTGAACTGACCTCGACCCCCTCGCACCGTGAATCTCGACAGGGCGTTGTGCCGCATAAAATTAACGATCTATGGCATTTGGCCTGTGGATAACTCCACTACGATACGCCGAGCTACAGGTTGCTTAGCACTTTCGTTAGCACTTTTCGCGACTCCGGCGACGCCAGCGTCATGGAGAAGGCTGAACCAGGAGCCAACAAGACCGCCGGATTTGCCTAGAACATAGAGCAGAGTGCTGTGTCCACCGTTCACCTAACGGATGCCGATTTTATAGATCAGCTGCGGCTGCGCCCCTCGATCACTCGGACAAATCGATCTACGTAGTTCTGCAGGAACGTAACGGTGGACTCACGGACGATCGTGTCACCTTCTGCGAAGAGTTCTGGCGACTGAGAGAGGAACACCTCGGGCTGCCCCACGGTCGGCATGTCGAAGTAGGACAGCGCGAGCCGCAGATTCTTCTGGGAGGAGTAGCCGCCCATGCGCCCGACGGAGTGGCTGATGATCCCGACCGGGAGGCCTTTCCAGGCGACGTCGCTGTTGGT
>NZ_BCSN01000045.1 GCF_001570885.1 Micrococcus lylae NBRC 15355 | reverse complement strand
CAGTGCCGAGAGGACGTCGTGGCCCGGGCCGAGGTCTACGCCGCCGCCACGGCACAGACCACCCGCTTCTCCGGAGAGTCACCCGCCGCCGGCGGAGACGGGGACACCGTGAGCGCCCCGTACCTGGTGGAGGTGGACACGTTCGAGGGAACCGCCGGCGCCGCAGACTACGTGGAGGCCATGCTCACGGTCGCCGACAACCAGGAGTGCGTTGGCGAGCCGGTGGTCGCCACCGCGGTGGTCGCCACCGCCGGTTCGGGCCACGAGGAGCACGAGTGGGGCGAGGGCACCCGCTACACCTTCGCCACGGACCGCGGCGACGGCCAGGGGGTCTACGTGGGCACCGTCGCAGTCGACGGCAACCGCGTCATCTCCATCACGGACAGCACCGCACCGGACGAGGATCCGTCCGCTGTCCTCGAGCGGCACGCGGAGGCCGTGGACGCCCTCGCCGACGTCATCGGAGAGCCGCTGCGGGACTGAGCCGCCCCGCCTCGGGACTGAGCCGCCTCGCCTCGGACGGTCGCCGGGTGGTGCGTCAGCCGCGCACTCCCCTGAGGACCACGCCGGTGACGGAGTGGACCATGTCCTGAACGGTGTGTGGGCCGTCCGGGCGGAACCAGTCGACGATCGAGTTGATCATGCCCAGGGTGAGGCGGGCGAGGTTGCGCGGGGTGACGTCGTCCCGGACGGTCCCCTCTGCCTGGCCGGCCTCCAGCAGGGCGCCCAGGCGCCGGGTGATGGTGCGGCGGCGCTCCATGGCGCGCAGCTCCACGTCCGAGTTGCCGCGCAGCCGCAGCAGGAGCGTCACCTGCGGCATGTGGTCCGCCAGAGCCTGCAGGGTGCCGCGGACGGCGGCCTCCACCCGCTCACCGGCCGAGCCCCCACCGGCCTCGACGGCATCGAACGCCGCCTCGAGAGCACCGAGTGCGTCATCGAGGGCCTGCTCGAGGATGGCCTCCTTCGAGTCCACGTGGTGGTAGATCGCGGACTTCGAGATGCCCAGGTGCTTGGCCAGCATGCCCATGGACGTTGCGTCATAGCCGTGGCGGATGAACACGTCCACACACACGGCCATCAGGGTCTGCCGGTCATAGCCGGGACGGCCGCGGCGCGCAGGCCCGCCCGACCCTGCCGAGGCCGCCCGAGGCCCGCCGCCGGGCTCGCCCGGCATGGGCCGGGAGACGACCGGGCGCACCCCGGTGAGAGGCTCGCCGAGGCGGGTGCCGTCGTCGTGGGATGCGGCGGTCTGCGGGCTCACGGTGTCCTCCTGTGGGGCTGGAAGACCCACTCTAGGCGGAAGTCGGCCGGTGGGCGGACCGTCGCAGACGGCGGCACCGGGGGTCGGCCGGGCAGGCGTCAGTCGTTGCGGCGGTCGTACACGCGGCGCAGCTTGCCGGAGGAGCGGACGAGGGTGTCCGGCTCGACCACGTTGATGGTGCAGGACGAGCCGATCTTCGTCTTGATCTCCTTCTGCAGCACGCGGGCACCGCTCTCCGCGTCCTGCCTGGAGAACTCCGGACGGCGCTCGATGTTCACGGCCATCTCGTCCATGCGGTTCGGTCGCGTGATCTCGAGGGTGAAGTGCGGGGAGAGGGCCGGGATCTGGAGGGCCAGCTCCTCGATCTGGGAGGGGAACAGGTTCACGCCGCGCAGGATGATCATGTCGTCCGAGCGGCCGGTGATGCGGCCCATGCGGCGGTGACCCGGCAGGGCGGTGCCCGGCAGCAGGCGGGTGAGGTCGTGGGTGCGGTACCGGATGATCGGCAGCGCCTCCTTGGTCAGGGAGGTGAACACGAGCTCGCCGGGGTGACCGGTCTCCAGGACCTCGTCCGTGAACGGGTCGATGATCTCCGGACGGAAGTGGTCCTCGTAGATGTGGGAGCCGTCCTTGGACTCGGCGGACTCGCCGGCCACGCCGGGGCCCATGACCTCGGACAGGCCGTAGATGTCCAGCGCGTCGAGGCCGAAGGTCTGCTCGATCTCGCGGCGCATCTCCTCGGTCCACGGCTCGGCGCCGAGCACCGCGGTCTTCAGGGAGGTCTCACGCGGGTCCAGGCCCATCTTGCGGAAGCCGTCGGCGATGGTCAGCAGGTAGGTGGGGGTGGAGAGGATCGCGGACGGCTCGAAGTCCTTGATCAGCTGCACCTGCTTCTCGGTCTGGCCACCGGACATCGGGATCACGGCGGCGCCGCAGCGCTCGACACCGTAGTGGGCGCCCAGGCCGCCGGTGAACAGGCCGTAGCCGTAGGCGTTGTGCACGCGGTCGCCCGGCTTCACGCCGGCGTTGCGGAGCACTCGGGCCACCAGGCTCGCCCAGGTGGCGATGTCGTTGTCCGTGTAGCCGACCACGGTGGGCTGGCCGGTGGTGCCGGAGGAGGCGTGGATGCGGCGCAGCTCCGGACCCTTCGCGGCGAACGCCTTGAACGGGTAGCTCTTCCGCAGGAACTCCTTGTCCGTGTAGGGGAACTTGGCGAGGTCGGCCAGCTCCTTGAAGTCAGACGGGTGCACGCCGTGGGCGTCGAAGTGCTCCTTGTAGGCCTCCACGTTCTCGTAGGCGTGGTGCAGGGTCCAGCGGAGGCGCTCGAACTGGATCGCCTCGATCTGGTCCCGGCTCATCGTCTCCTCCGGGTCACGCCGGCCGCGCTCGGCCGGGTTCGCCGGGACCGGCGCCGGGGTGTACGGGTTGGGGATGGATGCCTCGATCATGGGTCTCTCCTCAGCGGGCGGCGGGGTTCGGGATGGTGCGGGAGCGGCCGCGGAAGACGGCGACGACCGCGCCGTCCTCCGTGGTCACCGTGATGTCGTAGACGCCGGAGCGGCCGGCGCGGGAGACCAGCCTCCCTTCGGCGATGAGGCTCTGCCCGGCCGTCGTGGGGGCCAGGAAGTTCACGTCCACGCCGGAGGCGACGGTGATGGTGGAGCCGTCCGCGTCAGGGTCGTTGCAGGTCAGGGCGAAGCAGGAGTCCGCGAAGGCGAAGATCATGCCGCCGTGGGTGATGCCGAAGCCGTTGACCATCTCGTCGCGGACGGTCATGCGGACCACGGCATGGTCCTTCTCGGCGGTCTCCACCGTCAGGCCCATCCAGGCGCTGGCGGCGTCACCCTCGAGGATGGGGTGGGCAGGCAGGTCGGTCACGATGCTCCTCGTTTGCGGTCAGGGATGTGGGGCCGCACGACGGCGCGCGCAGGGCGCGTTCGCAATTACTGAACGATCATTAGGTAACTCCAGCGGAGTGAGTCACGTCAAGCCCTGACGTGGCATCGGTCACTGATCGTGGTCGTGTGACGCGGGATGGAAGAATGACCCCATGAGCACCCAGCCCTCCGCCTCCCTGTCCGCTGACCGCCGCCCGCTGGGCCCCTCCGGCATCGCCCTCGCTGCGCTCGACGGCCGCTACCGCGCCGCGGTGGAGCCCCTCGTCGAGCACCTCTCCGAGGCGGCCCTGAACCGCAACCGCATCCACGTGGAGGTGGAGTGGTTCATCCACCTGTGCGAGAAGTCCGTGCTGCCGGGCCTGGCCCCGCTCGCCGAGGAACAGAAGGCCGGCCTGCGCGCCATCGTCACGGACTTCGGCCCGGAGGAGGTCACCGAGCTCGCGGAGATCGAGAAGGTCACCGTGCATGACGTGAAGGCCGTGGAGTACTTCATCGGCCGCCGCCTGGAGGCCCTCGGCCTGGGCGACAAGACCGCGCTGGTGCACTTCGCCTGCACCTCCGAGGACATCAACAACCTCGCCTACGCCGTCGGCGTGCGCGACGCGGTGGAGCAGGTCTGGCTGCCGTCCGCCCGCACCGCCGTCGAGGCGATCTCGGCCATGGCCGCCACCGCCGCGGACATCTCCATGCTGTCCCGCACCCACGGCCAGCCGGCCACCCCCACCACCCTGGGCAAGGAGATGGCGGTGTTCGTCCACCGCCTCGGCCGCCAGGTGAAGCGTGTGGCCGCCCAGGAGTACCTGGGCAAGATCAACGGCGCCACCGGCACCTACGCCGCACACCTGGCCGCCGCCCCGGAAGCGGACTGGCAGGAGGTCGCCCGGACCTTCGTGGAGCACCTGGGCCTGACCTGGAACCCGCTGACCACCCAGATCGAGTCCCATGACTGGCAGGCCGAGCTGTACGCGGACATCGCCCGCTTCAACCGGATCCTCCACGGCTTCTGCGTGGACGTATGGTCCTACATCTCCATCGGCTACTTCGCGCAGGTCCCGGTCGCCGGGGCCACCGGCTCCTCCACCATGCCCCACAAGGTGAACCCCATCCGCTTCGAGAACGCCGAGGCCAACCTCGAGCTCTCCTGCGCGCTGCTGGACTCGCTGGGTGCCACGCTCGTGGAGTCCCGCTGGCAGCGCGACCTCACCGACTCCACCTCGCAGCGCAACATCGGCGTGGCGTTGGGTCACTCGGTGCTGGCCCTGTCCAACGTCACCAAGGGCATGGGCCAGCTGAAGGTCGCCGAGCCGGTGCTCGCCGAGGACCTGGACACCAACTGGGAGGTGCTCGGCGAGGCCGTCCAGACCGTGATGCGCGCCGAGGCACTGGGCGGCGCCGACGGTCTGGACAACCCTTATGAGCGCCTCAAGGAGCTCACCCGCGGGCACCGCGTGGACGGGGCGCGCATGCGCGAGTTCGTGAAGGGTCTCGGCCTGCCCGAGGGAGCCGAGCAGCGCCTGCTCGAGCTGACCCCGGCGACCTACGTGGGCATCGCCGCGGACCTGGCGAAGGAGCACGGCCCGGCGCGCGGCTGAGCCTGCGGCTCGTGTGGCCGGGTCGGCTGAGTGGCCGGGGGCTGAGTGGCCGGTGGCTGAGTGGCCGGTGGCTGATAATCGATGGTTTGTCACGGAACCGCAGAGATTCTCTGCGATCCGGTGACAAACCGTCGATCCCGCCAAGCGCCAGCTCCGCGGCCACCGCTCCACCTCCGCCGCACCACCCTTGCCGGCTCGCGCATCGGACCCCGCCGCGGGAGGCCTCAGCCCACAGGCCGGAGTACCGTCCGGTCGGTCGACCCGCAGAGCTACTCTGGTCCCATGAACGCCGAGAACGACGCCGCCGCTTCCGCCTCCGACGCCGCCGCCTCCGCCACGGCAGCCTCCACCACCGCGGACGAGGACATGATCTTCCGCACCCGCAAGTGGGTGAAGCCGGAGGACCTCAACGCGAACGGCACGCTGTTCGGCGGGTCGCTGCTGCGCTGGATCGACGAGGAGTCGGCGATCTACGCGATCATCCAGATGGGGAATCCGCGTTCGGTGACCAAGTTGATCTCGGAGATCAACTTCGTGTCCTCGGCCCGGCAGGGAGACATGATCGAGATGGGCCTGCGCGCGGTGAAGTTCGGCCGCACCTCACTGACCATGCGCGCGAAGGTCCGCAACATCATCACCGGCGAGGTCATCCTGACCATCGACAAGATCGTGTTCGTCTCCCTGGACGAGAACGGCAACCCACAGCCGCACGGCTACACGGACATCACCTTCAAGCGCGACCGCATCCCCACCTCCATGTCGGTCTCCAAGCCCCGCACCTGATCCCCGCGTCCCGACGACGGCTCCTCCCCGAACGCCCGTGCCTCACTTAGACCTGCCCTGCGCTTCACCTGCACCTCGCCCGCGCTGCGCCCCGCGCGCTTCACGGGACAATGGCCGGTGAGTGCCGGACCGAACACGGACCGGACACGGACCGGACACAATGGCCGGTGGACCCCGAACCCGACGGAAGGAGCAGCCTGTGGACGTGCAGCAGTTCTTCGACGCCCTCACCGATGCCCCGTGGCTGCTCACGACCCTGGACCTGATCGGGATCTTCTTCTTCGCCACCTCGGGGGCGCTGCTGGCCTCGCGCAAGCAGTTCGACCTGGTGGGCTCGCTCGCGCTGTCCCTGCTGGCCGGCCTGGGCGGCGGCTTCACACGGGACATCCTCTTGGACCGCGGCCTGCCGGCCTCCCTGGACAATCCGATCTACCTGGCTCCGCCGGTGCTGGTGTCCCTGCTGGTCTATGTGAAGGCGATCGCCCCGCATCGGCTGAACCTGACCATCACCCTGTTCGACGCCGGCGGCCTCGCCCTGTTCACGGTCACCGGCGCCATGGTCGCCCTGGAGACCGGTGCGAATCCGGTGGCCTGCGTGGTCATCGCGACCGTCACGGCACTCGGCGGCGGCATGCTCCGGGACATCGTGGCCAATGAGGTCCCCTCGCTGTTCGACCCGCGCGGCATTTATGCGATGCCGACGGTCGTGGGCGCGATCGTGGCCGTCACCGTGGGGCTGCAGGGCGCCTTGAACGCGGTGACCGGCTTTCTCATCGCGGCGCTGATCTTCACCATCCGCATGCTCGGCTACCGCTACCAGTGGAGGCTGCCCGGTGCGGACATCTCCATGGACCGGGACTCCATCGACCGTCTGCGGGCCGCCGCCGTGCAGGCGCAGCAGGCGGCCCGCCACCGCATGCGCATCGGCCGCCGCGTCTACGGTCCGATGCCGCAGGCGCAGGCGCAGGAGGTCGCCGAGCGTGCGGCCGCTGCCGCTCCGGCCCCCGACGGCTTCCACTACGACGCCGTGGAGGACGTCTACACCCGGGACATCCCGATCGTCCCGCCGGCCGGCCAGGATCCGCGCCAGGGGGCCCGTCCGACCGCGCACGACGCGCCCCGGCAGGAGGTCCACGCGGACTCGCATCTGGTGGGCGAGGACGGCTGGGACGGCTGGGACTCGGACGTGGAGCTCTCGGTCACCTCGGACGACTACGCCTCCCGCGTGCACGTGGAGGACTACGACCCGCAGACGGAGAGCATCACGGTGCTCGACCGCGCATCCGGCCGGGTCGCCCGCCTGGACGCCGCCACGGGCATCATGGACGTCACCGATCCGCGCACCGGCTGGACCCGCTCCTATGACGCCCCCGAGGACGACTGGGTCAAGCGCGACGCGGACGGCGAGAACCGCTGAGCCGTCGGCTAGCCTGATGTCCCATGACCGGCTCGTCTGACCACGTCGTCTCCGCCCCGCACCCTGCCGGGGTTGCCCCGGCCGACACTCCGGCGAACGTTCCGCAGACCCCGCCCGAGCCGCCGGCGTACCGGCGACTCGGTTTCGACCGCGAGAAGTACATCGAGCTGCAGTCGAAGCACATCCAGGCCCGCCGCGATCAGATCGGCGGAAAGCTGTACCTGGAGATGGGCGGCAAGCTCTTCGACGACCTGCACGCCTCCCGCGTCCTGCCCGGCTTCACCCCGGACAACAAGATCGCGATGCTCGAGAAGCTCAAGGACGAGACGGAGATCCTGGTCTGCTTCAACGCGAAGGACCTGGAGCGGAACAAGGTCCGCGCGGATCTGGGCATCACCTATGAGGATGACGTGCTGCGCCTCGTGGACGTCTTCCGTGAGCGCGGCTTCCTGGTGGAGCACGTGGTGGTCACCCAGCTGGAGGAGTCGAACCACCGGGCCATCGCGTTCCTGGAGCGCCTCGAGCGCCTGGGCATGAAGGTGGCCCGCCACCGCATCATCCCGGGCTACCCGCAGGACACCCGCCGGATCGTCTCCGAGGACGGCTTCGGCCGGAACGAGTACTCGGAGACCTCGCGTGACCTCGTCGTCGTGACGGCCCCGGGGCCCGGCTCGGGCAAGCTGGCCACCTGCCTGTCCCAGGTGTTCCACGACCATGCCCGCGGCATCCGGTCCGGCTACGCGAAGTTCGAGACGTTCCCCATCTGGAACCTGCCGCTGGAGCACCCGGTGAACGTGGCCTATGAGGCCGCCACCGCGGACCTGGACGACATCAACCTGCTGGACCCGTTCCACCTGGCCGCCTACGGCGAGCAGGTCACCTCCTACAACCGGGACGTCGAGGTGTTCCCGCTGCTGGCCGCCCTGCTGGAGAAGCTCACCGGCGCCAGCCCGTACAAGTCCCCCACGGACATGGGCGTGAACATGGCCGGCCACGCGATCGTGGACGACGCCGCCTGCCGCGCCGCCTCCGAGCAGGAGGTCATCCGCCGCTACTACAAGGCGGTGGTGGCCGAGGCGATCGCCGGGGACGACGACGAGGTCTCCGAGCGCATCGCCCTGGTGATGTCCCGCCTGGGCCTGTCCTCCGCGGACCGTCCCGTGGTGGACGCCGCCCTGGCCGTCCAGGCCCGCACGGGCGAGCCCGGCTCGGCCCTGCAGCTGGCTGACGGCACGCTCATCACCGGCAAGACCTCGCCGCTGCTCGGATGCTCGGCGGCCATGGTGCTGAACGCGCTGAAGCACCTGGCAGGCATCGAGGACGAGGCCACGCTCCTGTCCCCCGCGGCCATCGAACCGATCACCGAGGTGAAGGTCCGGCACCTGGGGTCCTCGAACCCGCGCCTGCACACGGACGAGGTGCTCATCGCCCTGTCCGTCTCCGCCGCCACGGACGAGCGGGCCCGCCGTGCGCTGGACCGGCTGGGCGAGCTGAACGGCTGCGACGTCCACACCACCACGATCCTCGGCAGCGTGGACGAGGGCATCTTCCGTTCCCTGGGCATGCTGGTCACCTCGGAGCCGGTGTTCCAGAAGAAGGGCCTGTACCGGAAGCGGTGAGCGGCGAGGGGTGGCTACCCCGGGCCCGTGACGCCGCTGACCCGCCTTCTGTATCCGAAGCTGTATCCGCAGCTGTATCCGCAGCGTCGGAATGTCCGCTTCCAGCGCCGTCTTTCCGACCCGCAGCACACAGACGGTCCCGCCCGGATCAGCCGAGCACGTCGCCCCCTTGGTGTGTTGGCGCTGGATGCGGGTCGGCCCCGTTTCTCCCCGGATCAGCCGAGCACGTCGGTGAACTTTCGTGCCTCGGCGGCGCCGGCCTCGGCGTCCAGGCCGGGGTGGCGCAGCAGCGTCGCCAGGGTGCCCGCGTCGATGCCCGCGCCGAGTGCACAGGCCGCGGCGACCTCGTCCTCCTCCGGCGGCAGGGCCTCGTCGTCGATGTCCTCGTCGCTGTCCCCCTCGTAGGACTCCACGAGGTCAGCAAGGGACGTGGCCATCGCGCTGACGGACCGCATGGGCAGCACGTGGTCGAGGGAGTCCTCTGACATCCCCTCATGCCCGGCCGAACGCCACGCCCCGTCCTCCCACACGGCGAGCAGGTGGGTCGGCACGCGGTCCCCGTCGTTCGGCAGGTACGGGTGCGACCAGGCCGGGTACTGCTGGGCCAGCTCCGGACCGATGGGCACCTCGGGCGCCCGGAAGTCGTCGCGGTCCCAGGCGCGGAGGACCGCGTGGTCGGCGTCCACCACGTCGAGGGTGGCCCAGCTGCCGCCGCCGTCGTCCGAACTCAGCCGCCTGCCCTCGATCATGGGGCGGCCGGGGAACGAGGCCTGGATCTGTGCGGCGTGGATGGCCCAGCGGTCCACGAGGTCCTTCAACGGGGGCAGAGGGTGCGTCATGGCGTCCATGGCCCACACGCTAGGCAGGGCCCGGCGCCGGGTCCAGCAGTCAGCGTCCCGGCGCCTCAGCCTTGGGAGAGGAGCGGCCGTTTTCAGTCCCGGTCGGGTGCGGAGGGCGGCCGTTCGGGTGCTGAGGGCAGCCGCTTCCATGCGAGGTCCCCAAAATCCCGGCCAATGACGGAACTGACGGTCCCTCTGTGTCCGCAGCGTCGGAATGACCGCCGCCGGCACCATCTTTCCGACCCGTAGCACACAGACAATTGCGCCCAGCCCCGCCCGCCGAAGCTCACGCTTCCCGACGACGGCCGCTCACCTCCGCCTCGCCCGGCCGCTCACACCGCGGCGTGCCGCAGGGACCGCTCCAGCACCTCCTCGGCCCGCCCAGCCACGTCCTCGCGCCGCCCAGCCACGTCCTCGCCTCGCCCAGCCACGCCCTCGGCCCACTCGACCACGCCCTCGCCCCGCGCCTCGAGCACGGCCACGGTCCGCTCGAGCCGAGCCACTCGCGCGGTGAATCCGCCACGGGCCCGCTCCGGCACGGAGGTCTCGGCGAGCATCTGGCCTTCACGCCAGGCGGCCACGAGTTCACGCTCATAGAGCCGCTGCCCGGCCTCCTTCACGGACCCCGCAGGTCCGGCACCCAGCACGGCCACCGCGTCGATCCGGGACCGGTCCAGGCCGAGCATGAGCTTCTCCACCCGCCGCATGACGCGGCGCAGTCTGCGCCCAGCACGGCCCATCCCTCCGAGCCATCGCAGCCCGGCAGCCCGCCCGGTCAGCGCGTCGAGCACCATCAGCAGCGCGGCCGCACCGGCGAGGATGCCGCAGGTCAGCAGACGCTTCGTCAGCACTTCCCCGCCGACGTCGAAGCTCTCCGTGGCACGCACTGGGATGTCGGCGAGCTCGTCACCGGCCTTACGTGCCTCGTCCGCCACCAGTCTGCTGATCTCGTCGGGCTCCTCGGCGGTGCGCATCCGCGTCAGGTTCGCCGTACCCTGCACGGACCGTGGCCCCTCGAGGGTGGTCAGCGCGGAGCCGACCTGCTGCATGCCGTCCTCCCACACGTAGACCGGCACCACCATGGCCGCGGGGCGCACCTCGCCGCCAGCGCCTGAGCCGATGCCGTCGATCTCCCCCATGATGCGCCGCACGCCCTCCTGGGCGGCTGCCGGATCGACCTCGCCGTCCAGATCCTCGCCGGACCCCACGGGCTGTGGCTCAAGGTACTCCTCGGCCTTCCGCACAGCCACCACGACCTCCATCTCGCCGGGGAAGTCTTCGCCCAGGATCTCCTTGACCCGTTCGGGCTCCAGGCCGTCGCCCGGCCCGTCGATCCGTACGTCCTGCAGCGCCTGCTGCTGCACCTGCGGGCCGAGGTCGGTTCTTCCGTACCGCTCGTAGACGTCGTCGGCCACAACGGAGGCGAGCAGCCAGGCCAGGAGCAGCGCGACGGTCCACCCGCGGACGCCGAGGCCGGCGGCAGTGACGGCCTTGGTGCCGGCCAGCAGTCGGCGTGGTGGCACCGCCTCCTTCCCGACGACGGCACGCGCCGGCCGCTGCCGTCGCTCCTCGTCGTCGGGGTCGGGTCGGGCGTCGAGGGTGTTGACGCGGGGTCCGAGGAGGGTGCGGGCGGCGTGGTCGGCGTCGGCGAGGGCGTCGCGCAGGCCGGCGTCCGAGCGCAAGCCGAGGCCGGCGCGGAGCTCGCGGCGTGCCGCGGCCTCCTCCGGCTCGGGCGGCTCCTCGTCGCGGGCCCTCGGGGGCACCGGGTAGCGGCGCAGCTGGCCGGCGACATCACGGAGCACGGCGGTGAGGCGGTCCTCGGCGGCGCTCCAACGTCGGGTGCCGGCGGCGCTCCAGCGCCCGGTGCCGGCGGCGAGGTCCTCATCCTGGGCGAGGGCGAGCAGGTCCGCGTGGGCGTCGTCCAGGGCAGCGAGGGTCTTGCCGGCCACGGTCTCGGCGGGGGCGTCCCGCAGCCGGGCCTTGAGTCGAAGCAGGGCCGTGGCGGTGGGGCCGAGGATCCGGTCGAGGGCGCGCTGCGTGCCGGCGGTGCCGGCGAGCACCCCCGAGGAAACAATGACCGCCTCGGTCTGCACGTTGAGCCGCTCGGTCTCGGCGATCAGCTCCTCCACCTCCACGGCGAGCTGCCGCCAAGAGCGGGTGTGGACGTGGTCCCGGTTGTCCTGGGCGATGGTGTCCGCAGACATCCGTGGGATCGGCAGGCGTTCGCCCAGCCGGTCCACGCGGCGTTGCAGGGTCCGCTCCTGCCGGGCGGCTCGGTCGAGGTACGCGTGCAGCCGTCGGCGTCCTGCACGCACTCGCGCGCGTCGGCTGCGGTCGGCCACGCTGGCCTCGGCCAGGCTGAGGGCCTGCTCCTGCAGCATGGTGCGCGCCAGGGCGGCCTGGGCGCGCTGAAGGCCGCGTTTCACGCTGCGTTCGCGGGCACCGAAGCGCAGGGCCGCGGCCCCGCAGACGAGCAGGCCGATCAACGGCACGATGCCCCAGGCGAACCAGGTGAGCAGATTCCGTGGCGGGCCGGTGTAGCCGTGGTCGGCGAGGTCCCGGACCACGTTGACCACGGCGGTGGGACCCATGCCGCGGGCCAGATCGGAGAGGTAGCGGCCCTCGAGCTGGGCGGCGAAGACGTCAGGGGTCCGTCGATCATGGTCGAGGGCGTCCTCGACCTGCTCCGTCATGAGGAACCCGGCCTCGTCCTTGGCGTAGCCGAGGTGGGCGGGGAGGTCATCGGGCTTGGTGGACATGATGATGTCGTAGTCGCCGAGGGCCGCGTCCTGCTGCCCGTCGTCCAGGTACTCGGGAAGCACGAGCACGTCCAGCTGCCGCCAGGACGGGATGGGTTCGCCGCCGGTGACCTCGTCCACGGTCTGTTGGCGAATGCCGGTGGTGGTGTCCTCGCCCTGGACGGTGATGGTGGCGGTGTGTTCGGGTTCGGCGCTGACGGCCTTCCAGCCGAGAACCGCGAGCGCGCCGAGCAGTAGGGCGCAGATCAGCGCGCCGGTCCAGGCGCGGCGGGCGGTGAAGACGAAGAGGTCGGCCCAGTGGCGGAGCAGGCCGTCGTCCTCCATGAGCGTGCGCCGGCGTTCGGCAGCGTCGGTCTTCTCGGCGTCGGTCCTCCCCGAGACGGCGGAGGCGAAGCCGCGGTCGAACTGACGGCCGCGGGGGTCGCGAGTCATGGCGACCTCCTTGCGGCGCGGCGAACCCAGTGCCGGGCGGGGGTGCCCGTCTCCTGCACGCCGGCGTACTGCCAGCCGGCATCCGCCACCTCGGGATCGAAGTGCACGGGCGGGTGTGCCCTGTGGCCCTCGTTGACGAGGTCTCCGATCAGCTGCGCGGCCTGCTCGGCACGGGCCTGCAGGTCCTCCGCCCGTGCGGCCTCCCGGGCGGCTCGGCCGGGCCGGAGGCCTTCACGGACGCCGCCGGTGCGGGCCTCCACCGCGTGGGTGTGCTGGACCATGGCGGTGACGGCCTTCCGCCCGGAGGGCAGGTCATGGGCGCCGTCGGCGGAGAGGGCGAGGCCGAGCAGCCAGAGGCGGTGGCGCAGGCCGAGGCTGGGGTCGTCGGTGTGGCTGCGGTACCAGCTCGCGTCCGCCGTCTTCCCGACGACGGCCGCTCCCCGTGGGCTCTCCTCTTTCCCTGTGTGGGTGGCCGGCGGTGCGGCGTGCTTCGCGCCGTGCGGGGGCGTCCAGTCCGGTGCGTCGGTGCGCCGTCGTCGTCCCTTCGACGTGTTGCCGAAGGTGCCCCGGCCCTGGGCGGCGCCGCGGGTGCGCCGGGCCCGGAGGACGGTCTGCAGGCCGAGGCCGGCCAGGCCGATGAACAGGATGACCGGGAGGATGACGAGTCCTCGCAGGACATCCAGGTCCACGTCGGGGCGGACGGAATGGAGGACGGCGGCGAGGGCCGTCCACCGTGCGGCGCAGCTTCCCATCCCCCACCTCCCAGGACCTGTCGCGGGCGTCACATCCGGGAATCAGTCTACGGAGCGGGGTGGACGGGATGGGGTGCCGGCGAGCCGTTATTGGTCGTCGTGGGTGCCACTGCCGCTGATGCTCTTCCCGCTCGGGCTCCAGCCGTTCTCTCAACCCAACTGCTCGTTCGCTCGTCGGCCCCTCCGTCGCGTTGATGCCCCCAACGTTGTTATCTGTTGATCATCGAGCCGCGCTTGCCTGGAGGAACGTCTCGGCCGGCATATGGCGATCCAAGTCCCACGTGATCTGCATAGGGCGCTCGGTTCCGGACCACTGCGCGAACTGCAGGGTTCCCAGGTTCAGGAATGCCGCGCCGTCGCCGATCTCGTCAGAAGAGGTGTTCCGCACGAACATCAGCGTGTTCGTTGCCCCCTTCTCCTTAGCCAGATACCGCTGTCCAGTCTGCGTCTTCGCACCGAGCCCACTCTGGCTCTCCCAGTGGAACTGGGAGGGACTCACCGCGTAGTCACGGTACATGGTGGTCGGAGAGAACCTCGTGGCGTCCTTCTTGAGCGTCACCAAGAACGCGTCGGTCGAGTAGACATGCGACCATGCCACGCCCTCACGGTGTCCGCTCTGCTTTTTCTCCCATGTCGCAATGTCGAGCCCAGCAAGAATCTCCTCTCGCTTGTAATGCGCATGACTCATGAGGGCCGTTTCGCGCGGCAGCTGGAGAGTCTCAGGCACTGTGCGTGACGCATCGAGCGAGCACTCGAGCAACTGTGTCACCTGGGACTGCTGCACGAATAGGTGACAGGTTGTAGTCACGTCGCCAGTGCGACGGCCGTGTTCATGATGGTCTCGAACTCGATGGGGATCAAACGGCCCAGGCGGGCCTGGCGTCGGCGGCGGTGGTAGGTCCGTTCGATCCAGGTGACGATGGCGATGCGCAACTGATCACGGGTGGTCCAGGAGCGGCGGTCGAGGACGTTCTTCTGCAGCAACGCGAAGAAGCTTTCCATGGCGGCGTTGTCTCCGCTCGAGCCGACTCTGCCCATGCTTCCGACCATGCGATGACGGGTGAGCGCGCGCCGGAACTTCCGACTGCGAAATTGACTGCCCCTGTCGCTGTGGACCACACAGCCGGCGACATCACGGCGCATCGCGACGGCGTTCTCGAGCGCCTGGACGGCCAAGCGGGACTTCATCCGCGAGTCGATGGAGTATCCGACGATGCGACCGGAGTACGCGTCCTTGATCGCGTAGAGGTACAGCTTGCCCTCGGCGGTCTTGTGCTCGGTGATGTCCGTCAACCACAGTTCGTTCGGCGCATCGGCGGCGAAGACGTGCCGGGTCCGGCCGTGCTCATCGACGACCGCGCACAGGTCATCGTGAACCGGAGGGCCGGGCCGGCGGTGCTTGCCGCGCTTGGGTTTCCCGAACGCGCTGAACCAGCCGTTGCTGGACGCGATCCGCCACGCGGTGCGATCCGACATCGCCTCACCGGCATCGCGGGCCTCGTCGGCGAGGAGCCGGTGCCCGAACTCCGGGTCATCACGATGCGCGTCGAACAACGCGTTCGCGCGATACGCCTCCACCACCTCGCTCGTGGTGACGGGGTCAGCCAGCCACCGGTAGTAGGGCTGGCGGGAGAGCTTGAGCACCCGACACGTCACCGTCACAGGGATCCCTGCGGTGGCGAGCTCCGTCACGAGCGGGTAGAACCTTTTCCCGGCAGGTTCGCCTGCGACAGATACGCCGCCGCGCGGCGGAGCACCTCGTTCTCCTGCTCAAGGAGCCGGTTCCGCTTCCGCAGCTCACGGATCTCGGCAGCCTCGGTCCGGGTCTGGCCGGGCTTCGCGCCCTCGTCGATGTCGACGCGGCGCAGCCACTTCTGCAACGTCATCGGGTGGACTCCGAAGTCTTTCGCGATCTGCTCGATGGTCACGCCGGGCTCGCGGCTCCTCGCGACGCGCACAACATCTTCACGGAACTCGCTCGGGTAGGGCTTAGGCACAGCAACATCCTTCCAGGCCCACCGCTCGGGCAAGCCAGATCAGATGTCACCTATTCGTGCAGCAGTCCCCCGGGACTCAGGTAGGGCTGGCATGGCGATCCTCCTCGCTCTTCGGGTGCGACGCACCCCGCCAGCAACCACTACATGTTGTGCCTCACCAGTGCTTGGAGCAACGTATTTAGTAATAACATCAATGTAGTGTACAGATGTACGACACGCCACCATTTGAAACTACGGCATGCCGAACACTATGCTGTGGGCTATGAGACGACGCACACCGATCAGCGCAGTGAGGGTGCATGGCTGGAGGCCATCACCTTGTTTCAGTCCGTGCGAAAAGCCGACCATGACGCTGCCGGTCGCCTGCTGCGAACGTCTTCCGACCCCGAAGCGGTGACGCTGAACCTCCTGCGCATGCTCGGCGTGTACCTGCGCGGAGAAGCGTCCGACAAGCTCGACCACTTCATCAACGCATCCCATCGCGCTGGCCCGCCCCCAACACCTCGCCCTCCGCTTCCACCACTCACATGAACGCCACCCGCTTAACTAAGGAAATATCCATGCCACGTAACTCCCGCTTCCTTCCCCGCCGTGCCCTGCCGCTTCTGACAGCGTCCGTGCTCGCGCTCTCTCTTGCTGGCTGCGCGACATCCGGCGAGAACGATGCAGGAGCGGACGACGAGCGTCCCGTGGTGCTGACGACGTTCACCGTTCTCGCGGACATCGCAGAGAACGTCGCCGGTGACAACCTGCGGGTGGAGTCGATCACGAAGGTAGGGGCGGAGATCCACGGCTACGAGCCCACCCCCGGAGACATCCGCAGAGCGTCGGAGGCGGATCTGATTCTCGACAACGGGATGAATCTGGAGGCGTGGTTCGCGCAGTTCGTCGACGGGTTGGATGTGCCCCACGTCGTGGTCAGCGAGGGGGTCGAGACGATCGACATCAGCGAGGATGCCTACGCGGGGATGCCGAACCCGCACGCGTGGATGAGTCCGGTGAACGTGCAGATCTACGTCGACAACATGGTCGAGGCGTTCAGCGACCTCGACCCCGACAACGCGAGCGAATACGAGGCCAACGGCGAGGCGTACAAGGCCGAGTTGCAGACGGTGCAGGATGAGCTGGTCGACGAGCTGTCGGTCCTGCCCGAGAACCAGCGGGCGTTGGTGACCTGCGAAGGTGCGTTCTCCTACCTCGCCCGGGACGCCGGGCTGACCGAGAAGTACATCTGGGCGGTCAACGCGGAGCAGCAGGCCACCCCGCAGCAGATCACCTCCGCGATCGAGTTCGTACGCGCAGGCGACGTACCCGCGGTGTTCTGCGAGTCCACCGTGTCCGACGCCCCGATGCAGCAGGTCGTCGAAGCGACCGACGCCGAGTTCGGTGGTGTGCTGTACGTCGACTCCCTCTCCGAGGCGGACGGCCCGGTCCCCACCTACCTGGAGCTGATCCGTCACGATGCGACCACCATCATCGATGCCCTGACGGCAGGAGGTAACTGATGGAGACAGCGATCTCCGTGCGCGACGTCACCGTGCACTACGGTGAGGTCCTCGCCCTCGACCACGCCACCCTCGACATCCAATCCGGACGTGTATGCGGGCTTGTGGGCATGAACGGATCCGGGAAGTCCACCCTGTTCAAGACCATCATGGGGCTGCTGCGCCCCGACTCCGGAACCGTACGCGTGAACGGTGAGAACCCGACGAAAGCACGCAAGGCCAGGACCGTTGGCTACGTGCCCCAGAGCGAAGACGTCGACTGGGCGTTCCCCCTGTCGGTGCGCGACGTAGTCATGACTGGACGCTACGGGCACATGAGATTCACCCGCCACGCGAGAAAAGTCGACCATGACGCCGTCGACCACGCGCTCGAACGGGTCGAACTGACCGAATACGCCGACCGGCAGATCGGGCAGCTCTCCGGGGGGCAGAAGAAGCGCGCGTTCGTCGCTCGGGGCATCGCTCAGGGCGCGACGATCCTGTTGTTGGACGAGCCATTCGCGGGCGTTGACAAACGCTCCGAGGCCACGATCACCCGGCTCTTACGAGAGCTCGCCGACGGCGGGGCCACGATCCTCGTCTCCACCCACGATCTCCACGCATTGCCCGACCTGGCCGACGAAGCCGTGCTTCTGATGCGGCGCGTGCTCATGCACGGCGACCCCGACGAGGTACTCCAACCCGACAACCTCGCCCTGGCCTTCGGCCTGGACGTCCTGAACCGAGGCGACAACTGATGAACCTGATCGAGTTCTTCCTCGAGCCGCTCAGCTACGACTTCATGGTCCGCGCCCTCGCGACCACCCTGATCGCCTCGATCGTGTGCGCGGTGCTCTCGTGCTGGCTTGTCCTGATCGGCTGGTCACTCATGGGCGACGCCGTCTCCCATGCCGTCCTCCCCGGAGTGGTCCTCGCCTACATCGTCGGGGCGCCGTTCGCCCTCGGAGCGGTCGTCTTCGGATTCCTCGCTGTCGCCCTCATCGGTGCGGTGAGAGACACCAGCAGAGTGAAAGAAGATGCCGCAATCGGAATCGTGTTCACGACACTGTTCGCTCTGGGGCTCGTGCTGATCTCCGTCACGCCGTCGCAAACCGACCTGAACCACATCATCTTCGGCAACCTGCTCGGCGTGTCCTGGGCCGACCTCATTCAGGTGATCATCCTCGGCGCGATCACCTTCACGATCCTCGTCACCAAGCGCCGCGACTTCACCCTCTACGCCTTCGACCCCACCCACGCCCACGCAATCGATCTGAACCCGAAGATCCTCGGCGCGGCTCTCCTCGGCCTCCTCGCCCTCACCGCCGTCGTCGCCCTGCAGGCCGTGGGCGTCATCCTGGTCGTGGCGATGCTCATCATCCCGGGAGCGACCGCATACCTGCTCACGGACAGGTTCGGGCGCATGCTCCTTATCGCTCCCGCCATCTCCGCAGCCTGCGCTGTCATCGGCCTGTACTTGAGCTACTACCTCGACACCGCTTCCGGCGGCATGGTCGTCCTCGCGCAGGGAGCCGTGTTCGCGCTTGTCTACCTCTTCAGCCCCCGGCACGGGCTCATCGGGACCCGGATCGTGAGCACACGCCGCAGACGCGCACTCGCTTCCGCGCAGTAGAAGGCATCCCGCACGCGCGGCAAGAGCGACCGGTCAGGGACCAGAGCACGGTATCTCGGTGCGATCTGGTCCCTGACCGAGACCAGTGACGCTCCGGTCACAGTCACAGGTCTTTCCCGTGTGCTGAGGTTCGTGCCGGGGAGCGTGTCCGAACAGGTAAAGCGACTCGTCGATGACGGTCTCGCCGACCACGAACGGTACAAGAGCATCTTCCTTACTCCAGCGGGACACCTCGAAACGATGCGAGCAGTGCGGGTGAACCGGATGCTTCGGTGCTTCCTCCACGATGTCCTCAGTCTGCCCTGGAGTGAACTCGCCACGAACGCCGACGCATTGGAAGCCAGCAGCTCACCCCGCTTCCTCCAGCGAATCGAAGCTGCCCTCGACCAGCCCACCCACGACCCCTACGGGCACCCCATCCCCACCGCAGACGGTCGCATCGAATCCCATCAAGATACCCCTCTGTGGGAACTCGCACGCCGTCGATGGGTTCCCGTGAGGATCACACGCGTCGCCGATGCACCAGTCGAAACACTGGCGTTCCTCGACGAGCGACGCCTTCGCCCCGGCACACGCCTACACATTCGGGCAAGCACAGCGGAAGTCGACATTATCGAAGCCCGCACAGCGCAATGGCACGGCACGTTACTCCCTGCCGGAGCAGCCGTTCTCCATGCGTCACTCCACAACGAAGCTGCGCGGTGACAGCGTCAACTGGCCGCGACAGACACGTAGAGTGCATCTGTCGCCGAACGGCCCAGTGCTACCGAGGCGTCCGATCCCGCAACTCGCGCGTCCAATGCGTCCGAGAACGGCGCCCCTTCGTCGATCTCCAGTGTTGATCCGATGACGAAACCATGCTCTTCGAAGAACTGCAGGAGCGCTGGGTCCGAGTCCGAAATGCGCTCGACGACCACTCGGTGCCCCGCCCCGACTCCGGTCAGCTGCGTCGCGTCCGGGATGTGCACTGTCCCGTCAGCAGATGGGATCGGGTCGCCGTGAGGGTCCCGGGTGGGGAACTTCAAGAACTCGTCGATCCGGTCGATCATGAAATCTGACACCGCATGCTCGAGGTGCTCAGCCTCGTCATGCACCTGATCCCACGAGTAGCCCAAGACGCTGACGAGGAATGACTCGATCAGTCGGTGCCGACGGACCATCGCCAGCGCGTAGGAGCGTCCCGTCTCCGTCAGCTCCACCGAACCGTAAGGAGCATGCTCGACAAGACCCTGCGTCGACAGCTTACGGACAGCATCCGAGACCGAAGAGAGCTTCAACCCTGTTCGCTCCGCGATCAGTGTCGGAGTCACCGGCACCGACGACCACTCCGTCAGACCCCACACAGCCTTCAAATAGTTCTGGGTACTCGCGGACAACTCAGAGACGGACATGAGCTCAGAATATCCCCGAACTCACAACTACGGCGTGGCGCCATTCAAAAGTACGGCATCGAGACGGCAAAGATCGTTCGTCGCCAGAAGCTCCCCGACCACGGCTCGGCTAACGGTCCAACCGTGACTGAACCAGTGGAACGTACAACGCATCCTTCTCGATGCACAGCACGCGATAGCCATCGCTGACCGCTGCTTCCACCATCGTCCCCGTGAAGTGCCCTGGGTTTCGTTCCGGGCTCAGGATGCCACCGGCGGTATGAATCGCCCCGGGTTTGTTAGAGGCTCGCAAGTGCCGCCCCGGCAGGCGCCGGCACGGGGTTCTCATGATGGTAGACGTCCTCGAACTCGACCGGAGGGACCAGCCCGATCTCGCCGTGCACACGACGATGGTTGAACCAGTCGATGTACTCCGCGACCGCGATCTCTAAGTCCTCGATGGACTTGAACGGGCCCCTGTTCCGGATCAGCTCCGCCTTGAACAGGGAGTTGAACGCCTCGGCGAGGGCATTATCGTAAGAATCCCCCGTCGAGCCGACCGAGGCGACTGCACCGGCCTCGGCCAGCCGCTGGGTGTAGCGCACCGCGACGTACTGGGCTCCTCTATCACTGTGGTGCCGTAGCCCGGCCACGTCCTGGCCGGCACGCTGACGCGTCCAGAACGCCATCTCCAACGCGTCCAACGCCAGGTCCGTGCGCAG
>NZ_BCSN01000044.1 GCF_001570885.1 Micrococcus lylae NBRC 15355 | reverse complement strand
GGAGGACAAGGGACCGTTCCCTGTGTTCAGGCTGGACTTGACCTGATACAGTCACGTCCGAGCGGCAGTGCCGCCTCATCTGAAGGCCGCCGTGCTCCTTCCTTGAGGCGTCCACAGTCCACTCTGAGGCGGTCGACTCCTGTCATGCCGCTACGCACGTCATCCCCCGAATCCGTGTGCTCTCCTCCTGCCCAGATCCTGCCCAGACCAGGACGGCTCTGGACTGTCGGCGGCACGCTGAAAGGACAGCCAGTGGCACGCATCGCCATCATCGGCTCCGGCTACGGCGGCGCGGTCGCCGCCCGCCATCTGACCCGTCGCGGCATGGCCGTCGACCTGATCGAGATGGGCGTGGACTGGGACACCATGGCCCCCATGTCCAACGGCCGCATCTTCACCGGCATGGCCTCCCCGAACGAGCGCTCCATGTGGTTCAAGAGCCGCACGGACATGCCCTTCGCCTACCTCGGCGGCCTCGACCTCATCAACCGCCGCATCGGCCAGGCCGCAGGCGTGCTGGACATCGAGTACTTTGACCAGATGAAGGTCTACGTCGGCCGTGGCGTGGGCGGCGGATCGCTGGTCAACGGGGGCATGGCCGTGACCCCGAGCAGCAGCTACTTCTCCAAGGTCCTGCCGCAGGTCGATGCGGAGGAGATGTTCGGCACCTACTTCCCGCGCGCGAACGCATCCCTGAAGGTGGCCCGGCCGCCGAAGGACATCATCGGCACCGCCGAGTACTACCAGTTCGCCCGCACCGCGGCCCGTCACGCCAAGCGTGCCGGCTTCGAGGTGGTGGACGTGCCCAACGTGTACGACTGGGACCATATGCGCCGCGAGCACTCCGGCTATGGGGGTGCTCAGCGTTCCGCGCTCGCCCAGGAGGTCATCTTCGGCAACAACTACGGCAAGCGCTCCCTGCCGAAGACCATCCTTGCGGAGGCCCGGGCCACCGGCCTGGTCAACCTGATCCAGATGACCGAGGTGACCCGTCTGGTGTCCGACGGCGACGGCTACCGCCTCTCCCTGAAGACGATCGACTTCAAGGGTGCAGTCCTCTCCCAGCGTGAGGTGAGGTATGACAAGGTCGTCCTCGCCGCAGGCTCGCTGGGCACCTCTCGGCTCGTCTGCCGAGCCCAGTCCGACGGGGATGTCCCCGGCCTGGACTCCAATGAGGCGATCGGCCAGAAGTGGGGGCCCAACGGCAACACGATGCTGGCCATCCGGCACCGGGACCGCACCAACGTGTTGCAGGCGGGCATGCCGGCCCTCGGCATCCGCAACTGGAACGACTCGCCGTCGTCCGTGTTCGCGGAGATCGCGCCGTTCCCCACGTCCATGGAGCTGAACACCAGCGTCTACCTGGCCATCACCGGCAACGAGAACCTCGCCGAGCTGCGCTGGGACGCCCAGCGTGGACTGGTCAACACGTGGACCGCCTCGCATTCGGCGCCGTCCGTGGCCTCCACCAAGGCGATGTTCGACAAGGTCCTCGCCGTCGTCCCGGGGGCCACCTATCGGACGGACCTGTTCGAGAAGCAGAAGCAGTTCACGGACTACTTCTCCTACCATCCGCTCGGCGGCATGGTGATCGGCGAGGCGACAGACCTCAACGGCGAGGTCAAGGGGGCGCCCAACCTCTTCGTCGTGGACGGCTCGCTCATCCCGGGACGCATCGGCGTCAACCCCTTCGTCACCATCACCGCCCTCGCGGAGCGGAACATGGATCGTCTGGCCTCCGCGGGCCGGCTCTGAGCCCGGGTGCAGGAAAAGAGAAGAAGTCGCATGAATGAGATGACCCCCACCACCGCTTCGCAGTCCCTCCGGACGTCCCGGCGCACCGTTCTCACCGCCTCGGCCTGGAGCGCCGGTGCCGTGGCCCTCGCAACATCTGCCCCGGCCGCTGCAGCCTCCACCGTACCGGTCGGTCCCACGGACCTGTCCGTCGAGCTGCTGGACCCCACCACGGACCCGGACACCTGGGCCTACGTGACGGATCAGCCCGTCTACGCGTTCGGCAGCACCTCGACCGAGCGGTTCAGGGCCTCGGCGCCGTCGGCCATGGTGATCACCAACCTGGGTCCGAACGCGGCCGAGAATCCTGCAGGCACGCTCGACACCAGGATGATGAACTACGACTACGACGCCGCGTCGTCCTCGCTGAACTACACGCTTGTCGACTCCCCGATGGCTGAGGTGCAGTTCTCCCCCTCGGGCACCGCGGCGCGCAGCTGGACGTGGACGTACCTCGGCACCCTGGCGCCGGGCGAGTCGGTCAGCATCCCCCTGCGCTACACCGTGGGGTCCGGTCTCGGCTCGATCCTGACCGCCGCCTTCTCCCAGTACCGGTACAACCTGTTCATGTCCGCCACGGTCCAGGACACGGTGAACCAGGAGAACAACCTCTCCGAGAAGGTCGGCTACTTCCCGGGCACCTTCAACTCGACGCCCGAGTTCTGACGGCCCCTGCAGATGAGGCGTCCGCCGCCTCACATGGTCGAGCACAGAGTGCGACGGGCGGGACACCGGTACGTCTCCCGCCCGTCGCCGCGTCCCCGGCCAAGTGCCGCAGTCGATAGACTCGGGGCAGTATCCGGCGGTCTGCCTTGTAGCGGATCGTGCCGGTCCCCGCACATCCACGACCGAGGAGATCCATGGCTGAGATCACTCGAGACCAGGTGGCCCATCTGGCCCGCCTGGCCCACATCCGGATGAGCGAGCAGGAGCTGGACACCCTGTCCGGCGAGCTCGGCCTCATCCTGGACTCCATCTCCCAGGTGCAGGAGGTGGCCGGCGAGGACGTTGTGCCGACCTCCCACCCGATCCCGCTGACCAACGTCTTCCGCGAGGACGAGCCGCGGGACACGCTGACCCAGGAGCAGGCCCTCGACCAGGCGCCGGACTCCGAGGACGGCCAGTTCAAGGTCCCCGCGATCCTGGACGGAGAGTGAGCACAGCCATGACTGAGAGCTTCGACGTGAACGCCGAGCTGACCGCTGACCAGCTCGTCCGCCTCACCGCCCTGCAGATGGCCGAGCGCCTCGCCGCCGGCACCACCACCTCCGTGGAGCTCGTGCAGGCGCACCTGGACCGGATCGCCGAGTACGACGGCGACCCGCGCTCCGACGCCGCCTCCGACCGCGGCGTGCGCGCCTACCTCCACGTGAACACCGACGAGGCCCTCGCCGTGGCCGCCGAGGTGGACGCGATCCGCGCCGCCGGCGGTGCCGAGGCCGAGGCCCTGCACCCGCTGGCCGGCGTCCCGGTGGCCGTCAAGGACAACATCGTCACCGTGGGCCAGCCCACCACCGCCGCCTCGACGATGCTCGACGGCTGGATGAGCCCGTACGACGCCCACGTGATCGAGCGCATCCGCGCGGCGAAGCTGCCGATCCTCGGCAAGACCAACATGGACGAGTTCGCCATGGGCGGCTCCACCGAGCACTCCGCGTTCGGCATCACCCGCAACCCGTGGGACCTGGACCGCGTGCCCGGCGGCTCCGGCGGCGGCTCCGCCGCGGCCGTGGCGGCATTCCTCGCCCCGTTCGCCCTCGGCTCGGACACCGGCGGCTCCATCCGCGAGCCCGCCGCCTTCACCGGCACCGTCGGCATGAAGCCGACCTACGGCGCCGTGTCCCGCTACGGCGTGATCGCCATGGCCTCCTCCCTGGACCAGGTGGGCCCGGCCGCCCGCACCGTGACGGACGCCGCGGCGCTGCAGCAGGTCATCGGCGGCCACGACCGCCGCGACTCCACCTCGCTGCCGGATGAGCAGGCCGACTTCGTGGCCGCCGCCGCCAACCGTGACCTCACCGGTGTGAAGGTCGGCGTCATCGCCGACCAGTCCACGGAAGGGTTCGACGCCGGTGTGAAGGCCGCGTTCGACGCGGACGTTCAGGCGCTGCGCGGGGCCGGTGCGGAGATCGTGGAGGTCTCCTGCCCGCACTTCGACGCCGCCCTGGCCGCGTACTACCTGATCATGCCCTCGGAGGCCTCCTCCAACCTGGCCCGCTACGACGGCGTCCGCTACGGCAACCGCGTGGTGCCGGAGGGCGGCGGCACGATCGAGCAGGTCATGGCGGCCACCCGTGAGGCCGGCTTCGGCCCCGAGGTCAAGCGCCGCATCATCCTGGGCACCTACGCCCTGTCCGCCGGCTACTACGACGCCTACTACGGCTCGGCCCAGAAGGTCCGCACCCTGGTGCAGGAGGACTTCGCCGCCGCGTTCGAGAAGGTCGACGTGCTGCTCACCCCGACCGCCCCGACCCCGGCGTTCGAGCTGGGCGCGCAGACCACGGACCCGATGGCGATGTACCTCAACGACATCGCCACCATCCCGGCCAACCTCGCCGGCGTCCCCGGCCTCTCCGTGCCGGGCGGCACCGTGGACGGCCTGCCGTACGGCCTGCAGCTGGTGGCTCCGGCCCGTGAGGACGCCCGCCTGTACTCGGTGGGCGCCGCCGTCGAGGCGCTCCTGGACGAGCGCCGCGGCACCCCTGTCTGGGCCCAGGCCCCGGACCTCGTCAAGGGCGCCGAACGCGCCGCCGCTCCGACCGCAGGAGGCCAGCAGTGAGCTCGAACGACGTGATGGACTTCGGCCAGGCGATGGAGCAGTTCGACCCGGTCCTCGGGTTCGAGGTGCACGTGGAGCTGAACACCAGGTCCAAGATCTTCTCCTCGGCCCCGAACGCCTTCGGCGACGAGCCGAACACCAACGTCACCGCCCTGGACCTCGGTCTGCCGGGCACCCTGCCGGTGGTGAACAAGGAGGTCGTGGAGTACGCGATCCGCCTCGGCGTGGCCCTGAACGCGCAGGTCGCCGAGTCCTGCCGCTTCGCCCGGAAGAACTACTTCTACCCGGACACCCCGAAGAACTTCCAGACCTCCCAGTACGACGAGCCGATCGTGTTCGACGGCCACCTGGACGTGGAGCTGGAGGACGGCGAGGTCTTCCGCATCGAGATCGAGCGCGCCCACCTGGAGGACGACGCCGGCAAGCTGACCCACCAGGGCGGCTCCGGCCGCATCCAGGGCGCCTCCGCCTCCCTGGTGGACTACAACCGTGCCGGCGTGCCGCTGATCGAGATCGTCACCCGGCCGATCGTCGGCGCCGGGGACCGCGCCCCGGAGCTGGCCCGCGCCTACGTGACCGCGATCCGTGACATCGTCAAGGCGATCGACATCTCCGACGCGAAGATGGAGCAGGGCAACGTCCGCTGCGACGCCAACGTGTCCCTGATGCCCAAGGGCTCAGACACGTTCGGCACCCGCACCGAGACGAAGAACGTGAACTCCACCCGCGCCGTGCAGCACGCGGTGCAGCACGAGATCCAGCGCCAGGCCGCCCTGCTGGCCGCTGGCGGCACGGTCACCCAGGAGACCCGCCACTGGCATGAGGACACCCGCACCACCACCTCGGGCCGCCCGAAGTCCGACGCGGACGACTACCGCTACTTCCCCGAGCCGGACCTGGTGCCGGTGGTGGTGGACCGCGAGTGGGTCGAGCGCGTCCGGGCCGAGCTGCCCGAGCTGCCAGCCGTGCGCCGCAAGCGCCTCAAGGCCGAGTGGGGCTTCTCGGACGAGGAGTTCCGGGACGTGGTCAACGCCGGCGTGGACGGCGAGATCGCCGCGACCGTGGAGGCCGGTGCCACCCCGGCGGCCGCCCGCAAGTGGTGGATGGGCGAGATCGCCCGCCTCGCCAACGCCCGCGAGGTCGAGGTCTCCGCGCTCGGCGTGGAGCCCGCCCACGTGGTGCAGGTCGAGGAGCTGATCGCCGCCAAGACCATCAACGACAAGATCGCCAAGCAGGTCCTCGGCCACGTCGCCGACGGCGAGGGCACGCCGAAGCAGATCGTGGAGGCCCGCTCCCTGGCCGTGGTGTCCGACGACGGCGCCCTCACCGAGGCCGTCGACGCCGCCATCGCCGACAACCCGGATGTGGTGGAGAAGATCAAGGGCGGCAAGATGCAGGCCATCGGCGCCCTGATCGGCCCCGTCATGAAGGCCACCCGCGGTCAGGCCGACGCCGGGCGCGTCCGCGAGATCGTGATGGAGCGCCTGGGCGTCGGCTGACCCCGCGCTCCCCGGTCCGGGCGCTGCGGAGCGCGCAGCGCCCGGGCCGTCGCCGGAGCATCGGAGAGTGGACGGGTGCGCCCGCCGGATGACCTGCCGTGCTCGGCGCGGCGCCGCATTGCCAGTACTCTCGTGGGTGGCGCACCGTCGACGTCGCGCCCTGAGCAGCGCAGCCGCCGCAGCACCCCCGGGGCGGCTTCGACCACCGACCTCATCAGGAGAGCCCACACCCATGAAGGCCCTGTACAAGTCCGGCCCCCACGCCGGCTTCGAGTTCACCGACCGCCCGGAGCCCGAGTGCGGCCCGCACGACGTGAAGATCCGCGTGCACACCACCGGCATCTGCGGCACCGACCTGCACATCGAGGCCTATGACGCCGCCGCGCAGGCGATGATCGAGGCCCCCATGATCCCGGGCCACGAGTTCTACGGCGAGGTCGTGGAGGTCGGGGACATGGTGGAGCACGTGGCCGTCGGCCAGCGCGTCTCCGGCGAGGGCCACGTGGTCTGCGGCATGTGCCGCAACTGCCGTGCCGGCCGCCGCCAGATGTGCATCAACACCGTCTCCGTGGGCGTGCAGCGTGACGGCGCCTTCGCCGAGTACGTGGTGATCCCGGAGTCCAACGTGTGGCAGCACAAGGACGACGCGATCACCCCCGAGGTCGGCGCGATCTTCGACCCGCTGGGCAACGCCGTCCACACCGCCCTGTCCTTCCCGCTGGTCGGCGAGGACGTGCTCATCACCGGCGCCGGCCCGATCGGCCTGATGGCCATCGGCATCGCCCGCCATGCCGGGGCCCGCCGCATCGCCATCACCGACGTCTCCCCGGCGCGCCTGGAACTGGCGACGAAGATGGGTGCCGACGCCGCGATCGACGTCTCCGCCCAGCGGATCAGGCAGGCCCAGGCCGAGCTGCGCATGGAGGAGGGCTTCGACGTCGGCATGGAGATGTCCGGCCGGGCCTCCGCGCTGCAGGAGATGGTGGCCAACATGAACCACGGCGGCAAGATCGCCCTGCTCGGGCTGCCGGACGGGGAGATCGCGATCGACTGGCAGTCCGTGGTGACCCACATGATCACCATCAAGGGCATCTACGGCCGCGAGATGTTCGAGACT
Organism: Micrococcus lylae NBRC 15355; assembly: GCF_001570885.1. Classification (GTDB taxonomy): domain Bacteria; phylum Actinomycetota; class Actinomycetes; order Actinomycetales; family Micrococcaceae; genus Micrococcus; species Micrococcus lylae. Next base: position 14,114 of record NZ_BCSN01000044.1, on the reverse strand, counting down.
TGGTACGCGATGTCCGCGATGCTGCAGTCGAACCCCGCCCTGCTGAAGCAGATCGAGTCGGTCGTCACCGACGTCATCCCCGCCCATGACTGGCAGCGCGGCTTCGACGCCGCCCGTGCCGGCGCCACCGGAAAGATCGTCCTGGACTGGAGGAACCTCTGATGTACGCATTCAAGGACCAGCTGGCCGCCGAGCTGAACGAGCTCCGCGAGTCCGGCCTCTACAAGCACGAGCGGGCCATCACCACCCCGCAGTCCGCCCACGTGCAGGCCACTGCGGCCGGTGCCGAGGACGCCCAGCCCAAGCCGGTGCTGAACTTCTGCGCCAACAACTACCTCGGCCTGGCGGACGACGAACGGCTGATCGAGTCCGCCAAGAAGGCCCTGGACGAGCGCGGCTTCGGCATGGCCTCCGTCCGCTTCATCTGCGGCACCCAGGACATGCACGTCGAACTCGAGCAGCGCCTGTCCGCGTTCCTCGGCACCGAGGACACGATCCTGTTCTCCAGCTGCTTCGACGCCAACGGCGCCGTCTTCGAGCCCCTGTTCGGCCGCGAGGACGCCATCATCTCGGACGCGCTGAACCACGCCTCGATCATCGACGGCATCCGCCTGTCCAAGGCGCACCGCTTCCGCTACGCCAACCAGGACATGGAGGACCTGCGCGCCCAGCTGGAGGCCACCAAGGAGCTGAACGACGGCGCCGGCGCCCGCCGCACGGTGATCGTCACCGACGGGGTGTTCTCCATGGACGGCTACCTGGCCCCGCTGGAGCAGATCTGCGACCTCGCCGAGGAGTACGGCGCCCTGGTGATGGTGGATGACTCCCACGCCGTGGGCTTCATGGGCGCCACCGGTGCCGGCACCCCCGAGCACGCCGGCGTCTCCGACCGCGTGGACATCTACACCGGCACCTTCGGCAAGGCCCTCGGCGGCGCCTCCGGCGGCTACGTGTCCGGCCGCAAGGAGATCGTGGAGGTGCTGCGCCAGCGTGGCCGCCCCTACCTGTTCTCCAACTCCGTGGCCCCGGTGATCGTGGCCGCCACCCTCACCGCCCTGGACCTCGTGGAGGGCTCCGCCGCCCTGCGCAAGACCCTCTTCGACAACGCGGCCCTGTTCCGCCGTCGCATGACCGAGGAGGGCTTCGAGCTGCTCGACGGCGAGCACGCCATCGTCCCCGTGATGTTCGGCGACGCGGCGCTGGCCGCCCGCGTGGCCGACGCCATGCTGGACCAGGGCGTCTACGTCACCGCCTTCTCCTACCCGGTGGTCCCGAAGGGCGCCGCCCGCATCCGCGTGCAGCTCTCCGCCGCCCACTCCGAGGAGGACGTGGAGAACGCCGTGCAGGCCTTCGTGAAGGCCCGCGCCGCCGTGCAGGGCTGATCGGCCCGAGACGACGCCGAGGCTCGGCCCGAGTCAACGCTCGGGCGAGACGGGCCCGGACCACCGGCTCACCGGCTGGGGTCCGGGCCCCTCCCATATCGTCAGCGGGCGCTTTCGTTCGTGAAAGTGTCGAGACCGGCCGCGGTCCGGGCCCCTCCCATATCGTCAGCGAAAATGCCTGGGAAGCGGACCGGACGGCGCGCGGCGGCTCCGGTTCTGCGAGCGACAGCGCCAGGGGCTCAGAACGCGGTCATCGCCCGCTCGATGCGCGGCAGGACCTTCCGCAGCAGCTTGTCCCAGCGCAGCGGCCGGCCGGTGAGCTCCTGCCGTGCGCGGGCGTCGTCCAGCGCCTCGAGTGCCGCGTTGCCGAGCCACACACGGACCCGGCCGGCCTCGTCCGTGTCCCGGGCGATCTCGTCGATGAGGTCCTGGCCGTGCCAGATCGCCAGGTCCGCGACGTTCCGTGCCGGGTCTCCGGCATGCGCCAGGTCCCAGTCGAGGATGCCCGCGAGCCTCCACACGACCGCGTCGCCCTCGCCGGGGACGGGCACCCAGCGCAGGTTGTGGCCGGCCAGGTCCCCGTGGACCAGCCGCGGCGCCACGGCGGGCTCGGAGAACCAGGTGCGGACCGTCGTCGCGATGACCTCCACCGCCTCCTGCCAGGACTGCGGCAGGGCTCCGGCATGCTCGGCCGGCAACGCCGCCGGCAGCGCCCGCAGTGCCTGGATGCGCTCGTCCGTCCACGGTCCGCGGAAGGCCCACGCCGGGCCGAGCCCTGCGGCCACATCCCCATCCGTGACGTCCACGGCGTCCAGGGCGTCCACGATCCCGCGCAGCACTGCCGGGTCGCCCTCGTGCACCGGATGCGGCTGGCCGGGCAGGTAGGGCTGCAGCACCGCCGCGGTCAGCGGCACGCCCTCAGCCGTCTCGGCGTGCCACACCTCGGACAGCGGCGCCGGCACGGAGAACGGCAGGCCCCGTGCGGCCAGCGCCTGCAGCAGGCCCATGCGACGAGGAAGGTGGAAGGCCGGGGAGTCGTCCGGCGCCCAGCAGGTGCCGGGGGCGGCACCGGCCTCCGCCATCCGCGTCATGCGCAGCACGGCCACGTCGTCCAGGACGAGCACCCGGTGGAACTGGCCGGACTCCTCCACACGTCCGGCATCCCAGCGCGCTCCGGTCAGCCGCTCGGCGGTCCGGGCGTCCACGTGGGGCAGCAGTCGCTCGGCGCAGGTGCGCGCGAGCCCGATCTCTGAGGGAAGCGGATCCGACGCCATGACTGACACCGTACCCCCGGCGGACGGACCTACACTGCGCACGTGAGCACCTCCGGAACCACCACCCAGGCCAGTCAGGGCCCGACGACGGCACGCCCCTCCGGCGCGCTGCCCGCCCCTTCGGCGCGCACCGTCCGCTGGGAGGTCGCGATCGTCCTCGGCCTGTCCCTGGGCAAGTCCGCGGTCTACGCCGTGGTGCAGCTGCTGGACAAGATGACCCAGGGGCCGCTGCAGGACCAGACGACCGTCCTCAACCCGGTCCTGAACAACCGATGGGTCTTCGACCTCACCTACCAGCTGCTGAACATCGGCTTCGCCCTCGTCCCGGTGGCCCTCGTGCTCCACCTGGTCCGGCTGCGCGGCCGCAACCCGTTCTGCGCGTTCGGCCTGGACTTCCGCCGTCCGTGGGCGGACCTCGGCTGGGGCGCCCTGCTGTTCCTCGTGATGGGTCTGGGCACCCTGGCCGTCTACGCGGGAGGCCGCGCCCTCGGCGCCACCACGGCGATCGTCGGCTCCGCCATGGACGACACCTGGTACGCCGTGCCCGTGCTGGTCCTGTCCGCCCTGCGCCATGCGCTGGTGGAGGAGGTCATCGTGGTCGCCTGGATGGTGGACCGGCTGTCCTATCTGCAGCAGCTGCGCTCCTGTGGTCTGGCGGGGGAGCAGGCGCCGCAGCTGCCGGCCCCGCGCACCACGGACACCGGTGCCTTCCTGCCGGTCCGCGTCACCACGATCGTGATCGGGCTCGCCGTGCTCCGCGCCGGCTACCACCTGTACCAGGGCATCGGCCCCGGACTGGGCAACGCGGCGATGGGCGTCGTCTTCGTGCTGTTCTACCTGCGCTGGCGCCGCGTCATGCCGCTGGTCGTCGCCCACCTGCTGCTGGACGTCACCGGGTTCGTCGCCGCCCCGCTGCTGGCCCAGCTGGGCTGGTTCGGCACCTGACCGTCCCCGTCCGAGGCCCGGTCCGATGCCCTGTCCGACGTCCGGTCCGTCCCCGTCCGATGCCAACTGGTGAGGACTCACCTGCCAACTGGTGAGGACACACCCTCATCGCCCGCGCAGGAGGGGTGCCAGACGGTGTGTCCTCACCAGTAGACAAGTAGGCCAGCAGACCAGTAGGCGAAGAGCGCCGGGGGCCGTCAGGAAGGGCGCAGGGGGGAGGCCGTCAGGAAGGGCGCAGGGGGGGGTGGCCGTCAGGAAGAGCGCCGGGGGAGGCCGCCGGGAAGAGCGCCGCGGGTGAGGGCGGCCGTCAGAGGGTGACGGTGCCCCGGGGGGTCTCGAACCGCACGGTCAGCAGGCCCGGGGTGCCCGAGGGCGCGGCGTACTCGATGGTGAGGTCCTCGACCTTCTGGGACGGATCGTCCAGGCCCAGCCAGGAGCGGACACGCTCGCGGGAGCCGGCCAGGGTGAGCGAGGAGATCGAGGCCTGCGCCGGGGCCGCCAGGGAGGGGTGGAGGTCCTCGGTGCCCTCGTCCCAGCAGACCAGGTACGGGACCTGCGGGTCCGCGATCAGGCCCTTGATGCCGATCTGCTTCCAGGTCAGCTCGCGGCCGTCCGGGAACTTGCGGTTGCCGGGCACGGCGGAGCGGCCGAGGCGCTCTTCGAAGGCGGAGAGGTCGTCTGTGGCCACGACCCAGCCCATCCAGCCGCCGCCCTGCTCGGAGCGGGAGCGCACGGCCTGGCCGAACGGGGCGTTCGCCGCCGCCGGGTGGTCCAGGACCTCCACGACCTCCAGGTACTGGCCGTGGGCCATGGGGAACAGGGCGTTGCGGGTGCCGAACCGAGGGTGCACGCCGCCCTTCACGCGCTCCACGCCGAGGGCGTCGGAAACCCGTTCCACGGTGGCGTCGAGGCCCTCGGGGCCGGCGGCGTAGGACACATGGTCCAGGCGGATGGTGCTCACGAAGATCGTCCTCTCGTCGGCCCAGGGGATGTCAGCCGGGCTGTCGTGAGGCTCAGGCTAGCCCTGTGTGACGAAGGACATGAAATCGTGACGAGCCGGTGTGCGGTCGGTGTGTCCCCGATGCCACACTGGCGTCACGGTCACGAGAGCCAGCACCAGTGCCCCGGCATTCTGGCCGGCAACCCTCCCCACCGCGGCGGGGTGCCCCGGGTGACGACCAGGCCGGCCCCAGACCGGGGCCCGGCAAGCGCGGTCGTGTCATGCGCCCGCTCCCGCACGGGCGTGCCAGAGCCCCGGACCTGCTCAAGGTCCACGGCAGTCCGAGGCGCGGGGGCATGGCCGACCCTGACAGCCCCAGGAATCCGCCATGACCACCCAGAACAGCGCCCCTGAGACGAGCACCTCCGCGAACGCCGAGACCCCCGCCGCCGAGGCCTGGGGCTTCGAGACCCGTCAGATCCACGCCGGCGCCGAGCAGCCCCACGCCCACGGCGCCACCGCTCTGCCGATCGTGCAGACCACGTCCTTCGACTTCCCCAGCTCCCAGGTTGCCGCGGACCGCTTCGCGCTGGCGGACCTGGACCCGCTGTACACGCGGATCGGCAACCCCACCCAGCAGGCGGTGGAGGAGAAGATCGCCGCGCTCGAGGGCGGCGTGGGTGCGCTGCTGCTGTCCTCCGGGCAGTCAGCCACCACGTTCGCGATCCTCAACGTCGCCGGCGCCGGAGACCACGTGGTGGGCTCCACCTCGCTCTACGGCGGCACACAGAACCTCTTCAAGCACACCCTGGCCAAGGTCGGGGTCCGGACCACCTTCGTGCAGGACCCGGACGACCTGGAGCAGTGGCGGGCCGCCGTCCGCCCGGAGACCAAGGCGTTCTTCGGCGAGTCCCTCGGCAACCCGCGCGGAGACGTGTTGGACGTCGCCGGAGTCGCCGCCGTCGCCCACGAGGCCGGTGTCCCGCTGATCGTGGACAACACCCTGGCCTCGCCGTACCTGTTCCGGCCGATCGAGCACGGTGCGGACGTGGTCACCCACTCGGCCACCAAGTACCTCGGCGGCCACGCCGCGGCCATGGCCGGCGTGATCGTGGACGCCGGCACCTTCGACTACGGCAGGTACCCCGAGCGCTTCGGAGGCTTCACCGAGCCGGACGAGTCCTACCACGGCCTCGTCTACGCTCGGGACCTCGGTGCCGACGGTGCCTTCGGCGTGAACCTCTCCTACATCCTCAAGGCCCGCGTGCAGCTGCTCCGTGACTACGGATCGGCGATCTCCCCGTTCAACGCCTTCCTGGTGAACCTCGGCCTGGAGACCCTGTCCCTGCGCATGGAGCGCCACGTGGCCAACGCCCGCCGGGTCGTCGAGTACCTGGACGGCCACGGGCAGGTGGAGGCCGTGGTCCATCCCGAGCACGCCTCGAGCCGGTGGAACGTCCGTGCGAAGGAGCTGTTCCCGCGCGGCGCCGGTGCGATCGTCTCCTTCGAGATCGCCGGCGGCCGCGAGGCCGGCGCGGCCTTCGTGGACGCTTTGACCCTGCACCACCATGTGGCGAACGTGGGCGACGTCCGTTCGCTGGTGATCCATCCGGCCTCCACCACCCATTCCCAGCTCACCGAGGACGAACAGCGCGCCACCGGCGTCACCCCGGGCCTGGTCCGCCTCTCCGTGGGCCTGGAATCGATCGAGGACATCCTCGCGGACCTCGAGACCGGCTTCGCCGCCGCCTCCGGCGCCGTGAGGCACGACGACGGCCCGGCCGCCTCCGCAGGGGAGGCCCGGTGACCGCGGTGGACGTCAGGGGCACCCGCACCGATCTGCCCGCCGGCGGGTTCCACCGGCTCTGCGTCGGGCCGCTGGACACGGAGACCGGCGGCCACCTGCCGGCGGTGGAGCTCGCCTATGAGACGTGGGGCACGCTGAACGCCGAGGGCACCAACGCCGTGCTGGTCCTCCACGCCCTCACGGGAGACACCCACGTGGCCGCCCACCGCCAGGACCCGAGGACCGGCTGGTGGGATGAGCTCGTCGGTCCCGGCCGCGCCGTGGACACGGACCGCTGGTTCGTGGTGGCCCCGAACATGGTGGGCGGCTGCTCCGGTTCCACCGGCCCGGCGAGCCCGGCCCCGGACGGACGTCCGTGGGGCTCGCGGTTCCCGTTCATCACCCTGCGCGATGCGGTGGAGGCGGAGGCACGGCTGGCCGACCACCTCGGCATCGCCCGCTGGCATGCCGCGATCGGCGGGTCGATGGGCGGCGCCCGGGCCCTGGAGTGGGCCGTGAGCAGGCCGGACCGTGTGGCGGGCGTGGGGGTGCTGGCGTCGACCGCGCACTCGAGTGCCGAGCAGATCGCCTTCGCCCAGTCCCAGGCACAGGCCATCCGCCTCGACCCGCAGTTCCGGGGCGGTGACTACTACGGAGGTCCGCAGCCCGAGGCCGGCCTCGGCATCGCCCGGCGCATCGCCCACATCACCTACCGCAGCGCCGAGGAGCTGGCCGTGAGGTTCGGGCGCCGCCACCAGGGTGAGGAGGATCCCTTCGGCACGGCGGCAGGAGAGCGTCTGGGCCGGTACCAGGTGGAGTCCTACCTGGACCATCAGGCCTCCAAGCTGGTCGGCCGGTTCGACGCGAACGCCTACCTGACCCTCACCGAGGCCCTCATGAGCCATGACGTCAGCCGTGGCCGTGGGGGCGTGGCCGAGGCGCTGCGGCGGTTCACAGGCCGGGCCTTCGTGGCCGCCGTGGAGACCGACCGGCTCTACCTGCCCGCCGAGTCCCACGAACTGGCCGCGCTGCTGCCGGCCCGGCCGCAGGTGCACATGATCGACTCACCGCTCGGGCATGACGGCTTCCTCGTCCACTACGGGCAGGTCGCCGAGCAACTCCGGCAGGACCTGGCCCTCTGAGCCGACGGCGGCCCGGACGCACCCCTTGTGCGTCCGGGCCGTCGTCGGGGCGGCGGGTTCTCAGCCCTCGTTGTAGTCCGAGCCGTGCGGCATGTCCGCGCCGAACAGGGGAGCGGCGTCGGGGCGCTTGGCGCTGCGGCCGTCTCCGGAGGAGACGCCCTTGATGCGGCGGATGACCCACGGCACCAGGTGGGTGCGCGCCCACACGACGTCCTCGGCCCGCGCGTGGCGCCAGTTCCGCGGCGGCAGCGGCTTGGGCACGAACGGCTCCAGGTCGTGCTCCACGTTCAGCGTCTCCAGGACCATCGCCGCGATCGTGTGATGTCCGGTGGGGGAGAAGTGCAGGCGGTCCTCGGCCCACATCTCCGGGCGGGAGAGGACCTTCAGGGACCACATGTCCGGGACCAGGCAGTCGTGGCGGGCGGCGATGGTGCGGACGTTCTCGTTGTAGATGGCCACCTTGCCGCGGATGCGGCCGAGCACCGGGGTCTCCTTCACGTCCGTGGCGTTGAAGAGGAGGATGGTGGCCCCGGAGGCGGACAGCCGCTCGACCGCGGTGTCCAGCCGGACGGCCACCTCGTCCGGGTCCGCCCGGCGAAGGATGTCATTGCCGCCGGCGCAGATGCTGACCAGGTCCGGCTGCAGCTCGAGGGCGGGGTCGATCTGGTCCGCTGCGATCTGGTCCAGGAGCTTGCCGCGCACTGCAAGGTTGGCGTAGGCGAAGCGCTCGTCGTCCGGGGTGAGGCGGGCGAGTTCTTCGGCCACGCGGTCGGCCCAGCCGCGGTGGTAGCCCGGCTTCTCGGCCACCGGGTCGCCGATGCCCTCGGTGAACGAGTCGCCCAGGGCCACGTAGCGGCGCCACGGATGCGTGGTGGGCGAGGCGGCAGGGGAGGCGTCGTCGGGACGGGAGGCTGTGGAGGAGTCTGGGTGCGGAGTCGTCACAACAGTGCATTCTGGACCCCAAAGGGCATGTGGAACAAGGAATCGGAGCGGGATGCTCCACTTCGGTTGCTCCGCATACGCTGGACGCCATGACTTCCACCACCGAGTTCACCGTCCGCTGGTCCCACCCTGAGGGGGAGCGCACCGATCACCTGCTGGTGATGCTGCACGGCTTCGGCGCGGACGAGAACGACCTGTTCGGCCTGGCCCGCGAGTTCCCGGAGCGTCTCACCGTGGCCTCCGTGCGCGCGCCGCTGCAGATCCCGATGGGCGGCTTCGCCTGGTTCCCGCTGTCCCAGGACCCGGTGACCGGGGAGATCGGTTCGGACGCCCCGTCCGTGCGCGCCGCCGTTGAATCACTGCAGGCCTGGGTGGAGTCCGTCCGCGCAGACTTCCGGTCCGTGACCCTGCTCGGCTTCTCCCAGGGCATGGCGATGGCCATGTCCCTGCTGCGCCTGGACCCGGCCGCCTACGCCTGCACCGTGGGCCTGTCCGGCTTCGTCGCCGACCCGGACCGCGCCGAGCCCGAGCTCGCCACCCTCTTCGACCGGGACGACGAGGTCGCCCGCGTCCGGCCGAAGGTCTTCTGGGGTCGCGGCCAGGAGGACCCGATCATCTCCGAGGCCCGCGTGGAGGCCACCCACGGCTGGCTCAACGAACATGTGGACATGACGAAGATCGTCTACGCCGGCCTCGGCCACGCCGTCCACCCGCAGGAGCTCACCCACGTGGTGCAGTACCTGGACCAGGTGGTGCCGGGGAGGGGCTGACTCAGCCTCACGGCGCCTCGATCACGATCGACTCGCCGTTGAACTCCACCACGTCTCCGTCGTGCAGCTGCGCGCCGCGCTGGGTGCGGACCTCGCCGTTCACGGTCACCATGCCGTCCTGGATCACGTCGCGGGCCATGGCGCCGTCCTCCACGAGGGAGGCGAGCTTGAGGGCCTGGCCGAGGCGGATGGTCTCGTCACGGATGGGCAGGGGCTGTGCGTCGGAAGCCATGAGGCCCATTGTCCCCGGTAGGCTTGCCCTCACGCGAGTCGTGCGCGTGATTCGGCCATGCCCGGACGCCGCCGGCCCGCCGCCCATCGCCCCGCCGCCATGTGCGGGGCGCCCCACACCCAGGACGGAAGTGACATTCACCCATGGCTGCCAAGTCCCCGCTGGACAACGTCATCAACCTCGCCAAGCGCCGAGGCTTCGTGTTCCAGGCCGGTGAGATCTACGGCGGTTCCCGCTCGGCCTGGGACTACGGGCCGCTCGGCGTGGAGCTGAAGGAGAACATCAAGAACGAGTGGTGGAAGACCTTCGTGCGCTCCCGCGCGGACATGGTCGGCCTGGACTCGTCCATCATCCTGCCCCGCGATGTGTGGAAGGCCTCCGGCCACGTGGACACCTTCACCGACCCGCTGGTGGAGTGCACCTCCTGCCACAGGCGCCACCGCCAGGACCACCTGGAGGAGGCCTTCGAGGCGAAGAAGGGCCGCATGCCCGAGTCCATGGCGGAAGTGGTGTGCCCAGACTGCGGCACCCGCGGCGAGTTCACCGAGCCCCAGCTGTTCTCCGGCCTGATGAAGACCTTCCTCGGCCCCGTGGACAACGAGGAGGGCCTGCACTACATGCGCCCGGAGACGGCGCAGGGCATCTTCGTGAACTTCCTCAACGTGGTGAACGCCGCCCGCAAGAAGCCTCCGTTCGGCATCGGCCAGATCGGCAAGGCGTTCCGCAACGAGATCACCCCGGGCAACTTCATCTTCCGCACCCGCGAGTTCGAGCAGATGGAGATCGAGTACTTCGTGCCGCCGGCACAGGCGCAGGAGCACTTCGACCGCTGGGTGGAGGAGTGCTGGAACTGGTTCGTGGACCTCGGGATCAACCCGGACAACCTCCGCAGGTTCGACGTCCCCGCCGAGGAGCGCGCGCACTACTCGGACGGCACCATCGACCTGGAGTACCGCTTTGGCTTCGGCGGCGGCGAGGGCTGGGGCGAGCTTATGGGCGTGGCCAACCGCACGGACTACGACCTGTCCCAGCACACCGAGCACTCGGGCACGAAGATGCAGTACTTCGACCAGGCCGCCAACGAGCACTACACCCCGTACGTGATCGAGCCGTCCTTCGGCCTGACCCGCGCCATGATGGCGTTCCTCGTGGACGCCTACGCGGAGGACGAGGCCCCGAACACCAAGGGCGGCGTGGACGTGCGCACCGTGCTGAAGCTGGACCCGCGCCTGGCCCCGGTCAAGGCCGCCGTGCTCCCGCTGTCCAAGAAGCCCGAGTTGCAGCCCGCCACCCAGTCCCTCGCGACGGAGCTGCGCGGCCTGTGGAACGTCGAGGACGACGACGCCGGGGCCATCGGCCGCCGCTACCGCCGCCAGGACGAGATCGGCACCCCGTACTGCATCACCGTGGACTTCGACACCCTCGAGGACCAGGCCGTCACCATCCGCGAGCGGGACACCATGGCCCAGGAGCGCGTGGCCCTGTCCCAGGTGAAGTCCTACCTGCTGGAGCGTCTGGTCAAGTGACCGGCGCGCAGCAGAACGGCAGCGCCCGTACCGCTCCGGAGGGGCTGACCCTGCGGGCGTGGGAGGACGGCGACGACCTGCGGCTGCTGGAGGTCTTCGGCGACCCCGTGGACGTGCAGCAGCACCAGGACCGCGCCATGCTGGCCGCCTCCTCGGACACCCCGTGGCGTCGGTGCATCGTGGCCGAGGTGGACTCCGTCCCCGTGGGCGCCGCCGTGGTCTATGCCTCCTCGCTGCACCCGCAGCGGCTCTGGCTCTACGTGGAGACCGCCGCCTCCGAGCGCGGCCGCGGCATCGGCTCCGCCCTCCTGGACGCTCTGCGCCGGATCGTCACGGCGGCGCACGCCGCCGGTGAGGTCACGACGACGGCGCTCAAGTCCCGCTACGGCCTCGCCCCCGAGGACACCAGGACGGTGGCCGAGGGGGAGGAGCTGCCGGAGCTCGACCTCGAGTCCCACGCCGAGCGTGCGGCCCAGGCCGAGGCGACCGGCGGCTTCCTCGCCGCCCGGGGCTTCACCCGGATCCAGCGCTCCCGGCGCGTGGCCGTGGCCGCACGCTCCGTGGCGCTGCCGACGCTGCGCACCGATCAGACCCCGGAGGGCGTGAGCCTCGAGGAGTCCTCCACCGGCTCCGTGGAGCTCACCCGTGCCGTGGCCGCGTTCTACAACGGTGTCCATGAGTGGGACCCGGCCGAGATGAGCCTCGGTCAGGCCCAGCAGATGCTGCTGGGCCCGGACACCGGCGCCGCCGGCGCCGTGGTCCTGCGCGACCGGCCCGGCGCCGACGGCGGGGCCATCCGCGCGTTCGCCGTCTCCTACACGGCCGAACGCCAGGAGGACCCGGCCGACGTGCTGCTCGGCTGGGACCCCGAGCTGGAGGACACCGAGGCTAAGCAGGCCGTGGCCGACCTGCTCGCCCTGCTCGTGGTCCAGCACCCCGTGCAGATCGAGGTGGACGACTCCATGACGGCCCTGGCACCGATCGTGGACGGCCTGCTCACCGCCGGCTACGCCCAGGTGCTCGCCGACGCCTCCGTGGTGGCGACCGCATGAACACCGCCGGCCGTGAGCCGGACGAGGCGGCCGTCGTCGGGAATCCCGGCGCCGGGGAGACGGTCCAGGACCCGGCGCGGGTGCGCGCCCTGAGGGCCACCGTGCTGACGGTGGCCGTGCTGAACCTGGCCTACATGGTGGTGGAGATCGCCGTGGCGCTGTCCATCCGCTCCGTGGCCCTGGTGGCGGACTCGGTGGACTTCTTCGAGGACTTCGCCGTCAACCTGCTGATCTTCATCGCCCTCGGCTGGACGCTCTCGAAGCGTGCGGCGGTGGGCAAGGCGATGGCCGTGATCATCGTGCTGCCGGCCCTCGCGGCGCTGGTCATGGCGGTGGCGAAGATGGGCGACCCCGAGCCGCCGGCCGCCGGCGTCCTCTTATGGACGGCCGTCGGCGCGGTCGTCGTGAACCTCGTCTGCGTCCTGCTGCTCTCCCGCTTCCGGGCCGACGGCGGCTCCCTCACCCGGGCCGCCTGGCTCGCCGCCCGCAATGACCTGATCGCCGGCGTGGTGCTCATCGCCCTGGCCGGCGCCACCGCGCTGACGGCCTCCGGCTGGGCGGACATCATCGTCGGCCTGCTGCTGGTGGTCCTCAACGGCTCCGCGGCCAAGGAGGTCTGGGAGGCCGCCACCGAGGAGTCCCTGGCGGCCAAGGCCTTGGCCGGCGACATCGACGACGACTGACAGTCCGCGCACGGCGACGCCCCGCACCGTCCGGTGCGGGGCGTCGCGTTGTGTGGGGCCGGCCGTGACGGCTCAGCGGTGGCCGGCGCGGTGCAGGACCAGTGAGCACAGCACACCGAGCGCGGCCAGCACGGGGAAGACCAGCAGGGCCAGGGTGAGCGGCACCGTCGTGGCCAGCAGGCCGACCAGCGGGCTCAGACCGATGCCGGCCACACGCATCAGCCAGGACACGATCGCCAGGCCGGTCTGCGCCGGCAGGCCGGGGACCTCATCGCCGAGCGCGTAGGCGGTGGGGACCACCACCGCGCAGCCGAGGCCGCACAGCGCCAGGCCGGAGAGCACCACCGGCAGGGCAGCGGTGAACAACACCAGCAGCAGGCCGAGGACCACACAGGACAGCCCCACCGTGAGCGTGGTGCGGCGGCCCAGCGCCGCGAGGACGCGGTCGCCGGTCAGGCGGCCGAGGAACTGGGCGAGCAGCAGAGTGGAGGCGCCCAGGCCGGCGACGGCGGCGTCCAGGCCCCGCTCGGTCTGCAGGAAGAGCGAGGTCCACGCGTTGCCGAACTCCTCCACGCTGAACCCGGCCATCGCGATCACCACGATCGGCACGAGCGCCAGGTAGGCGCCGGTGCGGGTCGGAGTCCGGGCGGAATCCGTGGCGGCGTCCGGTGCCGTGGAGGGCCCGCCGCGGTCGGCCGCCTCGACGGCCTGGGGCGAGGCCGAGTCGGAGGCCACGGTCTCCGTCGACGGCGCGGGGCCGTCGTCGGGACGTGAAGGGGCGTCCGGGAGGAACCGGCGGTGGACCAGCAGCAGGATGACGGCGCAGGCCAGGCCGTTCAGGCCCAGGTGCACGGACATCGGCAGCCCGGCGCCCACCGAGAGCGCACCGAGGCCTGCTCCGGCGGCGGCACCGATGCTCCACCCGGCATGCATGGAGGTCAGCACCGGCCGGCGGAGCACGGTCTGCACACGGATGCCCTGGGCGTTCTGCGCGGTGTCCACGATCGCGTCGCCGATGCCGCAGACGAACAGCAGGCCCGCGAAGACCCAGACGAAGCCGCCCCAGGGCAGGCCGCCGTCCCCGCGGACGGCCGCCGCGGCGTCCACGGCGAGACCGGCACCGGAGACGAGCACCGCCAGCAGGAGCGTGCCATAGAGCACCACACGGCGACTGCCGACCCGGCGCAGGATCGGTGCCGGCATGCTGCCGGTGAGCGCCGCGCCCAGCGTCAGGGCGATCACCAGCAGGCCGAACTCGCCGGCGCCGAGTCCGAAGGCGGACTTCGCCTCCGGATAGTGGGGGATCAGCGCGCCGAACAGGGCGCCGTTGGTGAGGAACGCGAACGTCGCGGCCCAGCGGGCGCGGCGGAGCTCGGCAGCGGCTGCGGACGCAGCGGAGGGGCGTGAGAGCCTGGACATCCGCTCCAGGCTCTCACGCCC